>CALEUX010000001.1 GCA_937920475.1 uncultured Marinilabiliaceae bacterium
AAAAAACTAAAAAATGGAAGGAATCAATCCACCTTTAAAACCATTAGGACTAAGAAGTTCGTTTCTGATATTTGGCATTACGGCAGTTGTTTTGTTTTTGCAAACGCATTACACCATTCCATGGCTAAACAAAATAACCGGTATGGAAATCATATTTTTTTGGTTTTTGGTGGCCGGGCTGGGCGTTTTTCTTCCTCTGATTATCACAGCCATCATCATTTTGAAGTTAGAGGAATACAGTTTCAAACGGGAAACCTGGATAAAACGTCTGCGTTTTAAAACCATTACTAAAAAAGATTTGTTGCTAAGTATTGGGGGGTTGATTTTAATAATTGCATTAAGTGCAGCAGTTATGTCGTTAATTGAATGGGTTTATGGTGAATTTGACAGCACCCCTCCCTTTATGGCCTTTGAGCCTTTAAACAGCGGAAGATACTGGCTCCTGGCAGTGTGGTTTCCCTACTGGATTCTAAACATTTTAGGTGAAGAACTGCTTTGGCGAGGCGTTATGTTACCCCGTCAGGAAATTGCATTTGGCAAAAAAGCATGGGTTATTCATGCTTTGGGATGGGGTTTGGTACATATTGCCTTTGGATGGCAGCTGCTTATTACCTTGCTGCCAATTCTGTTTATTCAGTCGTATATTGTTCAAAAAACAAAAAACTCGTGGACAGGTGTGATTATTCATGCTGGTATTAACGGTCCAAGTTTTATAGCCATTGCATTGGGGGTTTTAAAATGAGTAAAGAGCTGTTTTATTTCAATCCTACCTGCGAAATGGCGGTTGCCAACGGCCATCTTTCTTATACACCTCCCTCCCATTTGCAACAGTTTGAACAACAACTTGAAACCATCCCATGTTTTTTTGCCGATGGAAAAGATTTTGTATTAACACGCAAAAAGGTTTCTCCCGAATTTATTGAGACATTACAGAAATTTGGCTTTAAAGTGCCGCAATTTATTCAAACACCTGAAGGGTTGAATGAAGAACTACTGCCTATTGAACATCTTCGACCCTGGGGCTGGAGTCCTGCAGTGCATCAGGTTCTGAAACCATTTAAGTCAAAATGCCATCCCAACTGGCAGCAGCATCCTATGCAACAGTGGGAGACTCGTCACCGTTTGCTCTTAAGCCGGGAAACCGGGTTCAGATTACTTTTGCAGGTAATTGATTTAAAATGCGGCAATTACAATTTAATTGAGTTACCTGCTCAACCGGTTAAAATAACCACTCTTTCAGAAATAGCATACATCAACCACCAATTGCCACCGCCTACCCTATTAAAAACCCCTTGGAGTGCCTCGGGAAGAGGATTGTTTAAAATTCGCGATTTAAATGAAAAAGCAGAACAAAACCCATGGGTAATATCGAAACTGAAGCAGCAGGGCTTTTTATTTGCAGAGCCATTTCTCAATAAAGTTACTGACCTGTCATTTCATTTCTTTATTGAAAAAGATTCAGTTACCTATCTGGGTTATAATTTCTTTGAAGCCGATGCTGCCGGGCAATTCCGGGGATGCTATACCAATTTTCCAAATCCTTTGCCGGCCGAAGTCAATTTTTTAAATGATATTATTAATCAGGGGGCACAAATTTTAAAAGACAGTCTTATAAAACTCAACATTGCCGATATTTATCAAGGCCCGGCAGGCATCGACGCCCTTTTGTTCAAAAACTCAAAACAGCAAATAAGACTTCACCCCTGTATTGAAATAAACCTGCGTCACTCCATGGGATTGTTAAATATCCACTTAAGAAAACACATTCATCCACTGAAAAAAGGGAAATGGCAAATATCCATGACTGATAAAACCCAATGGGATAAATTATTACAAACCCACAATCAAAATAAGCCTCAACTGGAAGATGGATTGATAGCCAATGGATTGGTTGCATTAACACCACCTCCAACCGATAAAGGATTTATGGCATGGTTGCAATTGGAAGATTAAGCCCACCTTGTTGCAACAATTGAGTGGTATATTGATAACCAACTTCTACAATTTTATCAACCTTATCGAAATCCCAAAAAGTAAAATTCAAAATGCCCGGGGGTTCAATAACAACATCGCACACAGCTTTCGAAATTCGAACATTTTGGTCGATGCTCAGGGTAAACGACCGCTCGGCTACATCGCGTATGCCATCAAATTTATCAACCACTCCGGTAGGATTAACATTAACACCAATTAAAAAATTGCAGTTTTCGCGAATGCACTCAGCCGGAAGATTATCGAACAAACCTCCATCTACATAAGTTGTTCCGGCAATTTCAACCGGAGCAAAAACCACCGGAACCGAACATGATGCAATCACATATTCTATCAGTATTCCACTGCTTTTCACCTCGTTAATACCCTTATTCAGGTTGGTAACCGACAAGTAAAACGGTTTTTTTAGGGTAGAAAAATCATTGGGGCTTATAACCTGATTTAAAATTTTGCGCACACCGATCATTTCAAAAAAGCCGTGTTTGCCAAAAGCCATTTTAACCATTTTAACGATGGGTTCCTTTTTTACAAGTTCCTGTATTTCAATAGGTGAAAACCCTGCTGCATATAACACCCCAATCAACGACCCCATGCTGGTTCCCGACACAATGGCCGGTTCAATTTTATGCTTGCTTAAAGCTTTTAAAACCCCAATATGAGCATATCCCCGGGCTCCGCCACCACTTAATGCAATTCCAACACCATGGCTCAGTTTTGATGTTCCGGGCTTAATATCGTTCTTTGGCTTTTTAAACCATCTAAATAGTTGCATACAAAATTAATTGTCTGATTTTTAGAGCTTAAAATTAAACATTTTTCTACCAAAAAAAATCAGGATTTTGCAAACGGACTGATGGCATTTTCCACAAAAAGAGGCTGTCTCAAAAGTTTTTTAAAGCCCCTGAGAATTAAATATTTGAAAAACTTCTTGGGCAGGAGTAAGAATAAAAAGAGGGTGTCTCGGACTTTTGAGACACCCTCTTTTAATCTAAAAAGAATGAATTTTTAAATTGTTTTATAAATCAATAAAGCAGAATATGTGTTAACACCCTGGCTAGAATGTGCCGAATATTCAACATCAACAATCTGCTCAGCCTTTATCGATTCGGCTTCAAGAAACTCATTCATCTGATCATCCAGCGACTTATCATAGTCGTCAAGACCAGTATACTGAAAATGCTTGGTCTTTACCTTCTCCATATATTTATTGGCGTTTAAAAATTTATAATATTGTTTTGGTATACGCAACTAATAGCTTCAGGATACATAAAAATGATTCTTTTAATCAACGAAAAAGAATCATTCATCCAGCATCCATACAAGTTAGACAATTAGTATGGAGAATGCAATATGAAACAAGGGAAAAGTAATGCTTTTTAATGTTCTGACAAAGCAATAAGTATGTCGAGCAGGTGTTCCCAGTAATTTTTAACTGATGATATGAGCACCCGTTCGTCAGGTGAATGGGCCCCTTTTATGGTGGGACCTATTGATATCATATCCAGGCCGGGGTATTTTGCCAGAAACAAACCGCATTCCAAACCGGCATGTATGGCTTTCACTTCAGGCTCCATGCCAAATCGCTGCTTGTAACAGTCAACAGCGATTTTAAGAATTTCAGACTGGGTATTGGGAGCCCAGCCCGGATATCCCTCAGAATGTGTTACTTTAGCTCCACCCAGCAACATAACCGACTCAACCATATTGGCAGCATCGAATTTGGAACTTTCAACCGAGCTTCGCTGAGAGGTGGTAATTATTAATTCAGTTTCATTCATTTTTATTGATGCCAGATTAGTTGAGGTCTCAACCAGACCCGGAATTTCCTGACTCATGGCTAAAACGCCATGTGGTAAGGCATATAACATATTCAATAAACGAAGTTGAAAAGGTGCCGATAATACCCTTGATGGCACATCGATCGACTCCAAAGTGAACTTAACGTCAGGTTCGGTATGTTTGAACTCCGTTTCAATTTCTGATAAAAACACATTAAACAATACCCTAACATCCTCCTTTTTATGATAGGGGACCACTCCTGTAGCCCAGGCTTCACGTGCTATGGCATTACGAAGATTTCCACCATCGATGGAAGCCAGTCTGAAACCCAGTTGACGGGTAATATCCCACAAGTATCGGTTTAATATTTTATTGGCATTGCCCAGGCCCCGATGAATATCATCGCCCGAGTGACCGCCTTTAAGTCCGGTTACCGACACTTTAAATGCAAATGAAGAATCAGGGGCCTTCTCAAATTCAGGGATTAATATACCAACCGTATCAATACCACCCGCGCAACCAATAAAAACAACGCCTTCATCTTCCGAGTCGAGGTTTATCAGGATTTTCCCCTCCAAAAAACCAGGCTCAAGGCCAAAGGCGCCTGATAATCCGGTTTCTTCATCTACGGTAAATAAGCACTCAACAGGGCCATGAGGTATATTATCAGCTGCCAAAAGAGCCAATTGATAAGCCATTCCAATACCATTATCGGCCCCAAGAGTTGTCCCTCTGGCTTTTACCCAGTTGCCATCAATATAGGGTTTTATGGAATCAGTAAGAAAATCAAACTCCACGTTACTGTTTTTTTCGCAAACCATATCAACATGCGATTGCAGAATAACCGGCACTTTATTTTCGTAGCCTTTAACAGCCTGCTTTTTAATTAAAATATTGCCCTTTTTATCCTGTAGGGTTACAAGACCATGTTGAGATCCAAAATCGAGCAGATACCGGGTTATTAATGCTTCTTTCTTTGATGGACGGGGAATATTACATATGTCCTGAAAGTAATGCCATACAGAAACTGGTTCGAGAGATTTAATTTGACTCATTTAAATGTTATAATATTGCTAACCTCTGATGAGATTAAAATGTTAATATGATGTATTTTAAAACGATGGTATACCAGAAAACAACGACAGTAATTCCTTTATTTCTTCAGCCTTCTCAGGATTTCCTAAAGTTTCGTAGGAATAAAGCAGGTTATTGAGCATTCGTTGAACAATTTCCTGATTGGGACAGGGTGCAAAATAAGAAAGCCTCGGCTCCAGTTTTTGCTGCTTAATAAAAAATTCTATTTCTTTTCGTCCAAGTACGGCACCTTTATTTATAGGGTTAATGTAAAAAAGTACAGAAACATCACCGCTTTTGTCGGTAAAAGGTAACCCACCTGTATCATCAAGGTAACAAAGAATAAAATTCTTGGGAAGATTCACGCCGAAAATGGGTAGTCCAAGTCGCTGGGCAATAACAGAATAAATAACTGACAAAGAAATTGGGTTCCCTTTATGTGTATCAAGAACATCGCAAATAAAGGAGTTTTGAGGCGCCATAAAATTGCTGTTGTTTCTCGAAAAGCCATGCACATCGAACAAAATATGATTCATAATCCGCACTTTTTCGAGAGCGGTAAGATGGTCGTTGAGCTCAAGCCAGACCTCTTTTCTTAATTGATTTATGCGCTCGTTGATATCATCATATTTTAACTCGGGGTACTGGTATTTTGAAACCAGCCAGGCTCCGTATAATAAATCATCTTCAGCATTATTCAGCCACTTTCGGATTCGGTCCTTTACATCTTTAAACTGAAGGGTATGTATGAGATTTTCAAGCCTTTTTTGATAGGTAGTATCCAAAGTTGATTCCCAGGCTTTTTCAAGCTCGGGTACAATGTCCACTTCTTCTTTAAGCAATTCGCCCTCTACCGTGTTGAATATTTCATCACTCGGATCATCCAAAAGAGAAATAAGGGCCTGAATTTTATTTCTGTCCATACAATCTATCACTATCAATTACTTTGAAAGAGACATTAATACGTATTCAATCAACTCTTTAACAACCACTTTGTAATCTTTACTGTACTTTCCGGCCAAACGGTTTGCAATGATGGCACAAACTGTGGTTGCTTTATGCCCAAGTAATGCAGAAAGGCCATAAATGGCGGAGCATTCCATTTCAAAATTGGTAATGCGCAATGTTCCAAACCTGAAATTGGTAATACTTTCGTTTAAAGCAGGCATGCGTAACGGCAATCGGATAACCCTTCCTTGAGGACCATAAAAACCTGGAGCCGAAATGGTTACTCCGTTAATAACTTTACTACCCGAAAGCCTTGCTAAAAGTTCCGGATTAGCATCAACAGTATATGGCGCAGGCAAACAAGTTTTCCAGGCAACATGCTGAATAAAAGCCTCTTCGAACTTCATATCACACACGCTGTTGCGATTGGCGTAAAAATTTAGTAAACCATCGAACCCAACAGCCTTGGTACTAAGCAACCAGCTATCGATAGGCAAATCCTGTTGTAACGAACCGGACGTACCAATACGTACAATCTCCAATGTTTGATGCTCCGGTTTTGGGGTGCGGGTTTCAAAATCCACATTAACCAATGCATCCAACTCGTTTATTACAATGTCAATGTTATCAGTACCTATACCGGTTGACAAAACAGTAAACTGCTTGTTGTTAAAAAGCCCGGTTTTCCATACAAATTCGCGGTTCTGCCCTTCGTGAATAACCTGTTGAAAATAAGAAGCAACCGTTTCAACCCTTCCGGGGTCTCCAACCAGAATAACGGTTGAAGCCAACTGGCCAGGTTTTATGTGCAAATGAAAAACAGATCCATCGGGATTTATAATAAGTTCTGATTCTGGTATTCTGTTCATGGTTGATTATTTAAAATTCAAACAATCAGAATTAACACTAACTATTTATTAAACAGCCAAAAACGGATAAAAGTTCAACCATTCTTTTTTACTTTAATAATGTTATGTCATCAATATTCTGATACTTCAAATTAATAAAAAAAAATTGGATTTCCCATTAATTTCTTATCAACAGCCCCTGTTAATTAGCTTTTAACTCTTTATGAAATTTCCATATCTATATCAATTAAATATAATAAAAAAACAATAACTAATCAATTTCTAATTACAAACAATATAAGATTTTAAGACAAAGCTTTGCTTTACAAAATTGGGAAAGGAAGAAATTAGTTTTATTGAATTTAATGAGTTTATTCCTATTTTTGCCAAAAAAAAATGATACAACGTATTCAGTCTTTATATTTACTCGTTGCACTGGTAATAATATCAGTATTATTTTCAATGGATCTGGCCCAGCTTGCCAACGAAACAGGACTTTTCAGACTTACCTTTGATGGAGTGTACTCCATAGATTCTGAAGTTCGTCTGGTGATGCCTGCCTATGCATTAACATCGTTACTAATAGCAGATGTTGCACTTCTGTTGATTATTATATTTTTGTTTCGAAAAAGAATACTCCAAATCAGGTTAGCAGCCATGGGAATAGTTTTACTGGCCGGATTATCAGGAATGATTTATTATTTTGGAAAAACAGCTTCGAAGGAACTTGGTGCTGAACTAAGCTTTACATGGGCTATAGTGTTACCTTTAATTTCGATGGTTCTTGTTTTTATGGCAATTAAAGCTATTGGCCGAGACGAAGCCCTGATTCGATCCATCGACCGGATTCGATAAAAAAAGGCCTTTTTCAAAGGCCTAATAAAAGTTCGTTTGGATTTTTATCGACTGATAATAAGCCCAATGGCTCCTCTATCATCTTTTTTACTGCCACCAGAAAGCCTACAGAGTCTTTCCCATCAACTATACGATGGTCGTAACTCAGAGCCAGAAACATGATGGGACGTATTTCAACTTTTCCGTTGATGGCAACCGGTCGGTCAACAATATTGTGCATTCCTAAAATAGCCGACTGCGGGGGGTTTATTAATGGCGTTGACAACATGGATCCAAATGTGCCTCCATTGGTAACGGTTATGGTGCCACCAGTCATCTCCTCCATCGATATTTTGCCATCTCTTGCTTTTTCTGACAATCGCTTTAACTCCGATTCAATTTGAGGTAGACTTAAAGACTCCACATTTCTTATAACAGGCACCATTAAACCTTTGGGCGACTGAACAGCCACAGAAACATCGGTATAATTGGGTGTTACAATTTCGCCATCGTCGATGCGACTGTTTACTATAGGATATAGTTTGGCAGCGTTGGAAACAGCTTTAATAAAGAAGGATATTAACCCTATTTTATAGCCATATTTTTTAAAAAAAGCATCCTGATAAGTTCGTCTTAATTCCATCACCCGCGACATATCCACCTCATTAAAGGTGGTGAGCATGGCTGTTTCATTCTTCACTTTAACTAAGCGTTCGCTGAGTTTCTTTCTCAACTGGCTCATCCTTTCGCGCGATTCATCTCTTCGGGCCTCACCACTTGTAAATTTTGGTTCTCCGATGCTTGATTGGCGCAATTGCATTACCGCTTCAACATCCTTAACAGTAAGTTTTCTCAACCCTGAAAAGACTTCTTCTATACTCAGGTTTTCCAACTCCATTTTTTGTCGGGCCAATGGTGTTACTTTAACATCAGTTTCCTGAGGTTTCTGAACAGGTGGAGCTTCACTCTTAATCTGCTTTTCCTCTTTTCCTGGCTTTTCTTCCAATGCTTCATCTGATGTAACTGCCGAACTCACTGCCACTTCAAAAGAGGTATCAATGGTGCAGGCTATTGAGTTTACTTTTACCACCTCCCCGGGTTTAACCAATAGCTTTATTTTGCCTGCTTCCGGAGCAGTTAATGACAATGTAGCCTTATCGGATTCGATTTCGGCCAGTTCCTGTTTTTTTTGAACAAGGTCTCCATCAGATACCATCCACGATGAAACTTCAACTTCGGTTATGGACTCCCCGGGCGTAGGCACTTTTACTTCAATTATCATAATATAAAGCGTTCAGAAAAATTAATAGAATCTGTTAAGAAAACAGAGGTTTGCTTAAATAGAAAACCTTGGTGGCTCATTAAAATAATTATGCTGTTTTAATATCTCCTCTCTGGTTTTACCTTCCATACATTCAAGACTACAATAAGGAAGTTTCAGGTCGCAATGACACTTTTTAAACACCTTATTGATAATTTCATTTTGACCGATGTTATGCAATCCTGCTAATCCTGTTGCCGGACTGCCACTGGCAATACGGGCTACAGGAACCAGATGACGGTCGGGCAACTGACTGCGAATATAATTCCAGGCACCCATATTTTCGGGTTCTTCCTGCACCCAAAGAGCCAATAATGCCTTTGAATATTTTTCAAAAACCGATTGAATGGACTGTTTTGGGAATGGATGCAACTGCTCAACACGAATTAAGGCTATATCTTTAGCATTTAACTCCTTTTGTCGTGCCAATAGGTCATAATAAATCTTCCCCGAACAGAACACCAAACGTTTAACTGATTCGGGATTAACCGAGGTATCGTCAATGACCGGTTGAAAATGTCCGTTTTCAAGTTCATTAATTCCGGAAATAACCCGAGGGTGCCGCAATAAGCTTTTTGGAGTAAAAACAACCATTGGGGTTCTGAAATCACGCTTAACCTGTCTGCGCAAAGCATGGAATAAGTTGGCGGGTGTGGTGCAGTTCAGTACCTGCATGTTATTGCGGGCCGAAACAGCTAAATATCTTTCCAACCTTGCACTTGAATGCTCAGGTCCCTGCCCTTCAAAACCGTGAGGCAAAAAAAGCACCAGTCCGTTCATCAATCCCCACTTCTCTTCTGCTGAACTAATATACTGGTCGGTAATAACCTGAGCCACGTTTGAGAAATCGCCAAATTGAGCTTCCCAAATGGTTAAACCCTTTGGCACTCCCAGTGCATAGCCATATTCAAAACCCATTACGCCATATTCTGATAAAGGAGAATTATAGGCATTAAATGAAGCATTTTCTGAGTCGAGTTGCTTAAGTGGCGTAAACCGCTCATTCATATCTTCAAGGGTAAAACTTGCATGCCGGTGAGCAAAAGTGCCTCGTTCCGAATCCTGTCCGCTTAATCGCACCGGATGCCCCTCAGAAACCAACGAAGCATAAGCCAGTAATTCGCCCAATGCCCAGTCAACCACCCCTTTGTTAAGCATTTTTTTACGGTCATCGAGTATTTTATGCACTTTTGCAAAGAATATTTTATCATCGGGGAGATGATTGATTTTCTCACCAAGTTTAGTCAGTTCATCTAAGTGGACACCGGTTTGCACCACTGCTTCACAGTCGCACGATTGAGAATAGCGAAAATCAGTCCATAAATCGGGCAAAAACCGACTAATGGACATTTTCTTTATCTCCCTGGAAGCCAAAAGCTCTTCTTCAAGATAGTTTTCAAATTCGGTATTGAGTACATTTAACTCATCTTTCGACAGATGGCCTTGCTGCACCAGTAATTTTCCATAAATATCACGTGGATTGGGGTGCGAAGCAATGGTTTTATAAAGTGTTGGCTGTGTAAACCTTGGTTCATCGCCTTCGTTATGGCCGTATTTTCGGTAGGCCAGAATATCGATAAAAACATCGGTATTAAAGCGCTGGCGGAACGCCATAGCCAGTTCAAAAGTATAAACAACAGCCTCGGCATCATCGCCATTAACATGAAAAATCGGACAACCGGTTACTTTACCAACATCTGTAGAATAGGTACTCGAACGTGCTTCGAGGTAGTTGGTAGTAAAGCCAACCTGATTGTTCACCACCACATGAATGGTACCTCCGGTTTTGTAACCCGGCAGTTTGGCCATCTGCACAACTTCGTAAACCACGCCCTGTCCTGCAATGGCCGCATCGCCATGAATAATTATCGGTACAACTCTTTTAAAATCGTTATTAAAAGCGTGTTCAATTCTGGAACGAGCCAACCCTTCGGCAACTGGTGTAACAGCTTCAAGATGCGATGGATTGGGCAATAGACACAGCCTTACTTTTTTGTCGTTCTCAGTTATCAGAAAATTATCGTACCCCAGGTGGTATTTTACATCGCCAAGAGAAATATGATCGTCATACTCGTCGGCCACAAACTCCTTAAAGATATTGCGATAGGGCTTACCCAGAATATTCGAAAGCACATTAAGCCTCCCGCGGTGGGCCATTCCAAAAATAAACTCTTCGGCGCCAAGCTCAGCACCTTTTTGAATAACAGCAGAAAGACCCGGAATTAAACCTTCCGAACCTTCGAGAGAAAAACGTTTTTGACCGACGAATTTTTTATGGATAAAATCTTCGAAACCAACGGCACGCTTTAATTGTCGGTATATATTCTTCTTTTTGGCAGGAGAATAATCGGGTAGATTTTTCACCGACTCCATTTTTCCGCGCAGCCAGTTAATCACTTCCGGAATTCGGATATAAAGGTATTCAACACCCACCGATAAGCAATAGGTTTGTTGCAAATGCTCAATAATGGAACGTAAAGGTGCCGGACCAATGCCAATAAGATTTCCGGCTTCAAAAACGGTATCTAAATCGGTCTTGTTCAGGCCAAAATTTTCGATGTCGAGTGTTGGAAAATACTGCCGGCGGGTCCGAACCGGATTGGTTTTAGTAAACAGGTGCCCACGTTGGCGGTAACCGTGTATCAGGTTAATTACATTAAACTCCTTGTTAATTACATGGCCTACCGATGGTTGAAAATTTCTAAGCGCAAAATCGAATCCCTTAAAGAATATAGCAAAACCCTGATCAACCGAACCGGGATCTTTCTGATATTGTCGGTACAAATCTTCAATGGCTTGAATATCACTATTCACCACAAAAGAAAAATCATCCATAAACACTGTTTTTAAACCCTCGAAACAGGCATCATTAACTGCCGCGAAGAGTTACCTGATTAATTTTCTTAATTTAAAACAAATCGTGAATTTTTCAAAATCCCCTGACAGGATAACAAGCTAAATCCATGAAATGTTTCTATATTTGAAATGAAGCAAACGATACTATATGCAAAGTTTTCTCGAACGACTTGCCGATTATCATATTCAAAACCATTTAACAGAACTAAGCGATATTTGTTTTGTATTTCCGGGCCGAAGAGCAGGATTGTTTTTCAACAGGTATCTCAGTCAAAAAATCGACGCCCCAATCTGGGCGCCCAAAACACTAACCATCAGCGAATTATTCAACAACATCACGCCCATACCGGTTTGTGATAATATTTCACTGGTTTTCAGGCTGCACCAGTGCTATCAAAAAGTAATGAAGTCGGATATAACCATCGACGATTTTATCCCCTTTGGAGAAATGTTGATTAACGATTTCAACGACATTGACAAATACCTGGCTAACCCTAAAAAGCTCTTTGCCAATTTGGCCGATATTAAAGCTCTGGAAGATGACTTAAGTTATTTAAATCCAGCCCAGATTGAAGCTATTCGTACATTCTGGAGCAGTTTTAATATTCAGAAGCTATCGAAGCACCAGGAAGAATTTATTAATACATGGGAAAACCTGTTTGAGCTTTATACCACTTTTCGCAACGAACTTAGCAGCGATGGAGAAGCCTATGAAGGCATGATTTACAGGATTACCGCCGAACATATTCAAAACGAAAAAATACTTGAAACACCTTACAAGAGGATTGTATTTGCCGGATTTAATGCCCTGAACGATTGCGAAAAGGTAATGTTCAACTTTTTAAAAATACACAAAAAAGCCTCTTTTTTTTGGGACTACCCGCAATGGATAATGGAACAAAGCACCGGTGGACCCCTTAAAAACTCGGGAGTTGAGCATGAAGCCGTTCGTTTTGTAAAGCAAAATATCCTTGATTTTCCGGCACCTGACAATTGGCAATCGCCCAATCCGGAGCAACTGCCGCCAATTACCATAACATCGGCACCCAACGATTTGGTTCAAGGCCAGATAGCCAATCAATTTTTTAGTAATGCGAGTACCGGTTCAAACATAACCGAGGAAAATCTGGCACTGATTCTGGCCGATGAAAATCAACTTTTTGCAGCCTTGCATGCTGTTCCAAAAGAGATTAAAAGCATCAACGTTACGCTGGGCTATCCGTTAAAAAGCACTCCCGCTTACGGTTTAATCGAAAATATTTTAACCCTCCAGAAGTCGGCACGCACAACCAAAGAAGGTAAAACATGGTTTTATCACCGCCCCCTGCTGGCTCTGCTTAGGCATCAGTATATGTCCATAGTAATGGGCGAAACGCAGGGAGAACTGATACGCCGTATTGTGGCTTCGAACCAGATTTTTGTTGAAAAAGATTCACTTGGATATTCCGACTTAACCAATATTATTTTCAGAAAAATTGAAACTGCCCCTGAACTTACTGAATACCTCAACGACCTGTTATTACATGTTTTTAAACAACTTGAAAAAAAAGAAAATACCGAATTTGAGCAGGAGTTTGTTTTCCACCTCTATACAGTTATCAAGCGTCTTTCCGACATTATCACCCATCAAAAGCATCAGCCAATGCCCGACACCTGGCTGTTGCTTTTCAGGCGTATAGCCGAACAGGAAACCGTTCCTTTTAAAGGAGAGCCCTTGAGTGGCCTGCAAATTATGGGACTTCTGGAAACCAGGGCTCTTGATTTTGATAAGCTGATAATTTTAAGCATGAACGAAGGCGTTTTTCCCCGCACATCGCCACCCAACTCGTTTATTCCCTACAATTTGCGAAAAGGTCATAACTTACCAACCATCGATAATCAGGATGCTATTTTTGCCTATTATTTTTACCGGCTTATAAACAGGGCCTCCGAAGTAAAACTTGTTTACTCTACCACCAAAACTATTACCGGCGAAGGCGAAATGAGCCGTTTTTTGCAACAGCTGTATTACGAATATCCGGGCGAAGTTAAAATTGAAACTGCCATTCAGCAGGTTAATATTCCGGTTCATCAGAAAATAAAAGCATCAAAAATCCCTGACGTTTTATCCATTATCAATCAATGGATTACTGAAGGTGGCCAATCTTTGTCGCCCAGCGCACTCAGCACTTATATTGAATGCCCTTTAAGGTTTTATTTTAAATACATTGCCCGTATTAAAGAGCCCGACGTCATTGGAGAAGACCTCGACCCCAGAGTTTTTGGTAATTTATTCCACCAGATTCTGGAAAAAATTTATACTCCCTTTTCCGGTAAAACCATCACCGCCGCCGATTTGCAGACCATTCTGAACAACGAACACTTCATAAAAGAAACCATGAACGATGTTTTTGTTGCGAACATTCCGTTTATCAGGGAGAAATCAACCGTTTTTGCCGATTTGCAGGGTAAAAACACTCTGATTTATGAAGTGCTTTTTAAGTACATAAAACAGTTTTTGCGAAAAGAGATGGAGGCATCACCATTTAAATTAGTTTCACTGGAAGAAGAGGTGAATAGTACGCTAAAACTGTCAAACGGGCTAGTTGTAAATTTGGGTGGCACCATTGACCGTACCGATATACGCAACCATACTTTACGCATTATTGACTACAAAACCGGACAGGCCGGGCAAACCATAAAAGATGTATCGGAAATGTTCGATGCAGAAAAGCACAGTTCGTGCAAAGCTATTTTTCAAACTTTGCTCTATAGTCTGATAGCATCTGAACAATATAAAGATTTACCAATAGCACCGGGAGTTATTTCGGTTAAACACTTATTCAGCAAAGAATTTTCGATGGATTTATATTTAAGAACCGACAAAAATCATACAGAACAAATTATGCTAGAGCTATTGCAAGATTCATTTACCGAACACCTCAATCAACTCCTGCTTTCTCTGTTCGACAAAGAACAACCATTTACTCAAACCACCTGTGAAAAGAGTTGTGAGTATTGTTTGTTTAAAGAACATTGCATGAAATAAAAGAGGAAAAGGGAGGCCGGAAACCGGAAAACGGAAATCGAAGACTGGAGTAGGGAGGCTGGGTAAAGGGGGTATTGCTTAGAGCGGAGAGCACAAGGCTTAGGGCATAGGGCGTAAAGCTTGATTCCTGTTTCCGGTTTTCAGTCTACGGTTCCCTTTCTTCCTTCTCCGGTTTCCGCTCTCCGGTCTTCTTATCTACTCCTCCCCCTCAAGCAAATCAGGCCTTAGTTTTCGTGTGCGAAGCAGAGATTGTTCTTCCCGCCATGTATCGATGGCTTTTTGATGTCCCGACAGCAACACATCAGGAACCTTCCAGCCGTTAAAATCTGCCGGTCGGGTATATACCGGCGGTGCCAGCAAGTTATCCTGAAACGAATCGGATAAAGCAGAAGTTTCATCTGAAATAACCCCGGGAATTAACCGCACCACTGCATCAACCACCACAGCAGCAGCCAGTTCGCCTCCAGTTAAAACATAATCGCCAATAGATATTTCGGATGTTATGTAATGTTCGCGCACACGCTGGTCAACCCCCTTATAATGACCGCACAACAGAATCAAATTGGTTTTTATCGATAATGAATTGGCAATTTTTTGGTTAAAACGATGACCATCAGGGGTCATATAAATTACCTCATCGTAATCACGCTCCGATTTAAGCTTATCAATCACACTGGCAATGGGACCAATCTGCATCACCATTCCAGCACCACCGCCAAAAGGGTAATCGTCAACCCGTTTATGTTTATCCTCAGAATAATCGCGGATATCGTGCAAAATAATTTCAACTGAACCCTGCTCCCTGGCCCGTTTAATAATAGATTCACTAAAAGGCCCCTGAAACATTTCAGGAAACAGCGTTAAGATATCGATTCGCATAAATTCACAGTAAAAATTGACCACAAAGATAACAAACAACCCGCTAAATGTAGAATTTGCTATTTTTTAAACAAAATATTTTTGAGCATTGGCGGTAATGTAATATATTCGTAGATTATTTTTTGAGATAGCTTAACTTAGCTATATGTAGCACCCCGAAACACCTATGGTGATGGAAGCAAATGAACTAAACAAATCTTCCCTTGAAGGGATGAATTTGAATTCGGATCCGGAAACCGAAAAATCCCTTAACTTTTCTGCTGAGCAAACAGAGACGGAATCTGATTCACAGGCCGAAGAGCAAATCCAACAGGAACAATCCGAGGATAATCAGGATTCTATTTCCACCGAAACCAGAATGGAAATTGAGGATCTTCATGGTTTAAGTCGTGAAAAACTGCTTGAAAAATTTAAAGACCTGTTGCGGCACCATTCCTTCCCCGAAGTGAAAGATCATCTTGAAGCCATCCGGGAACAGTTTGAAAGTGCAACCAAAGAGATGGAAGAAGAAATACACCGGAAATTTATCGAGTCGGGTGAACCGGAGGAGAATTATTCGGCCCCCATTGACCAGTTAAACAAGGACTTTGCTGCACTTTTATACGAGTTCAAGCAGAAAAAAGACGAAATAAGACAATCGCTCGAAAACGAAAAAGAGAAAAACCTTCAGGCCAAATATGAAGTCATTGAAGGCATTAAAGACTTACTAAACCGCCAGGAATCGCTTAACGATACGTTTCAGGAATTCAGAACGCTTCAACAACGCTGGCGCGAAATTGGCCCTGTTCCTCAGAATAAAATTCACGACCTGTGGGAAACGTTTCACCTGCATGTAGAAAATTTCTATAACTATATTAAAATTAACAATGAGCTTCGCGATCTTGACCTAAAGAAAAATTTCGAAGCCAAAGTTGCTTTAAGTGAAAAAGCCGAAGCACTTATTTTGGAACCATCAGTTGTAAAGGCTTTTAAAACATTACAGAAATACCACGACCAATGGAGAGAAATAGGTCCGGTTCCGCGTGAAAAAAAAGAAGAGATTTGGGAACGTTTTAAAGCTGCTACTGCAAAAATTAACCAGCGGCAACAGGAACATTTCGATTCCTTAAAAAACCAGCTTAAGAAAAATCTGGAAGCCAAAACTGAGCTTTGCGAAAAAGCCGAAGCTTTATTAACCGGCAATATTACAACACCCAAAGAATGGGAAGAAAAAAGCAAACAGTTAATTGATTTGCAGCAGATTTGGAAAACCATAGGGTTTGCGCCTAAAAAAGAAAACAATTTGGTTTACGACCGTTTTCGCAAAGCTTGTGATGATTTTTTTAATCATAAACGCGATTACTTTAAAAACTATAAAGAAGACCAGCTCAACAATCTGCAGTTGAAAACCGAACTCTGCATTCAGGCCGAGGCTATGAAAGAGAGTAACGACTGGAAGAAAACCACAGATGAATTTATCAGAATTCAGAAGAAATGGAAAGAGATTGGTCCGGTACCACGTAAGCAGTCAGATATAATCTGGAAACGCTTCCGTGAAGCATGCGATTACTTCTTTGAACGTAAATCGCAATTTTTCAGCCATATAGACGTAGAGCAGGACAACAATCTTAAACTTAAAGAAGCAATTCTTGAAGAGTTAAGAACCTTTGAACCTGAAGACGACAGTGAAGATTGCTTTAATATTTTGCAGGATATTCAACGCAGATGGGCCGAAATAGGGTTTGTGCCGATTAAGGAAAAAGAAAGAATTAATCAGGAGTTCCGCAACCTGATAAACCATCAGTTTGACAAGCTGAATCTGGACGAAGTCAATAAAAATCTTCAAAAGTTCAGAAATAAACTCGAAAACTGGAAAAACAGCGATCAGTTTAACGAAAAAATTGGTCAGGAAAGAAATAAGATTATCCTAAAATTAAAGCAATTAGAGGGCGACATTGTGGTTTGGGAAAATAATATTGGATTTTTTGCCAAATCGAAAAACTCTGATGCACTGGTGCGGGATTTCACTCATAAGATTGAAAGTGGGAAACGAAATATTAAGCTTTTGAATAAAAAACTTGATTTGATTGAAGAGATGCTTTAAGGATAGTTAGGCAGGCTGAAGGAGTACAGAGTTTATAGTTGAGAGTTTTAAGTTTTAAGTTACTAACAGCTATGAACTAGAAACTAAGAGTTAGTCACTTACACAATAGTATGATAAACAAAACATTAGCATTAATGCTGATATAATTAAACAAAATACAGGGAGCCACCCAATACTTTTGGAGCTCCTTTTTTTATTGATTTATATGTACCAAGATATATTTCAATAGCACTTTTAAAAATTAACTTTACAAATATTTATGCTCTTAAAAATATGAATGCGAAAATTTTGAAGAAGAAAAAAACAATTGCTTTGGTAGCACACGATAACCGTAAAAAGGACATGATTGAATGGGTTTCATGGAACTGGCAAGAATTGGCCCATCATAGCCTGATATGCACAGGTACAACAGGCAAATTGGTTACCGAAGCTATTAACGCTAAAGCTATTGAAAATGACGTCATTCCGCCAGATATTTCCTGTCTGAAATCAGGGCCGTTGGGTGGCGACCAACAATTGGGAGCCTTAATCAGCGAAGGAAAAATTGATATGCTTATATTTTTCTGGGATCCTATGCAGGCTCAGCCACACGATGTTGACGTAAAAGCATTGCTACGTATTTCAACCGTTTACAACATACCAACAGCCTTAAATCGTAGTACGGCCGATTTTATTATATCCTCAAAATTATTCCACCAGGAATACTCGCCCATCTTAAAGGACTATTCAACTTATATAAAACGAGATGTTGAGCTTTAAAAAAACTATACAATCACTGTTCATTCTATTTCTGATATTAGGTTAGATTTTGCTACCTTTGTAGCTTAGTTTTTTTAAAAAATCATTATGGAACAGGCTCATCAATAATATTTTGAGCTAAATTTTCCCAAATAGTCGAGAAATGAAACGAGCCATGAGAATTATTTCTCATACAGAGAGATGACTATCTGGCGAGTTCCATCTGACCGAATAAAACAAATGATAAACAGATGAAAAATCAGAATGCCGTGCCAGATACTCGTTATGTTTTTGTTACAGGAGGAGTTACCTCATCTCTTGGGAAAGGAATTATTTCTGCCTCTTTGGCCAAGCTGCTTCAATCAAGAGGTTATCGTGTAACCATTCAGAAGCTTGACCCTTACCTAAATGTTGACCCAGGCACGCTTAATCCCTATGAGCATGGAGAGTGCTATGTGACAGAGGATGGAGCTGAAACTGATCTTGACCTTGGACACTACGAACGTTTCTTAAATGTGCCAACTTCGCAGGCTAACAATGTTACCACCGGTCGCATTTACCAAAACGTTATCAATAAAGAACGACGAGGCGACTATTTGGGTAAAACCGTGCAGATTATTCCGCATATAACCGATGAAATAAAAAGAAACATCAAACTTTTAGGCAGCAAACACAGGTTCGATGTGGTTATTACCGAAATTGGCGGAACAGTAGGCGATATTGAATCGCTTCCTTACATTGAGGCTGTGAGGCAATTGAAATGGGAACTTGGCTCAAGAGCTATAGTCATTCATCTTACCCTGGTGCCCTATTTAGCGGCCAGTGGCGAACTAAAAACAAAACCCACGCAGCACTCGGTAAAAGCATTACTGGAAATTGGAGTACAGCCCGATATTTTAGTACTACGTACTGAAAAAGATCTGAATTCTGAAATCCGTAAAAAAGTAGCCCTATTCTGTAATGTTGATAGTAAGGCAGTTATTCAGTCTATCGATGTTAAAAGCATTTATGAAGTTCCTGTTAAAATGCAGGAAGAAGGACTCGACGAAATAGTATTGGAAAAATTGCATTTACCGATTAATCAAAAACCAGAGTTAAAGGAATGGAAAGGGTTTTTATCCAAACTAAAAAACGCAAAAAAAACTGTAAAAATTGGTCTGGTAGGAAAATACGTAGAGTTAACCGATTCATATAAATCAATTATAGAAGCGTTAATTCATGCAGCCACCTATCACGATCACAAACTCGATATCAGGCTGATTCAAAGTGAAACCATTACCGAAGAAAACATCAACGAAAAACTGATGGATTTACAGGGTATTCTGGTTGCCCCGGGTTTTGGGCATCGCGGTATAGAAGGAAAACTATTGGCAGTAAGATATGCCCGCGAGAAAAATGTTCCATTTTTTGGTGTTTGCCTGGGTATGCAATGCGCTGTTATAGAATTTGCCCGTGATGTATTAAAACTCGACAAGGCCAATTCAAGAGAGATGGACCACACCACCCCCGAACCGGTTATTGACCTGATGGAAGACCAAAAAAACATTACTGATAAGGGCGGAACCATGCGTTTGGGAGCCTATGATTGCCGCGTTAAAAAAGATTCATTTGTTTACAAAGCCTATCAGACAGAGCTGGTAAAAGAACGCCACAGACATCGCTACGAGTTTAATAATGAGTATTTGAAAGCCTTTGAATCGGCTGGAATGAAAGCCACCGGCTACAATCCGGAAACCAACCTGGTCGAAATTATTGAAATACCAAAACATAAATGGTTTGTTGGCGTTCAGTTTCACCCCGAATACAGCAGTACAGTGCTGAAACCACACCCATTGTTTATGGAATTTGTTAAAGCATCCATTGGACAGGAGAAGTAAATACAAATTGAAATTCAATAAACCAGAAAAAATAAATTGCCGGCAACTAATTAAATATGTGCTTACTGGCAAAACACCAAACTTTGAAATAATAACAGTTTAGAAAATATAAAATGGATAGAAATTCGATAACAGGGATTATTCTTATAACATTAATTCTTATAGGGTTTTATTTTATAAACCAACCCTCGAAAGAGCAACAAGAGGCCATTCGCCAGCGTAGGGAGCAGCAACAGCTCGAAGAAGTACAAAAAAAAGTGGAGCAGCAAGCATTACAACTACGTGCCGACTCAATTGCTAAAGCCTTGGCTGATAGTACCACAAAAAAGGACTATCAGGAACAACAAAGCGAGCGTTTTGGGCTTATTGCACCTTTTATTGAGGGAACTCAATCGTTCCATACCATAGAAAACGAACTGATAAAAATTACCTTAACCAATAAAGGTGCACGTATTTATTCGGTTGAACTAAAGGATCACAAAACCCATGATGGAAAACCATTGGTTTTGTTTGATGGAGATGATAACCGTTTTGGGTTCCCATTTTCGCACAATACCAGAATGTATAACACCAACGATCTATACTTCCATCTAAAAGAGCAATCTGACTCAAGTGTAGTATTTCAAATAGCCTCTGAATTAGGAGAAAGCCTTTCGTTTAAATACGAGTTGCCCGCCAAAGAACATATGGCCCGATTCTTTATCGAAACCAATCAGTTAAACCATCTGATTTCTACACCTCGGGGCTCATTCGATGTATTTTGGGATATGAAGATGCCATCGTTTGAGAAAGGACGTAGTTTTGAACAGCAATACTCAGGCGTTTACTATAAATTTTTTAATGATGATGTGAATGAGTTAAGCACAGGAAAAAACGACGATGAAGACCTCCGTACAAAAGTTAAATGGGTTGCTTATAAAGCCCAGTTTTTCTCCTCGGTTTTTATTGCCAATGATGCCTTTGCCAGTGGACGCGTTTCAACCGAAGTTGAAAAAGATGAACAAAGTACCTATTTACGTTATAATCATGCTGAATTAATAGTACCAGTAGATTTGGCTACCAACCAGAAGCTGGAATTTTCATTCTTTTTTGGGCCTAATAGTTTCTACACCCTAAACGGATATGGGAAAGAGCTGGAATTAAACAAGCTGATACCGCTTGGCTGGGGCATTTTTGGTTGGATTAACCGTTATGCCGTTATTCCAATTTTCAATTACCTCGAAAAATATATTTCAAGTTATGGTATTATAATACTCTTACTTACCATCATTATTAAACTGTTTTTATTTCCATTAACCTATAAATCGTATGTCTCATCGGCAAAAATGAAGGTTTTAAAACCGCAAATTGATGAGATAAACGAGCGCATTCCAAAAGAAAAAGCACTTGAGCGTCAGCAGGCTATGATGGGCTTATATAAAAAAGCAGGCGTAAACCCAATGGGTGGTTGTTTGCCGATGCTATTACAGATGCCTATTTTGATTGCCATGTTCAGGTTTTTCCCGGCCTCTATAGAATTACGTCAGGAAAGTTTCCTTTGGGCTACAGACTTATCATCCTACGATTCCATTTTTGATTTACCCTTTAACATACCATTTTACGGAGCACATGTAAGTCTCTTTACCTTGTTAATGGCCATCACAAACATAGTCTATACCAAGATGAATGCTGAGATGACTCAGAGCACCAATCAAATGCCCGGTATGAAAACCATGATGTACATGATGCCCGTAATGTTTCTGTTCTTCTTCAATGGTTACGCATCAGGGTTAAGCTATTATTATTTTATTTCAACCCTTATTACCATTGGTCAAACGGTATTAATCAGACAGTTTGTTGACGAAAAAGTTTTATTGGCTAAAATCCACGCACATCAGAAAAAACCGGTAAAAAAATCAGGTTTTACACAACGCCTGGAAGAAATGGCTAAAAAACAGCATCAGCTTAAAA
This sequence comes from uncultured Marinilabiliaceae bacterium, assembly GCA_937920475.1. Taxonomy (GTDB): domain Bacteria; phylum Bacteroidota; class Bacteroidia; order Bacteroidales; family Marinilabiliaceae; genus CALEUX01. The sequence continues at coordinate 22,208 of CALEUX010000001.1, forward strand.
ATCAGAAGAAAAAATAATTACAACAGAATTATTTAGAATTAAAGGGTGTTCGGAAACGACGCCCTTTTTTTATGATGTAAACTGGTTACATTTCAATCCAAATGCCATCTGTAAAAAAATCAAAGTAAAAATTATAGCATTAAAACCAGAAAAGTATTAACTTAGGCGTTGCTCTTTTAACCATGTCAACTGAGCATCTCTTACCTGACCAATAACATAAAAAATTAGCTGTTCGGTTAATATTAAATTAGCCGTGTAATTTTTTATTTATCAATGGAAGCCATCAGAATCCTTATAAACACAAATTCAATCAAACAATTACACCTATGAAATCAAAAATTGGAAGAAGAGATTTTCTTCAGAAAAGTGGTGCAGCAGCCATTGGGCTTAGTGTTTTGCCCAAGGTAGCTTTGTCCAATCAACCAGCAAAACCAATGAAACCTGCTCCGAGCGATAAGCTCCGGATTGCCGGTGTTGGCGTTGGCGGTCGTGGTTTTGGCGTGCTTCGTGCCATGGAAAGCGAAGACATTGTGGCGCTTTGCGATGTAGACTGGAGGTACGCCAAAAAATGTTTTGATTATTTCCCCAAAGCAAAAAAATATTGGGATTGGAGAAAGATGTTGGAGGAAATGGGCGATCAGATTGATGCCGTAATGGTTGCCACTGCCGACCATACGCATGCTATTATTGCTGCCACAGCTATAACCATGGGTAAGCATGTTTATGTAGAAAAACCACTTACTCATACGGTTTATGAATCACGTTTGCTTACCAAGCTGGCCGAAAAATACAAAGTTGCCACCCAAATGGGTAATCAGGGTGCTTCGGGTGAAGGCGTTTCATTGGTAAAAGAATGGATTCAGAATGGTGAAATTGGTGAAGTAACACGGGTTGAAGCATTTACCGACCGACCAATTTGGCCACAGGGATTAAATACACCCAAGCAAGGACAATGGGTGCCCGATTATCTGAATTGGGATTTATTTGTAGGGCCTGCTAAAATGCGCCCGTACAATGAAATTTATACCCCCTGGAATTTCCGTGGATGGTGGGATTATGGTACCGGTGCTCTTGGCGATATGGCTTGCCATATTCTGCATCCGGTATTTAAGGGATTAAATTTGGGATATCCTACCAAGGTTCAGGGAAGTTCAACCCTTTTGCTTAACGACTGTGCACCAGTGGCACAAAAAGTTCGCCTGATATTCCCTGCCCGTCCCAAAACTGCTAAAGTTCGTATGCCCGAAGTTGAAGTGCATTGGTACGATGGCGGTTTGCAGCCATTAAAACCAGCCAACTGGCCAGCCGGAAAGGATATGAACATGCATGGAGGTGGCGTTTTGTTTTATGGAACCAAAGATATTTTGCATGTTGGTTGCTATGGTCGCGACCCGTGGCTCCTTTCAGGCAGAGTACCCAATGCGCCAAAAACCGAAAGAAGAGTTTCTTTAAGTCACGAAATGGATTGGGTGCGGGCTTGTAAAGAAAAAGCTGAAAGCCGTGTTGAAACATCATCGGCCTTTAAAGAAGCCGGTCCATTCAACGAAATGGTGGTTATGGGCGTACTTGCAGTACGTTTGCAAAGCCTAAACAAAGAACTGCATTGGGATGGCGTTAACATGCGCTTTACCAATATTGGCGAAGATGAAACCATTCGTACAGTGATTGAAGATGGCTTTAAAATTGAAGATGGGCACCCAACTTTTGCCAAAACCTTTACCGAACCGGTTAATGCCAGAAAATTTGCAGAAGAGCTTATTAAGCACGAATACCGCAAAGGCTGGATGCTTCCGGAAATGCCTAAATAGCAAAAATTGATAAGGCAGAAGTTGAAAGGGGGGAAGGCATAAGCAGAAGTTTATAGTTTTACAGTTTTGTAGTTCGTAGTTCAAAGTATTCGACTCAAAAGCTAAGAGCTAAAAACTAGCAACTATTTGCTTACGTATTTCAATGATTGACATAACAATAGTTGATAAAAAACATCCCCTTATTCAAAACCAACTTTTGTGTTGATTTACAATTATATAATAAACAATTTAACAATTAATAAAAATGAAGAATAAATATTTATTGTTTGTTGCCTTGCTTGGAGGACTGGTTCTGGTATCATGCGGTTCAGGTGCATCAAAACAAGCTAAAGAAGAAGTTGCTGTTAACTCACTATCAGAAAAAGAAAAAGCAGAAGGCTGGATATTGCTTTTTGATGGTGAAACATTTAATGGTTGGCGCGGTTATGGTAGAACCGATATTCCAGGCGCCTGGAGTATTGAAGATGGTGCCATTAAAATAAACGGCTCAGGGCATGGCGAAGCCGGCGCATCAGATGGTGGCGACATCATTTACAATCAGGAGTTTAAAAACTTTGAACTTCAATTTGAATGGAAAGTTTCTGAAGGCGGTAATAGTGGTATTTTTTATCTGGCCCAGGAAATTGAAGATTTGCCAATCTGGCGCTCTTCTCCCGAATATCAGATACTCGACAATGTAAACCATTTGGATGCCCGCTTAGGTGTTGATGGCAATCGCCAGTCGGCCTCGCTGTACGATATGATTCCTGCCAAACCACAAAACTCAAATCCTGCAGGCGAGTGGAACAAAGGAAGCATTATTGTATATAAGGGTACAGTTATTCATGGTCAGAATGGAGCCAACGTGGTTGAGTACCATTTGTGGACTCCCGAATGGGCTCAAATGCTCGAAAATAGCAAATTTGCAGGTTGGGAAGAAATGCTCAATGCCGGAGGTGAAAACCGTCAGGGGTACATTGGATTACAGGATCATGGCGACGATGTATGGTTCCGAAACATTAAACTGAAAGAACTCAAGTAAAAAGACTGGCTTGAAACTGAAAGTAGCTTAACCCCCAGGGAAGCATTTTTTTTAGCCGTTTTATAAAATACCCGGAAGGTGCAAACCCTCCGGGTTTATTTTTTTATCTCGCCAAGAAATTCTAAAACTTCGCTGGCTGCCATGCCGTTTGGATTACACCCCAGATAACCTTCAGGTATTTCAATTCCCAATTTATCAAAATAATCTACCCAGTATGGATGGAAAGCACCGGTTTCAGGGTCAATAAAAGTCATTGGGTTAAGCTCGAAAATATTAAAAGGCTCAAAAAGTTTGTAAATCAATCCTGAACAGTATTGACTGCTATCTCCCAGTAGATATGTAAAATCGTATGGCTGACCAATATAATGATGAGCACGCTGCAGGGCTTCTGTAATTATTTCATGATGCTCGTGCCTCAACCGGTAAGCAAAAACTGCCCCCTGGTCGTCGGTTCTTAAAAAGGAATCGAGTGACTCGCGATTAACACCTCTTTGCGGTTCAGCATGAATCACCCAAATACCATAGTCATCCACCTCAACAATGCCAACATGCGAATAATTGGTTTTCAAACCGGTTCTGGTAACCTCATCAATGGCGTGCGATAATTTGCCGCTGTCTGCAATGGTATCAGGTCCGGTAAAAAGCAAATCGCCCGATTGGAGTTGTATGGCCCCCGGTTTATTACAGTAACTCATCATAAATAGCAATGCCGTCATCTGAAGGAATAAATAATATTTCATATCCACCTAAATTCCCAATTCGTCAATTAAATCATCAATTCGTTCGGTGTGCAATGAACATAAGCGCCCCATTTTTTCTCTCAATTTCTGATGTTCCAACACATACTCATGTACATGTGTAACAGGAAAATCCTTATTATAAAATTGCATTTCCTGCTCCTGAACTTTAATGCGATTAAGTAACTGAACCAATTGCGATTCATGCTCCTCGAGTACCATAATCTCAACATCGTTAAGCTCTTTGCCCGGCCGGGTTTCGGAAACTTCGCGATTTCGGTCTTTAATAATCTTGATTTCCCGAACAAAACAATCGAGACGGTTTTTCCAGAGTTTATACTCAAAATCAAGGTCTACCAGATTTACATCTCCGTTTTTCATATAATGTTGTTTTTATTTACAGACTTAAGATAAATAAATGTAATAATCAAAATATCAGATAGATATTTCAAACATCTCTTTTGTCTATATTTTCTATTATGTCTCTTCTATCAGTCGATTTCCGGTAAACCGGAACACGTGTATATACTTCTAAGAGTCTATAAACTAAATTTAAACAGCTTCTTTGTTTATATACAATATTGATGGTTTCTTTTGAGTTTAATATAGACAAAAAAAAAGAAATAGCAAAGGAGCAATGGCATATTAAACAAAAAACGACGAAGCACTAAACACTCCATCGTTTTCAACATAAACCCAATCAAGACAAATCAAATTGTTTCTGTTTCAACAACCTTAGGCAAAATATTGACATTATGCAAAAACAGAGATTTTCTCACTTCAAATTCTAATTCAATTTCCTCTGTAGGATTTAAACAAACTTAAATCGACATGATGAATCACTGTGTTATCAATAACCCAATCTGGCAGTTTTTGACTTTTCTTATCTATTAACTATCCTCCATCACACATATTTCTCCCTTTATTAGGTGAACAGTGGTAAACCATGCCACTATAGCAATCAGAATAACTGATATACCGCCCAATGCCCATGCAATATATTGGAGCTCCTGAATGCCTGTTTTCTCATAAGCCAACGTTGTGGCCAGGGTAATAGCAGTCATTGGGAAAGTAAATGCCCACCACGACATATAAAACTTAAGTCGCGTAAAACTTCGGTACATGGAAAGTAAAAGCAGAATAAAAAAGTATCCCATCATTAATAAAAACAAAGAAAAGCTATCCCAAACAAAGAAGATTTTTGTGTATGAAATAAACCCTACTGCAGGGGGAGCAATAAGGATAAAAAGAGTAGGAATAAACTTTTCGGGTAGCTGACCATGAAAAACCACTCTGTTAAGGAAAATAACAAAAAGTACAAACCAAAAAAACATGCCCGAAGCAAAAAAGAAGTATGAAATGAGCATGGGAGCATGATCCATTCCACTTATAGGAACCAAAACATTCCCTACAGCCGGAATAAACCATGAAGGATTAAAATGATGAATCTGGTAATTAAATTCTATCCAATACCCTATTGCTTTTAGCATTAAAACTGTGTGAAGCACTGTGCCGGTTATCCAAAACCAAAAGGAAACGTTGTGGCTTAGCTGCTCGGTAACCACGGCTAAAAGAAGTAAAGAAATAGAAATGGCCGGGAAAAAATTCACTTTTACCGGGTGTCTGAACTCTTCAGTCACAAACTCTCTGAACATCAATATTTTTAATAAATACATTGATGTTATTAAAACAAACATAAGTGAGACCAAAATAAAAGATAGATTGAAGCACCAGTTTGGTAACCAGCCGGCATGCGCAAATTTTGAAAAAACCAGCGTTAATCCCGACAGTCCCATAATTACTGTAAAGGCACTTATTGGAAAATGTTTAATTTTCTCTTTAACCATATCGATAATTGGAAAGAACTGTATAAAATTATATTAATTGGCTTCAATAACCAATTTATTCTTTTCGGTTTTTAGCTGGTGAATATAATTTGATGCAGCCAGAGCAGCCACAGTTGCTTCACCAACGGCAGTTGTTACCTGCCGATATTTTTTGGCAATGGAGTCGCCGGCACCAAAAACGCCTTTTACATTGGTTTCCATATCGGCATTCACCACCATTTCTCCCCACTGGTTCAGTTCTATTTTACCTTTTAAGAAGTCAGTATTGGGCACATATCCGATAAAAATAAACACACCATCAGTATTAAACCGCTCTACCCTACCGGTTTTAAGATTTGTAATATCAACCGCATCAAGTTTTTCATTTCCATAAAAGGCTGTAACCTTCGACTCCATAATAAACCCGATTTTTGGATTGGCTTTAGCCTCTTCTACTGCATGTTCAAAGGCTTGGAAATGGTCGAATTGATGAACAATAGTAATTTTTGAAGCATATTTGGTTAATGAAACAGCCTCTTCGAGTGCAGAGTTACCTCCACCAACCACAATAATTTCCTTATCGGTAAAGAAGTCACCATCGCAGGTGGCACAATAAGAAATGCCTCTCCCTTTAAACTGTGCCTCACCAGGCACACCCAATGTTCTACTGCGACCACCAGGCGTAAGAATAACAGCATTGGCAGTATAGGTTTTTCCACTCGTCAGCGTAACCTGTTTTATTTCTCCTTCAAGATTTAATGTTTGAATGGATATGTTGGATTGAATATCGCAGCCAAAGGTTTTTGCCTGCTTTTTCATAACATTGGCCAATTGATAGCCATTGATAGACTCAACCCCCGGATAGTTGGCAATTTCATGTGTCAAAACCATCTGGCCACCAACAGCTCCTTCGTTGAGGATGAGTGTGCGCACCCGCGCCCGCGACAGGTAAATACCTGCCGTGAGTCCTGCGGGGCCCCCTCCTATAACAATAGCATCATAATGATTACTCATTTCCATGTTATTAAGCATTTACGGGTTGACCAAATTCCTGATTTAAAATAGACGTTACCTGGTCGCGAGTTTGGATGCTGGATGTTGCTTTAACAACTTTCCCATTCTTATAGTAAATGGTAAACGGAATGCCCATAAATCCCCGAACCTCGGGCAAATTACGTATTACATGGGCTTCAGGATTGTCAAATTCCATGTCGAAAAATTTCACATGGCTGTATTCGTCTTCCAAATCCTCCATTATTCCGTAAACAGGGATACACATGGGCCCCATGCGGCCACAGCAAACCATTACATTTTCATTCTCGTTAATAACCTTGGCATGTTGCCCGGCGGTTTCGATGTGATTCAAATTTGTGTACAACATAATTTTCAATTTTTATAGATTAATATTTCTGAGTTATTTTTTACTATTCGAGTGACCATACAAAATTACAGTCTCCTGATTTTTTTTCTTTAAATTTGGGCTTCGACGGGAACGGTTTTTCAATTGAAATACATCAACTTTTTTATTGACCTGCTTCATGCTTTTCCTGCAGGATTGCTGTTAATCATCAATTTAAATAAACCTGGCTATAAGCTTTACTAAAAAAATCACCAATGAGAACCATACTTGAAAACGAAAACGATTTTATTTGTGATATTGATGCTCCATGTTTTCATATACTATCAGGTCATGAGCTGGATTTGGTTCGTGAAAGCAAAACACAGGTTTTGTTCAGAAAAGGTGAGAACCTGACCAAGCAGGGAACATTTGCCTCGTATGTACTTTTTATTATTAAGGGACTTGTTAAGCAACATTTGGAAGAAGGCGACAAAAATTTCAATCTCAGACTTTTAAAATCGGGCGAATTTGTGGGTTTATCAACGGTTTTTGGGAAAAGTACTTTTAACTACTCATCCATTGCCCTTACCGACACGCAAACTCTGTTAATTGAAAAAGAAGCATTGGAAAAGCTGGTTCAGAACAATGGTAATTTTGCTTATCATATTATAAAACGGTATTGCAATCAGAACTCAATGTTATTTGGGAGCATACGCAACCTTATGTATAAACAAATGCATGGCCGCCTTGCCGATGCTTTGCTTTACCTGAGTTCGGAAGAATATGGGTCGTATGATGTGTTTTCACTTTTATCGAGACGCGAAATAGCTGATTTTGCAGGAATTTCGGTTGAAAGTACTGTTAAATTACTAAAAGCCTTTGAGAAAGATAAACTAATAAACCTTCACGAAAAGCAGGTAGAGATAATTAATCGTCAGTTGCTGGAAGAAATTGGAAGAAAAGGATAACAATTTGCGACCAAACTCAAAAAAAAATCGAAAAATGAAATATAAATTATAAATTTGTATAAATTTATATGTTGTATTATTAATTATTTAAAATGGACGATATTTTTAGCAAAATAGGGGTAACCCAAACGCTCAGTCAAAAAATTGAACGAAAAATAGAAGAAGCCATTAGGCAAAAAAAGTTGGTTAGTGGTGTTCGTTTGCCTTCGGAAAAAGAACTTTGCGAACGGTTTGCCGTAAGTCGCACTGCATTGCGTGAAGCATTAAGACGGTTAAGTGCCCGGGGGCTTATTCAAATCAGAAAAGGAAGCGGAATGTATGTTTCGGAGATAAAAATTGAAGACGCTATCAGCTCCCTAAATTTATATTATGACCTGAAATTCGATTCCAACCTTATTTCACAGATAATAGAAGTGCGTCGGCTTTTTGAGCCGCAAATTGCTCGTTTGGCAGCTCGCAACCGAACTTTGGAAGATATTGAAAAACTAAGAGAAAACCTGAGATCTCTGGAAAGTTGCGATCCCGACAATACACAATTGGAAGTTGATACCATCAATAAATTTCACATGAATCTGGCCAAAGCTTCAGGAAATCCAATTGTTATAGTAACCATGGAGCCTATATATTCATTGTTACCCCGGATGCGTAATTTTATTTATGCCAACATTGAAGGAGAAAAAGAATATACACTCGATGCCCAGAAGAAAATTTTGCAAGCAGTTGAAAAACAAGATGAAGCTGCCGCTCATGATGAGTCTGTTAAGCTTTTAATCAGAAACCATGAGGTTTATGAGAAATATTTCAAGGGTGTTTTAAAATAAGTTCATTGCTCTGTAAAAGACAGATGATTTAAGATTATTACAACAAAAAAGAAGCCGGGTAAAACCGGCTTCTTTTTTGTTCTGATTTTTATTGCATTATGATTTATTCTCAGATCGCCAGGCATCAATTGCCTTTTTAACCGAGCCGCAACGTATTAATAGTTCCTGCGCATCATCAAACTCCAGCCCTAATTCTTCCATCAACATCCGTGTACCGCGAATAATGAGTTTGCTATTGGTTAACTGCATGTTTACCATCTTATTACCTTTTACACGACCTAATTTAATCATGATGGTGGTGGTAATCATGTTCAGAATCATTTTCTGTGCTGTTCCGGCCTTTAACCGGGTACTACCGGTAATAAATTCAGGACCTACAATGGCTTCAATTGGAAACTCGGCAACCTGAGCAATTTTTGAACCGGGATTACAGGTGATACACCCAGTTAAAAGGCCATTCTTTCGGGCAGTTTCCACGCCACTAATCACATACGGAGTTGTACCTGATGCAGCAATACCAATTACCGTATCTTTTTGATTAATATTAAATGATTTCAGCTCCTCCCAGGCTCTAAGAGGATCATCTTCAGCATTTTCAACAGCCTTGCGCAATGCAACATCGCCTCCGGCAATTAACCCTATCACCAAATTGTCGGGCACTCCAAATGTTGGTGGCAATTCAGAAGCATCCAGTACTCCCAAACGCCCACTGGTACCTGCACCAAGATAAAAAACTCTTCCCCCTTGCTTCATTCGTTCAACAATTCTAACAACAAGCGCTTCAACTTGAGGTAAAGCCTCCCTAACAGCAACATGAACCTTGGCATCTTCTTCGTTAATTGCGGTAATTAACTGTTTGATTGTCATTTTTTCAAGATTCTTAAATTGCGATGGCGATTCAGTAATACTGAGGGTAAACTTTGTATCTTCTGCTTTTGTAATCATGATATTATATTGAGTATTTTAAAATTCTGAATGATAACTAATTAATCCCTCCATAGGATCCATAATTACCTTACCAATTGAAAATCCGGTTTCTGTAGCAGCATCTTTCAATGGATTTATAAAATACCAGGCAATGCTACCGGTGAAATTTACCCTGTTATCTCCAAAGTGTTTGTAATGCATTATGTTACGGTTAAAAAATTCAATAAAACTGTTTTTAACCAAAACATAGAGACTTCCTTCGCTGATATGTTCGTGGATAAATCGGGTAAAACCTGCCAAATAACGATTTGGAAATGGCTGCCGATACACCCTGTCCAAAATTTCGGCTGGTGTAAGTTTATAGTTTTCAAGAAAAGCCTGGCAAATATGTTCAGGAAGTTGACGTTTAAGCACGTCGGCCACTAACTTTTTCCCCAATACAGCCCCACTCCCTTCGTCGCCCAAAATAAACCCCAGTGGAGAAATTTGGTATTCAATATCCTGCCCATTAAAGTAACATGAATTTGACCCGGTACCCAGAATTGCAGCTATTCCCGGACGACGTCCGCACAAAGAACGTGCAGCGCACATAAGGTCACTGTCGACAGAAATTTCATAGGGATTCCACATTTTTTTTAAAGCACGTAATACAACATCCTTCTTTTCAGGATTAGCACATCCGGCACCATAAAAATACAGCGATTTCAGATCGCTTATTTCCAATTCAAACTCCTTAATTAAAGCATTATATATTTCCTCTTCTGTTTGATAAAAAGGGTTGATTCCAGAAGTTTTACATTGACCCACAACTTTTTTGCTGGCATCTGATAAAACCCATGAAGTTTTAGTTGAACCACTGTCGGCAATTAGAATCATACTATTGTAATATATGTTGAAAAATATTAGATAAACTCATTAAAACAAAGAATTAAAACGATCAGATGTCTTCAAATGTTTCAATTTAACCTTTGTGCTTTCAATACATTTTACATTGCAAATATATAAAAAAACCGACAATAACAATACATGATGTAATATGTATTACAATTTTTTGATTCTATAAAAAATTGTTTTTATTTTTGAAAAAACTATAACACCACGATATTTACATTAAAACATTCACTATAAGCCATGTACACGAAAACCATTAAACTGGCATTAATATTTTTATGGATATTACCTTGTTTGCTAATAGCCCAGCAAAACATTGGAAATATTACCAAAGAAGAGAAAAAAATGGCTGCAATTGTAGCAAAGAAAGTAAAACCTACACCCTGGGATTTTTCAATGTGGCGCCATACCGGAAGAATTGTTTTAGATAGCATACATGTAAGCAAGTCACAAAAATGCATCAATTTCTTTTTTTCGCCACAATTAACCCATATTCCTGTTCGTCAAACGGAAATGGAGAACATAAAGCAACAGATTAAATATAAACTGGGGCGAAGGTTTTCTGCTTACACCGTTCATCTTTACTCTCGTAATCAACTAGTAGAAAGCTATATTCCTAATTATTTCAGACATAGCAACCTGACCAAAGATGAAGCCCGAAATACTATAAATGCGACCGGAATTCCAGTGGTTACGCATCTTAATCAGCCCAATTGGGACCATGGTTTAAGCGGCAGGCATATTGCTCTATGGCCCGGGCATGGCTGGTATTATGAGCAAAGTCTCGACCGATGGGAATGGCAAAGAGCCAGACTTTTTCAAACAGTTGAAGACCTTTATCCATATTCTATAACACGGCAATTTCTGGTTCCAATGATTGAAAATGCCGGAGCCTATGTTTTTCTCCCACGCGAGCGTTGTACTCAGCCTTTTGAAATTGTAGTTGATAATGATGGCTCTGACAACAATTCAAAGTTGGAAATAAATAACGGAACGTTTCAATGGGAAACTGTTGATAAAAGTGGATTTAGCATTAGAAAAACGCTAATCGATGGAGAGAACCCTTTCAAAATGGGCACCCATTTAAAAATAAAAGCAGGTGGCAACAAGCCGGGCAGCTTGTTATTTATTCCTGACATCACCGAAGATGGGGAATATGGCGTTTATATTTCCTGGGCCGAAACGGAAAACAGTGTTGAAGATGTAATTTGTCGTATCAATTACTCCGGAGGGCAGGCTGAATTTAAACTGAACCAGAAAATGGGTTTTGGCACATGGATTTATCTGGGCACTTATTATTTCAAAAAAGGTGTTAATAAGGCTTTGGGAAGCCTTGAAATCACTTCAACAAACCATCAGGATGGATTTATAACTGCCGACGCCGTGCGCTTTGGAGGTGGCATGGGCAATGTAGCCCGTGGAATTGAAAGAAGTTCTTCACCAATGGGGTTAGAAATTGAAAACGAAGCATTGCTGAATAGATTAAATGAACCTAGAACCAGCGGTCGTCCAAGATTTATGGAAGGTGCCCGTTATTTTCTGCAATATAGTGGCATGCCCGATTCAATAGTATATAACCTCAATAAAAGCAGTAAAGATTACAATGATGATTACATGTCGCGTGGCGAATGGGTGAATTATTTAATGGGAAGTCCCAATGGCCCAACCCTTTATCCGGATGCAAAAGGATTGGGGATACCGGTAGATTTGGCGCTTTCATTTCACACCGATGCAGGGGTAACGCCAAACGATTCGATAATTGGAACATTGGCCATTTACAGTACACGCGAGCGCAAAGGCTTTTTCTCAGGTGGGAAATCTCGTCTGGCCAGTCGTGATTTATCAGATATTATTCAAACACAAATTGTTGAAGACATAAAAGTAAAATACAACCCCAGATGGACACGACGAGGTTTGTGGGATCGTGAATATTCAGAAGCCTGGCGCCCCAATACCCCGGTGATGTTACTGGAACTTCTCTCCCACCAAAACATGGCCGATATGCGGTTCGGACTCGACCCAAGATTCCAGTTCGACATAAGCCGGTCTATTTATAAAGGAATGTTACGCTTTATTAATGGATATGATGCCGTTGTTCAGCCGCTGCCACCATCGCACATGCAGATAGAGTTTTTGGAAGGAAAAAAGATAAGAATTTCATGGCAGCCCGTTGAAGACCCGCTGGAGGCAACAGCCAAAGCTGAGGAATTTAAAGTTTACCAACAAACCGATGGTCAGGGTTTTGATGCCGGTACACTAACAACAGTCAATTATCTGGAACTGGAGCTGGACAAATGGTCGACCATTTATGGTTTCAGAGTTACTGCATTGAACCAGGGTGGCGAAAGTTTCCCCGGAGAAACCTTGTCAGTTGCTTTGTTGCCCAACCAGAAACCCGAAGTATTAATTGTTAACAGTTTTGATAGAATCTGTGGCCCTTCCTGGTTCGACACAGGTAAAAAAGCGGGTATTGACTGGTGGGAAGATGAGGGCGTACCATACGGAATCAATTACAGTAAAATTGGAAACCAATACGATTATAACCGTCAATCAAAATGGTTGGATGATGACAGCCCCGGCTGGGGTGCGTCACATGCCGATTTGGAAGGACGACCCAACCCTGGAAATACTTTCAATTTTCCAATGGTTCACGGCCGGGCCTTTTTAAACGCGGGTTATTCATTTGTTTCCATCAGCAACAAAGCCTTTGAATTGCTGCCAAACGAAAAACTAACTCAGTATTCGGTGGTTGATGTAATTTTTGGAGAGCAGAGAGGAACTGCCAGCTTCATTCAGCCTGAAGTGAAAGATTTTCGCGTTTTTACTGAAGGTTTAATTAAAAAATTGGAGTACATTACACTAAATAAGGGGAATTTATTGATTTCGGGCGCTTACATTGGCACTGATATGGTAGAGAACAAAGACAGCCTGGCCATTAACTTTGCCAAAAACAGTCTGGGCATTACATGGCGCACCAACCAGGCAACCAACGTTGGCGAGGCCATTGCTACCCGTGAAGGAGAGATGTTTTTACCTGTTAAGATAAATTTTATAACCGATTACCACCCAAAAATATATAAAGTTGAAGCACCCGATGCCATTGAACCTTTTGGTAAAAACGCTCACAGATTATACAGATATGCATCCAACAACAGCAGTGCAGCCATATTTTACAATGGGGAACATAAAGCTGTAACATTTGGTTTTCCGCTTGAAACTGTTTCCTGTGAAAACGAACTTAACAGTTTGATTGAAAGCATTATGAAATTATTCAAGAATAAACTATAACAAACAATAAAAATGGAAAAACTCATTACTTGTTTTATCGCAGCTGGCAACGAAGACGATTTAAAAATTACCGTAGAGGGATTAAAAGAGTCGGCCTGCATTCAAAACATCGTCATTGTTACGGAAGAAGAACCCGCCAAAGGCCTGTTATCTGCAGGTACTGAGTGGTTAAAAGCGGCATCATTGCAGGCCACATCGACAGTGAGAAAAATGGCAGAGCTTTCCAAATCAGAGTTCACACTGATTTATACAAAATCGCTTCCGCTAAATCTTGGTGCCTTTGCCCTGGAGCGTATGATACAATCAGCAATGGATACCCAGGCAGGCATGGTTTACTCCGATTATTATGAGATTAAGGAGGGGCAAAGAAAACCCTATCCGGTTAACGATTATCAGGATGGCAGTTTAAGAGACGATTTTAATTTTGGCTCGCTTTTGTTATACAAATCAAAAGCATTGAAACAGGCAGCTGAAAAAATGGACACCCCATTTGACTATGCCGGTTTATACGATTTAAGGTTAAAGGTTTCGCAGAATTACCGACTGCTGCACCTTCCGGAATTTCTTTATACCGAAATGGAGACTGACAATCGCCGTTCGGGTGAAAAAATGTTCGACTATGTTGACCCCAAAAACCGTGGTGTCCAAATTGAAATGGAAAAAGCCTGCACCCTTCATCTCAAAGCCATTGGCGGCTGGCTTAAACCTCAGTTTCCGGAAGTGAGATTTTCAGAGGAGAAGTTTCCGGTTGAAGCTTCTGTTATTATCCCGGTTCGAAACCGTGTTAAAACCATCGAAGATGCAGTTAAGTCGGTGCTTAGTCAGAAAACATCATTTCCGTTTAACCTGATTGTTATCGACAACCACTCTACCGATGGAACTTCGGAAATACTATCAAAATATGCGAAAGAAGATAAAAGACTGATTCATCTCATACCAAAACGTTATGACCTGGGCATAGGAGGTTGCTGGAACGAAGGTGTTTTTCATCCGATGTGCGGCAAATTTGCCATACAGCTCGACAGCGACGACCTCTACATTAACGATTCGGTAATAAGTACTATTGTTGAAGCGTTTTATCAGCAAAACTGCGCCATGGTAGTTGGCACTTATCAGATGGTAAACTTTAAACTGGAAGAGATACCTCCTGGAATCATCGACCATAAAGAGTGGACTCCTGATAACGGGCGAAACAATGCGCTGCGAATCAATGGACTTGGAGCTCCAAGGGCTTTCTACACCCCTGTTTTGCGAAAAATTAGAGTTCCCAATACCAGTTATGGCGAAGATTATGCTTTGGGTTTAAATATTTCGCGTCATTACCAAATTGGCCGTATTTACGATCCGTTGTATTTATGCCGTCGATGGGACGAAAACTCCGATGCTTCGCTGGATGTTGCAAAAATGAATGCCCACAATCATTATAAGGACAGAATCAGAACCATGGAACTCTGGGCCCGAATTGCCAAAAACAAGCAGGAAAATGAATAATACTATCATTCAACAAGTTGATAATCTGATTACCGAACAGTTGAAGAATTGGCCATTGGCCAAAAACAATTTCACAGGGTTACAAAAAGTTGTAACCCGTGAAATTGATTTCAACGATAAATTTAAGATTAAAATTCAGTTCAATCCCGAACGAATCAGGTCATCGGCAGCTAAAGTTGATGCCAAATCTATACAGGAACGGAAATGCTTTTTATGTCCTGCCCACCTGCCTGAAGAACAAAAAGGAGTTGAATTTCTGGATAAATACCTGATACTGGTTAATCCGTTTCCAATATTCAAAAGGCATTTAACCATACCGTTGAAAGAACATACCGATCAACGTATTGAACCGCATTTTGGAGAAATGATGCAACTGGCAAAAGCCCTGCCGGGGTTTGCAGTTTTTTATAACGGTCCGTTATGTGGCGCTTCGGCCCCCGACCATTTTCACTTTCAGGCCGGAAACACCGGTTTTATGCCAATCGAACAAGAAATTGTTTCCCTAAAAAATACAATTCTAAAGCAAACGGTTGACAACCAAATGCTGGCGATTGATGAGTATTTGCGCAAAACCATTGTTATCAATGGCGACGATTCCAAAATTATTGAGCAGTGGTTTAAAGAGGTATTGGAGCTAATAAAAGACTATATTCCATCCGATCCGGAACCCATGCTTAATATTTTAACCCAATGGACAGGAACATATTGGCAGGTTTTTATCTTTCCAAGAAAAAAACATCGTCCCGACCAGTTTTTTAAAGAAGGGAATGAACAGATTTTACTTAGTCCGGCATCGGTCGATTTTGGTGGAGTATTAATTACACCAAGAGAAGAAGATTTTAATAGACTGGATGAAGAGCTGATTCGCGACATTTTTCATCAGGTTACCATGGACGAT
The DNA here is from genome assembly GCA_937920475.1 of uncultured Marinilabiliaceae bacterium. Lineage (GTDB taxonomy): Bacteria > Bacteroidota > Bacteroidia > Bacteroidales > Marinilabiliaceae > CALEUX01. The sequence goes on from CALEUX010000001.1 coordinate 38,223, forward strand.
GGTGGTTGGGAAGAATTGAAAAAGAAACTATCATCTCTTGAGTAATCCTTGAATATGATATACAAATCATCCTAAAACAGAAAATAAGCATGGAACCAAAAATAAAGGTAGGCATTGTATTCGCTCCCATCATTTCGTTCACATTAAGCGGAAAATTCAGGCACGTGCAAACTGGTCTCGAATTGGAGGGTCATGGCGAAGCAGTATTACAAAATAACAAGTTAGAAATTCATATCAATGGAACTCAGATTCCTGGTTCATTTCCATTTGATTTGGAACCTGTTTCCTACGAATCGTCTGATTTTGTACTTCATAAAGTTACCATAGGCATTAATTTTCATTGGGAACGTCAGGAAGACCAAAAGTTTAAAGGCGCTTTACGCATCATTCAGGAAGATGGCAAACTTACCGCCATTAATATCCTCAACCTGGAGGACTACCTGATTAGTGTTATTTCATCGGAAATGAGCGCCACTTCATCAATGGAATTACTAAAGGCACATGCCGTTATTTCTCGAAGCTGGCTTTTGGCGCAAATTGAAAAAGGCGACCAATTGAAAGACAAGGGAGGTTACAAAACCTGTTTTGAAACCTCTGGTGAACGCATTAAATGGTACGACCGGGAAGACCACACCAACTTTGATGTATGTGCCGACGACCATTGTCAGCGTTATCAGGGTATAACCCGCGCTTCAACACAGGCGGTAAACAGCGCCATTGACCAAACCAGCGGAAAGGTACTCACTTACAATAACGTTATTTGCGATGCCCGTTTCTCGAAATGTTGTGGTGGAGTTGCCGAGCTGTTCGAAAATGCCTGGGAGCCGGTGCATCACCCTTATCTGACAAGTGTTATTGACAATCCGGAACCACCAAAAGGCTATGACCTTAATTTTAAGGAAGAGGCTAACGCCGAAATGTGGATAAAAACCTCGCCGGATGCGTTTTGCAATACCACCAATAAAGAAATTTTATCGCAGGTATTGAACGACTACGATCAGGAAACCAATGACTTTTTTCGCTGGAAAGTGACTTATAATCAGGAACAAATTAAAAATTTGCTAAAGAAAAGAGTGGGGATAGATGTTGGAGATGTGCTGGACTTAGTGCCTGTTGAACGTGGCGAATCTTCGCGACTGATTAAGTTGAAAATTGTTGGTTCTGTGGCATCCAAAACCATTGGCAAAGAACTGGAAATACGTAAGGCTTTATCGGAATCGCACCTGTACAGCTCTGCTTTTGTTGTGGAAAAAGGACAGATGATAAACAATATTCCTCAAACCTTTACCTTAACTGGTGCTGGCTGGGGACATGGCGTGGGACTTTGTCAAATAGGAGCGGCTGTGATGGGCGCTCAGGGATATGGATATGAAGCCATTCTTAACCATTATTTTCGTGGCGCTGCTCTGGAGAAAAGGTATTAAGGGAGAAGGGAGGCCGGAAAAAGGAGACCGGAGACTGGAGAAGGGAAACCGGGGATTGGAGAAAGGAGATTAGGTGGAGCGCGGAACAGGAAACCGGAGGCCGGAAATCTTTAATAAAATCAATTAAAAATCGGGACATGAGAAAAATCTGCCAGATAGTTTTTTTATTGCTCTTCGCCTTTGCCGTCAACAGTGTTAAAGCCGACGGATGGATTCGAATCAATCAGTTGGGGTATTTGCCTCATCAACCCAAGGTTGCTGTTTTTATCAGCACATCAAAGGTAAAGGGAAAACAATTTGCCTTAAAATCAGCAGTAACCAACAACACTGTTTTTTCTGGCAATGCAACCGCAGAAGATGGCAGCGATTGGGGAATGGCATCTGCCTTACGACTCGATTTTTCATCTTTCGTTAAAAATGGAAGCTATTACTTAGAGTTTGAAGGAATAAAATCACCAATTTTTCCAATATCCTCAAATGTTTATAATGGCACTGCCGATTTTTTGCTGAAATATATGCGCCAGCAACGATGCGGCTATAACCCATGGCTCGGAGATTCGTGCCATATTCACGATGGCATTATAGTGGATCATCCAACCCGAAGCGGTGAATATATTGATGTTCATGGAGGGTGGCACGATGCCACAGATTATCTTCAGTACACCAATACTTCAGCCAATGCCGTGTTTCAACTTTTATTCGCCTATTTAAAAAATTCTTCGGCTTTTTCCGATAATTATGATGCACATGGCCACAAGGGCAAAAACGGACGTGCCGATGTATTGGATGAGGCCATATGGGGATTGGAATGGCTCATGCGAATGAATCCGGATTCGGGGGAAATGTACAACCAGATTGCCGACGACCGTGACCATGCCGGTTTCAGGCTTCCTACCAACGATAAAGTTACCTATGGCCTTGAAAAAGGACGCCCAGTTTATTATGTAACCGGCGAGCGGCAGGGTATTGGCCCACATTTAAACCGCACAACCGGCGTGGCATCAACAGCTGGCAAGTTTGCATCGGCCTTTTCGTTGGCCAGCTATGTTTTAAAAAATGACCATCCGGATTGGTCGGCATTTATGCTTCAAAAAGCCAAAGAAGCCGCCACATTTGGCGAAGCACGCCCCGGAAACACCCAAACAGCCTGCTTTGTTTCGCCCTACTTTTACGAAGAAGATAATTATGTGGACGATATGCAGTTGGGATATGCCGCTTTAGCACTGGCCGACCCTGATTTATCGGAGCAGTGGTTAAAAATGGCCGATTACTGGGGAGAACTGGAGCCTGTTTCACCCTGGATTTTAAAGCATGGTGCCCGACATTATCAATACTATCCATTTATTAATGTTGGTCATTACCTAACAGCTACTGCCGGGAATGAAATCTTACGGCAAAAATATCTGGGATTTATGAGGGCCGGTCTTGAAATGCTCGAAAGGCAGGCATCGGAAGATCCTTTTAGGATAGGCATTCCATTTATATGGTGCTCAAATAACCTGGTAGCTGCTGCTATTTCGCAAGCCCGATTATACCACTCTGAAAGCGGTGATGGCCGTTTTTTAGAAATGGAAGCAGCCCTGCGCGACTGGTTGTTTGGATGTAATCCGTGGGGTACCAGTATGATTTGCGGTTTGCCCTCGCATGGAGTTTCGCCACAAAGGCCACATTCATCATACACAGTGGTTTTAAACGAAAACACCTATGGCGGATTGGTCGACGGACCGGTTTACCATCACATATTCAACTCGTTAAAAGGCATCGATGTTAAAAATAAGGATAGGTATTTGCCATTTCAAAATGGTAAAGCAGTTTATCATGACGATATTGGCGACTATTCTACCAACGAACCAACCATGGATGGAACTGCCAGTCTGATTTTTTATTTGTCGGCTTTGGAATCATCCAAAAACAATGACAACAAAATGATAGAAGGCGGTATTACGCGTTTTTCTGAAAAAGAGAAGAGTGTTTATCTTGTATTTCCAGCCGATACACATTTTGAAGGAATTACGCATACACTTGATGTACTAAAAAAACATCAGGTAAAAGCGTCCTTCTTTTTAACCGGTAACTGCCTGCGCCAAAAATCCAATAAGCAAAGCATTATCAGGCTGATTAAGGAGGGACACTCCCTGGGGCCACATTCGGAGAAACATTTGTTATATGCCGACTGGGTTAAGCGCGATTCACTTTTAGTTGATAAAGTAACTTTTGATAACGACGTGACTAACAACCTAAAAGCAATTGGCACTTTTGATTTATCAATTAGTGATGTTCAATGGTTTCTGCCACCTTACGAGTGGTACAACCAACAGATATCCGATTGGAGTCAGTTGTTTGGCTTGCAAATCATCTCGTTTACACCGGGAATAGGAACAAACGCCGACTACACGACTCCAGATATGAAAAATTATCGCACATCAAAAGAGATTATCAATAACCTCTGGACATACGAGCATAAACATCCAAATGGGCTTAACGGCACCATTATTCTGATTCACCCTGGAGTAAGTCCACAAAGAACAGATAAACTATACTTACATTTGGATGATATTATAAGTCAACTTCGTCAAAAAGGATACAATCTGAATAGGTTATAACACGAAAAAAAGATTAAAATAAAAAAACCGGGACAATAAGATTAAAAATGATGCAGAAAAAGAAAAACATTTCACCATGGGCCTGGGTTCCCTCCCTTTATTTTGCGCAAGGGATACCGTATGTAATTGTGATGACTGTTGCAGTTATTATGTACAAACGTTTGGGCATTTCCAATACCGATATTGCGCTTTACACCAGTTGGCTATACCTTCCATGGGTAATAAAACCACTTTGGAGTCCGTTGGTGGATCTGCTAAAAACAAAACGATGGTGGATTGTTACCATGCAGTTGATTGTTGGAGCCGGATTGGCCGGCGTTGCTTTTACCATACCTGCTCCGTCGTTTTTTCAATATACGCTGGCATTTCTATGGCTTTTGGCATTTAGCTCGGCTACGCACGATATTGCTGCCGATGGTTTTTATATGCTGGGACTCGACAAGGGTGAACAGGCCTATTTTATAGGTATTCGCAGCACCTTTTACCGCATTGCTATGATTACCGGCCAAGGGATTCTTATTATTATAGCCGGCTTTTTTGAAACTCAAACCGGATTGGAACCGGTAAAATTTTCTGTTCAAACCCACACAAGAATAGAGGTTACTGACGGCAGACCAACTGCTGGTGCAGATTCTATTTATGTCATCAGTAATAATGAAACCAACTTTACAACTCCTGACAATACTGATAAACAGAATATCCAATCAAACAAACACGGCGCTTTAGGATTAAACTTTATTTTGGAAGCCGATGAGTTTTTCTTATCGACACAATTATTGGATATTGACATTGCAGATAGTTTAAAGCTAATGGCTTCTGGCCAAAATATAGCTAACGGATTTGTTATCCCCGAACCAGAAAAAATAGCAGAAAAACCATCCTGGTTTGCCCAACTGGTTTCAAATCCACTTAAGAACACATTAAAAAAATGGTTTCAAAAGGATGCCGAAGCAATAGAGGAATTCTCCAAACAATCAGGTAACCTGATGTTAATTGGTATTAAACTATCGGAGCAGCCTGAAAAACCTGTTATTTTAAACACAAACTTTTCACGTGGGGATAAGAGTTTAAAACTGATTGAAGGTGAGCGACTCGAATTCAATGCCGAAAACTGGAATAAAACCGCCTGGCTGGTTGTTCAGGCCGACTCCAAACTCGATAAAGCTGTGGCGGCCTGGTTCGAAGGACGTTCAGGAAATATCCCCCTGGCATGGAGCATCACCTTTTTTGGATTAACCGGACTTTTCCTGCTGTTTTTTCTGTACCATCGTATTTTTCTGCCCCGCCCCGGCAGCGATATGGCTGTTTCATCGGGCGAGGGACAAAACATGCTCAGAGAATTTGGGGAAACATTTGTTTCGTTCTTCAAAAAGAAGGAGATAGGATTGGCAATTGCCTTTATGCTTCTGTTCCGACTGGGAGAAGCCCAATTGGTAAAACTGGCCACCCCTTTCCTTATTGATACGCGTGAAAGCGGAGGTTTAGGACTTACAACTGGTGATGTGGGACTGGTTTATGGCACCATTGGTGTTATAGCTTTAACTCTGGGTGGCATCCTCGGTGGGTTATTGGCTTCACGGAAAGGTTTAAAATACTGGATATTTCCAATGACGATGGCTATCAATGTGCCCAATCTGGTTTATGTTTATCTTTCGTACTTCACCCCCGAAAATTTGTGGATAATTAGTTCGGCGGTAGCTATTGAGCAGTTTGGGTACGGATTTGGTTTTACAGCGTTTATGCTGTATCTGATATACTTTTCGGAAGGCAAAAACAAAACGGCGCATTATGCCATTTGTACCGGATTAATGGCATTGGGCATGATGATTCCCGGCATGTTTTCAGGTTGGCTGCAAGAAATTATTGGTTATGGAAATTTCTTTATTTGGGTAGTTTTATGCACCATCCCGGGCTTTATTATTGTACGTTACCTAAAAATTGACCCCAAATTCGGGATTAAGGAAACGAAAAGAGCATAAGGAGAGCGGAAACCGGAGGCCGAAAAACGGAAACCGGAGGCAGGAAAAGGTGTTATTGTTTAGAGCCTAGGGCGTAGAGCTTGCTGCCTGCCTTCGGTCTACCTTCTCCGGTCTCCGGTTTCCAGCCTCCTGTCTCCATTTTCCGGTCTTCGGTCTCCCTTTTGTAGTTTAATACAGAAAATATTTCTCAGCCTTTTTTGTGAAAGGCTTCACATCTTTAGTCCATAAATTGATTATATCTTCAACTTTAAATCGCTTTTCAAAAGCTTTTCTCACCTTATCGGTTCCGCAAACTTTATCGAACATACTTAAACGACTCTTTTCGCAAAGTTCGAATACATTCTTATCAGGATTTAATATATACGCCTCCTGAAGTACATAAAACTGAACGAGCGATAAAGGGGCACTTTCCAAATTGGTAATGTGCACCTGTACACCATGAATCAATTCTCCTTTAAACACACTATAATAGGGACGATAGTGAATGGGTCGGAATAAAATTCCGGGTAATTGCAGGCTGTTCAATCGATCGGTTAATTTTTGAGCATCCAGCCAATCGGCACCAAACAGCTGAAATGGCATGGTATAACCCACTCCAATGCTGACACAATATAACTCGCCCAAAATTCCGGAAACCGGGTAATAATAAGCCGAATGGGCATGAGGGATATGAGGAGATGATGGAATCCATTGCAGTCCGGTTTCTTCGAACGACATTTTACGATTCCAGCCCTCCATGCCAACAACCGTTAAATCACACTTTTTTCCACCGGTTAAAAGTTTCTCTCCATTTAAGAACATAGCTAATTCACCAACTGTAAAGCCATGTACATAAGTAATGGCATATTGACTAACAAATGAAAAGAAACCCTCTTCTACTAATGGGCCCTCAAACTTATTGCCTCCCAACGGGTTTGGCCGGTCTAAAATCACCATCTTAACATTATTCTCGGCAGCTGCCTCCATCGCCAGGCCCAGGGTACTTATGTATGTGTACGAGCGCGAGCCAATATCCTGAATATCATACACCAAAACATCTACTCCTTTAAGCATTTCGTGAGTTGGTTTTTTAGTTTTTCCATGCAAACTGTACACTGGTACTCCTGTTTTCTCATCCACAGTATTTTGTACCTGATCGCCGGCATAGTAATCGCCCCGCACACCATGCTCCGGAGCAAATAATGCTATCAGCTTAACATCCGAAGCCTCATTCAGAATATCAATGGTCGATTTCAATTGCTTATCGACCCCGGTAGGGTTGGTTATCAAACCAACTTTTCTCCCCTTTAAAACATCGAAATTCCTATCGCGTAGAACTTCAATCCCTGTTTTAACCTGTGCATTTAAATAAAAGGCTTGTATTAAGATTATTAAAATTGCCAGCTTTTTCATCATTATGTATTTTAATATTAAACAATTAACAATAAATCAAATTATTTTTTTCAAGTAAGTTGTTTAAATTACTTGACTTTAAAATCGTACAAGATGCAACCAAAAATATGTAATACAATTTTAAAATAAAATAACAACCGAAGCTTTTAACAATCCAAAATTAAAAAA
>CALEUX010000002.1 GCA_937920475.1 uncultured Marinilabiliaceae bacterium
CATAGAGCTGCACATAGATTCTTCTACAGCCAGAAATTGGGACTACTAAAGCCTACCTCTGTTCAGAAAATTGCCTATTTACATGAAAGTGGAGAAGAAATAAATGGCGATTATTGGTCATGGACGTCTCCTCTTCCACCAATACTGCCTACGATCAGGGTGTATAAGGCAAATGACTATGGGCTAAGAAAAACTCATGAGATTTTTTCTACTACAATACATGAACTTGCTCATGCCGCACATCTAGATTGGATAGGAAACCTTAATTATTGGCAGGTTTCAACCTATATTAGGGAAAGTTGGGCGGTAGCTGTTCAATGGGCTTTGACAATCGAAGATTATAAAGATTTGGGGGTAACTGTTGAGAATAATCTATTTATTAACTCCTATAACAATACTTTAATGAGGCAGAATACCTGGCCTTTGTCAAAACTCGCTTACTCTCCTTTATTTATAGACTTATTTGATGATTTAAACCAGAAAATTAAGTATGGAGGAAATTTCCCAGATGATAATGTTTCCGGTTATACTATGGCTCTCCTAAATACTATATTGCTTAAATCCTATGGCCTTTCAAGTTTAAAGCAGGAGGTAAAAAGTAGAAAGCCAATTGGAGTAACTGATGCTCAAATAGATTTACTATTTAAACGATATGAGGAGGTTTGGTAATGACATATTTAATTAAAATAGGGGTTCTATTCCTTTTGGTATTTCAATCATGTACAGTTGATAAAGTTACACTTACTGAGTTTGTATATATAAATGAGTCTGGTGTAACCATTAACTTTATCCATTATAAGAATGGGATTGAAGAAAAATCGATAGAAATAGAAATAAACAATTCATTTTCGATTAAAGTTGATGATATTGGCGGCCTCTCAGCTCCCCAAATACAGCATTTCGATTCGGTTTATATTTTGTTTGATAAAAACCGTTATCTGGTTTACAAATTAGACCCTAATGATAGGGTTAATCGTAATCCCTATTTCTTTGATTCTTATGAAAAAGAAAAATTGCGAAGGAACTATTATAAGCTAACTTATGTGTTTGCCTATGATGATTTTCTGAATGCTAAGGAGATTAATCCCTGATGGAGTTATTTATTATACTAAATGAGGAGGTTTGGTAAAATGAAACGAGCCATGAGTAAGCCTTACTCGCACAGGGCGATGATTAATGGCGAGTTGCACGTGACCCAAAAAAACAAAATATAAACACATGAAACGAGCCATGAGAAATAGTTCTCACACAGGGGGATGATTATCTGGCGAGTTCCATCTGACCACTAAAAAAAAATATAAACAGATGAAAAGTTTATTTTTTTATGCTTTAATATTTGTTTGTATTTCTTGTTCTGAACCAAATCCTGATATTTTTTCTGTTTTTACATATAAAAACTCATCAGGGGTTAAAATTGAGTTTAAATTGTATGGTAATTTTTATAAAACTATTATGCTCCCCAATGGTTCAGATTTTAAAGAAGAGATTAAAGGCCCTGGAATTCTTATTCCCTTGCGGTGTGATTCTCTAGGTGTTGTTTTTAACTCATTAAAAGAAGTGATTTACCAATGGAACGACCCTTCTTTAAGCAATCCGCTAAACCTTGATTCTTATGAGATGGAAAAATTAAATAGAAATCATTATCGATTTTCCATTACAATTACTGAAGAGGATTACCAAAAGGCATTGGAATCCAATGGGTATGATATAGAGTAAAAGTTGTTTTATTCGGGGCTTCACGTTTAGTGAAGCCCTGAATGTAAGATGTATTTAGAGAGTTTATTAAACCAAAACCTCTTTTCTTACTTTTAATTCTTCAAGTACTTTCTTGAGGTTAGCTAAATGTTGCTTACTTGTTTCAAGCTGTTGAAGGGTTTTAATCCTTGTCTCATTTTCCCAGTTGGTATCCCGGGTAAACATCTGTAAGTAAAATTCAGTACCAACAGTCAAATTGGAAAGGTACTCATTCCAGCCATCGATGGTTTTAGAGGCAGGCACACCACTTGTTTCGTTAAATTGTTTGCTGATGTAATCGAGATACATATCCAGCTCTTTCACAAACAGGTTGGGGCGATGTGGCGCACTAATAAGGTTAATGCGACCGTAAATATGGTCAACCATCTCTTTTAACGAGGCTTTACGGTTAAAATATGCCAGATTTGGACCGGGGCATACCGATACTCCGGCACCCTCATTTTTGGTGTCTAAACCATGCGATATAAGTGTTGAGCTTCCCAAGCCATTACAAATACAGGCTTTTGCTGTAATACGATTAAATTCGAGTTGGTATTCGGTTCCGGTTAGTCCTTTTTGGTTGAGGTCGTCAATTTTTTGTTTCTGATATTGACGTGATGCCGTACAAATAGGGCGGTCGGTAAACTCCGAGTTAAGCAGAACAAATTTTTTGGTACATGCAGCGCCGGGCTTGCCAAGGTTAATTTTTTCCTGCTTCTCCAAATCGCGCGAGTTGCCTTTAACATTGTTAAACATCACACCCACTGGCGAAATATCGCTCAGGTAATAATCATCTTCACCAGCGTTGGCCAACAGGTCAATGGTTTCTTCATCAACCGATGCGGCTTCGGGTACCAGCAAAAATGGAGAACCCCAGCCAATGCTGTCGAGTTGGTAACGTTGCATTAGGTAATTGTGTTCTTCAGCGGTTCCAACGCCACCCTGGGCAGTTAGTTTCATTTCGGGAGCCGTGGCAGGTACCGGTTTGTTTTTGGCTTTTAAAGCCTGTGCGTATATTCCAAATAACTCTGTTTGCAAAGCACTACGGTTGTTGCTAAATTCGGCCAAAATGGGTCCCATTAAATAGCCTTGTGAGGCAAAAGCGTGTCCGCCACAGTTAAGGCCCGATTCCACCCTGAATTCGGAAATCCACAATCCTTTTTTAGCGAGGAATTTACCCTGAATAATGGCCGAGCGATAATCAGATACTTTAAGGATGATTTTTTTAAGGAAGGTTGAATCGTCCGAAGGATAGAAGTCATCAAACTGTTCGAGGTACGAATACAATCGTGGATTCATGCCTGCCGAAAGAATAAGTGATGAGGTTAGTTCGCTGAGTGCAAACCCGCGCAGGGCGGCATGTGCGTCGTTAAACTCGGAGGGTAATTTCTCGTTATTTCTATAATTTTCCTTGTCGAGTTTGGTCATGATGTTCACATCAATACTACCCGGCTTCATGTATTTATTAATAACCTCCGAAATTGCCGATGGCCCCGACTGTTGCAATGCTTGCTGAAGTTTTACTCTGAGTTCAGATGTGGTTGGCAGCAGTGCCATAAAGTTTTCAAGTTCGTCCTGTTTGCGAGTTATCAGCTCTTTAAACTGACTGAATTTTTGGTTAACAATGGTATTAACCATGTTCAGGTATTTTGTAATGCGATGTGCTCTTGAGTCGTCTGAATCTGACGGAATGGCCGTAAATGGCATTCCGTATTTCGAACAGTAAAACTCACGCATGCGTTCGCATAAAATATCATCTACCAGCGAAATGGCGGATGAAATGCCCAGATGAGCCACTTTAATGGGCGAGTCGATTGTAAATCCTATTCCCATAACAGGAATGTGAAAAGAGTGTAAATGCATACTCTTTAAAAATTAAGTAATTATAATTGAAATCAGATACTATAAAACTTTGGTTATTATAATCTTATAAGCGGATATGCTTTGATGTTCAGGTAGTTATCGAAAATTGCTAACAGATAATGAAAATAAAATTTTGTCCGCCCTGAAGTATAAAATTGTTGTTTCGAAGGCAAAAGTAGTTTATAAACGATGGTTTAAATCATAAAAAACCTTTAGAATGCCAAATTTGGGATGGAAAACGCGTCTCTGGGGTGGTTGACATCTGTTTTGTCTGTAGTTTCGAACGTAAGGGTAAAATATTTTATTCAATGAGTTTATTCCGGAATAGTATTAAAATCCGGTATATCTAATTTTTTTGTCCTAGAGTCCGATTAACTTTATAGAATTTACTTGAATGTGTTTGTACCTAAAGAAACAGATAGTTTTTGTTTTTCAGGGGCTAGCTTTCCGCCTCAGAGAAACGATAGTTCTTTGATGCCAAAGGAGATTATAATGATATCAAAAATTTCCGTTAAGAAAATCAGATTAATTGACGTTAAGAAATCCGGGCTGTTTGAGCGCAACGAGTTTCCGGATTTTAGTCAATTGATTTGATTTTTAGGAAATTATCTGCAGCGGCGGCATTTTTTGCTTACTTTTTTTTGCTGGAGAAAAAAAGTAAGAGCCCGTGCGGCTTGAGCACTTAAAAGAAGAATGGATTTTTTATCGGACTATAGTGATTTTTTATCTACTTTTATGAACAGAAGAACATTCAATACGCTAATGAACTCCTTAGGAGTTGTTGTAATTTAATTTGCCATCGAAATAAATTAAAAACATGAAGTATTTCAGCATTTTTCTACTGATAGCTTTGATTGGTTGTCAGAGCCGCATCAATAAAAATGAGCAAACTGTTGTTACATTTTGCAATCCGGTTAACATCAGTTATCGGTTTTGTTTGGATGAGCCATCACGCCGCGAAGCTGCCGACCCTACTGTAATATGGTTTAAAGATAGATACTACCTGTTTGCATCAAAATCGGGCGGGTATTGGCATTCCATCGATTTAGCCGAGTGGACTTTTATCGAAACGTCTGAGATACCGGTGGAGGAATATGCACCCACAGCCATTGGAATTGGCGATACTTTGTATTTTTTGGCATCTTCCAATGAGCTCAGCACCATTTATAAAACTGCCGATCCGCTCAGCGGAAAATGGAGTGTTGCTAGGGAAGTTCTTGATATGCCTGTTTGGGACCCGGCTTTTTTTATGGACGACGATAACCGGCTCTATCTATATTGGGGTTGTTCCGATGTTAATCCACTTTACGGCGTGGAAATCGATTACCAAAACAACTTTTCATTTATTGGTCAACCCGAAATTTTGCTGGCTGCCAATCCTACAGAACATGGATGGGAGGTGCCGGGCGATTATAATACGTTAACCGGACAAAAGCCCTGGATTGAAGGTGCCTGGATGAACAAACACAATGGCGTTTATTATTTGCAATATTCGGGCCCGGGAACCGAATTTAAAAGCTATGCTGATGGGGTTTATGTTGCCGATAAACCACTTGGGCCGTTTACTTTGGCCAACCATAATCCGTTTGCGTATAAGCCCGAGGGCTTTGCCGCCGGAGCCGGACATGGCAGTACTTTTGAAGACAACCATGGTAACTTCTGGCATATTGGAACCATCACCATATCGGTAAAACATATGTTTGAGCGCCGCCTGGGACTTTGTCCAACTTTTTTTGACCAGCAGGGAACACTTCATGCCATCACCAAATTTGGCGATTATCCAATGATTTTGCCAAAAAGTAAGGTGAGCGGATTTGACGATTTATTTGCTGGTTGGATGTTGCTATCATATAACAAACCGGTTAATGTATCATCTGCCATCAATGAATATCCGGCTGCTAATATGGTCAATGAAGATATTCGCACTTATTGGGCTGCACAAACGGGCAACGCTGGTGAATTTGCATCCATCGATCTGGAAGGAATGTATGATGTTTATGCCATTCAAATCAATTTTGCTGAACACGAAACCGCCATTTTCGGACGGCAGAAGGATTTATATCACCGCTACGTTGTTGAATGCTCAAACGATGGTGTTAGCTGGCAAATGCTGGTCGACAAATCGGCCAATATGAGCGACCAATCGCACGATTACATTCAGCTGCCCCAAAAGGTAAACTGCCGGTATATAAAAATCATCAATAAAGAAGTTCCGGGCGGTAACTTTGCTTTAAGCGGCTTCAGGGTTTTTGGTAAGGGCGTTGGTGAAAAAACCCAAATGATTGAAAGCCTTAAAGTTGAAAGAAAGCCTGATAACAGAAGAACTGTTTCATTAAATTGGAAAAAATCAGAAAATGCAACCGGCTATAATATTAGTTATGGCGTTGATAAGGATAAGCTTTACCACAATTATATGGTTTATAGTGATACCACTTTGGTTATTAATAGCTTGAATGCCAATTTAGGCTATTACTTTACCATTGAGTCCTTTAATGAGAACGGCATTACTAAAAGCAAAGCCATAGCTTTTGTTCAATAGCATTTACCCTAACCCTAATGAACCAACAAAGTAAAAGTTTCGACAGTTTTTTTGAACTCATAACGCCGAAACTGAACGCTATTGAAGAGTTGCGACAAAAAATTGCCGGATCTATTAAGAAATTAAGAGTTGGTGTTGTACTAACCATAATTTCTTTTATTCTGGCATGTTTTCTCTATCCCGGGTTCTGGTTGCTTTTGGCATTGTTTTTTGTACTGCTCTATTTTATTCTTTGAAAGTATCAGGCTCTTGAAGCCATTCCAAGAGTTTATATACCAAAGTTTAAGCAGGAAGTAATTTTTTCGTTGGTTGATTATTTTTATAACGATGCGGTTTATATTCCCAATCAGCGCATCAGCAGAGTTCTTCTGAATAAAAGCCTGTTGTTTCATTATCATGTTTACAGGCACACTGGCGAAGACTATATTAGCTGCCATATTGGAAATACAGCCATTTACATGTCTGAAATCCTAACCGATGCAAGTGAGTTTTTCAGAGGGGTTTTTATTGCTGCACTTTTCAACAAAAACTTTAAAACCAAAACCATTGTATTGCCCAGAAAACGCAATTCTGTTTTCAGAAAGCTTAAGCTTAATGTTTATGGCGATATGACAGAGGCTACCTACATTGAACTTGAAAATCCAACTTTTAAGAAAGAGTTTGTGGTGATAGCCGAAAGCCAGATTGAATCCAGATATGTGTTAACGCCGGCACTGATGCAGCGAATGCTTACTTACAAAGAGAAATTTGGAGAGTCTGTATCGTTTTCATTTGTTGATAATTATATGTATGTGGCCATTGAGAGTAAGATTAATCTTTTTGAACCACATGTTTTTAAACCCATTAACACCAAAAGGGTTTTTAAGAGATAATTATAATCATTTGGAGAATCTAACCGGTATAGTTGAAAATCTCGATTTAAATACACGCATCTGGTTATAAAAAAAACTATCATTAGCTGATAGTTAATAGTGTATCGTTTTATGAGCATTATTAAATGGTTAAATTGAATAGACTTTGAAAAATGCAACCACAAAATTGCCCAAGGCAAACTAAGGGTAATTTTAAAATAATCATTAAACTAGCTGCTTTTTGCCTGGTAAGTCTAATTTGATTATTAAGTAATAATCTTCCTTTGAAATACTTTGTGCAATCCTTTTAAAGGGATAATTTTGCAGCAAAATAAGTTTAAATATACAATTAAATGTTGTTTAGTTAAGCTCTTTTACCCCTAAATCCCCTAAAGGGGACTTTACTAGATGCCTTGGAAATTCCCCCTTCAGGGGGTTAGGGGGTAGAATGAGTAGCAATAAATTTTCTTAACTAAACGACATAAATATACAATTTATTAATAGTAAAGAGATTCAAGTGATATACCCTGAAACTTTTGAGAGCAAACTAAAATTTGGAAAGATTCGTGAATTGCTGGCATCGCATTGCCTCAGCATACTGGGAAAGGAATGGATAGATGAAATGACTTTCTCTGTTCAGTTTGAGCAAGTGCAATCGTGGCTCGAACAAACCGGCGAAATGCTACGCATTGAAATGGAAGGAGAGGAGATGCCGGTTTCCTATTTTATCGACTTGCGCTCGCCATTAAAAAAGATTCGTGTTGAAGGCCTTTTTCTGGAAGAACAGGAATTATTCGATTTGCGTCGCTCCCTGGGAACCATCAGGGACATTATTCGGTTTATAAATTCAAAAGAAGTTGACGATTATCCCCGTTTGCATGAATTGACTTCCAGGGTTAAAGTATACCCGGCGGTAACCGACCGCATCGACCAGATTTTGAATAAACAGGGTCAAATTAAAGATAATGCCTCGCCTGAGTTGGCACGATTACGCCGCGAGGTTATCGAAAAACAGCAAACTGTATCCAAGCGGATGCAGACCATTTTAAAACAAGCACGCAGCGAAGGCCTGGTTGATGAAGATGTGAGCATCAGCATACGCGATGGCAGGGCAGTTATTCCGGTTATCTCGTCTTACAAGCGGAAATTGCCGGGCATTGTACACGACGAATCGGCCACCGGTAAAACCACTTACATTGAACCTGCGGCCATTGTGGAACTCAATAACGAAATCCGGGAGCTTTCGTATGCCGAACGGCGCGAAGTGATGCGTATTTTAACGGAAGTGTCCGCTTTTATCCGTCCCTATCTCGACGATTTACTTTATTCATACGAGTTTCTTGGTTTAATTGATTTTATAAGGGCTAAAGCACGATTTGCCCGGCGTATTGAGGCCATTTTACCCGAACTGGACAACGACACCAACATGCGTTGGATTAATGCACGGCACCCTTTGCTTCATCTTCAAAACCAGGCGCTTGGTAAGCCAGTGGTGCCATTAAATATTGAGTTTGCACCTGACCAGCGCATTATTCTCATATCGGGCCCCAATGCAGGCGGCAAATCGGTGTGTTTGCAAACAGTTGGTTTGTTGCAGTATATGTTGCAATGTGGTTTGTTGGTGCCTGTTCAGGAGGGTTCAAAAATGGGATTCTTCCATCATATTTTTCTCGATTTGGGCGATGAGCAATCCATTGAAAATGACCTGAGTACCTATAGTTCGCATTTGCTCAACATGAAAACTTTTATCCGGCATTGCAATCATCAATCGCTGCTGTTGATTGATGAGTTTGGAACCGGCACAGAGCCAATGCTGGGAGGTGCCATAGCCGAATCGGTACTGGAACAATTAAACCGGCAAGGTGTTTTTGGTGTAATTACAACGCATTATACCAACTTAAAGCATTTTGCTGCCGAAAGTAAAGGCATTGTGAATGGTGCCATGCTGTTCGATACGCATAACATACAACCGTTGTTTAAGTTGGAAGTTGGCCAACCCGGCAGCTCCTTCGCCTTCGAAATAGCACGAAAAATTGGATTGTCCGAGGAGATTCTGATTGCAGCTAAGGAACGCCTTGGCGAAGACCACATTAATTTCGACAAGCATTTGCGCGAAATTATTCGCGACAAGCGCTACTGGGAGCAAAAGCGAAACGCTGTTAAGGAGCAGGAACGAAAACTCAATGCTGTTTCGGAACGTTACGAGCGCGAACTGGAGCAAATAACCCGCGAACGAAAAGAAATAATTCAAAAAGCCCGCGAGGAAGCCTCACAACTGCTTGCAAAGGCCAACCGCGAAATTGAAAATACCATTCGGAGCATTCGCGAAGCCCAGGCCGAGAAGGAGAAAACCCGTCTTGTCAGGCAAAATTTGGGCGATTTGCGCGACGAAATTGAATCGGGGAAAGAAACTGATGCCGTTACTCAGGAAAAACTGACCCGCAAAATGCAAACCATACAGGAACGTAAAAAGCGTAAAAAGGAGCGGGAGCCAAACTCCTCGGAGAACAAAATAGATTTAGAGTTACCCAATCAACCACTTGAACCGGTTGCAGGTATTGCCGAAGGCGATTTGGTGAAACTTGAAGGACAGCCGTTACCCGGTGAGGTTATGGAGATTAAAGGACGTGAAGCATTAGTCGCGTTTGGGCAACTGGTTACTAAAGTAAAAGTTACCCGGTTGGAGAAGGTTAGTCGCAATGAAATTAAACGCGAAATCAGGCAGATGAATTCGGTTTCGGCAGGATTGGCCGAGCGAATCAGAGAGAAAAAACTAAACTTTAAGCCTGATATCGATATTCGGGGTATGAGGGCCGAAGAGGCCATCGATAGAGTTATGGTTCATATGGATGAAGCTGTAATGTGCGGTGTTAATAGGGTTCGTATTCTACATGGCAAGGGAAATGGCATTTTGCGAATAATGGTACGCGAGTTTCTGGGTACTTTACCATTTGTAAAACGGGCAGCCGATGAGCATATTCAGTTTGGAGGAGCCGGAATTACGGTGGTAGATATTGATTAGATGTATTTTAGTGTGGTTTGTTGTTAATAAACAGGAAGTCACTCTCCAATACACCAAAATTAATGTCATTATCTATTAATCACTAAGTGCCTTGGTTTCATCAAAGAATGGTGAATATCATGTTATTAATAAGATTTTTATTTTATTTTCGCAAACCTGGAATGTTGCAAACATTTCGGGTTTTTTATCGTTAAAGTATCAAACTATTACTCTCTTAGATTTTTTTTAAATGATTCGACCCATTGATTTTTTAAGGTCACTTTTTATAGTGGTGGCTATCTCATTTAGCACGAACAGCATTTTTGCAGTTGGAGCTTATCCTGAGCCACAGGAGGTTATTCAGTCTGATGGTACTCGTCTTACCATTCAATTAAATGGAGATGAGTGGTTTAATTGGGTGGGCACAATAGATGGATACCGGATAGTGCGAAACCAGATTGGCGTGTTTGAATATGCTGTTGTTCTTAAATCGGGCGACGTGGTGCCATCAGGCATTAAAGTGAATGAAGTGGCCAATCGCACCGTTAGTGAAAAGGAGTATCTCTCAACCTTAAACAGGGGGCCTGGTTTAAGCAGTGATGCCATCCGTGCCTTAAGAGAAGCGCGTCGGAATGGAGCGCTTAAAAGTAGCACGTCTTCTTCGTATTTCCCCACCAAAGGAACACAGAAGTTATTGGTTATACTTGCAAATTTTAGTGATACCAATACCTCGTATAGCCGCGATGCATTTGATAATTATATGAACCAGCCTAACTACAACGGAACCGGTAGTTTCAGAGATTACTATCTTGAAAACAGCCGAGGTCAGTTGGAAGTTAATTCAGTGGTGACCGAGTGGGTTACACTGCCAAGAGGCCATGATTATTATGGTCCAAGAACTAAATGGGGCGAATTTGCCTATGCCGCCATTCAGGCGGCTCATGCCCAGGGAGTTGATTTTTCTCAATTCGATAATGATGGGGATGGCATTGTAGAAGGCATTGCCATTATACATCAGGGTCCAGGTCAGGAGGTTACTGGAAACGAGCTGGATATCTGGTCGCACTCCTGGTCGCTATCATCGGCTGGCTACAGTCAAACGGCGCGTACTTTTAATAATGTAATTGTTAATCAGTATACAACTCAGCCCGAAACGAGAAATACTTTAGGATCAATGAATACCATTGGTGTTATTTGTCATGAATTTGGACATAACCTTGGAGCGCCTGATTTTTATGATACCGATAGCGAAGATAACGGGCAATACTTTGGAACCGGCCGATGGGATTTGATGGCATCGGGTTCATACAACGGCACGCCATCAGGGTCAAGACCTGCTCATCACAACCCATACACTAAAATTAGTTACAACTGGATAACGCCTACTGTAATTAACATGCCAGCGACTCATACTCTGGAGCCGGTTTTAACTACCGGTCAGGTTTTCAGAATAAACAGCCCTGTTGATAATGAATACCTGCTGCTCGAAAACCGTCAGCGCACAGGGTTTGACCTTGGGCTTCCGGGTAAAGGCATGTTGGTTTACCATGTGGATGGAACCTGGATAAACACCTATCGCAATAGCAACAAAATAAATATTGGCGAGCATCAAGGGTTGTACCCGATAGCCGCCGGGGGCATTATTAATGCTGCTTCATGTTCTTTTCCGGGAGCCGCTGCTGTGACTCAGCTTACTGATGATAGCTCTCCCGCTATGAAAACCTGGAGTGGATTAGGGTTTAACCGAAGTTTATCAGGTATTGCCGAATCAAATGGAAACATCTATTTCGACTTTATGGCTTTTCAAAACGGGAGTCCGCTCTCTTTAGTAATAGAAGATGTTAGTCATTCGTCGCTTCATATCCAATGGGAACCATCCAATCTTGGGTTGCCGATTTTGCTCGCTTACAGCGAAGATGGCGTTTTTGGAAATTTAACCAATGGTACAGTTTATTCCCCCGGTGAGACTATTCCCGGGGGCGGTAAAGTGCTTTATTATGGTTCGGAAGTTAAGCAGTTTTTACATGAAGGGCTGGAAGCATCTAAAAAATACTATTACAGTGTTTGGAGTAAAAGAGATGATAGCTGGACTTCACCGCTTAAATCCTCTGGTATGACGCTGGCCCTTCCTGTTTCTACATTTCCATGGGTTGAAGATTTTGAATCGGGGCTAACTAAATGGAGATCTTCGATTATTGCCGGCGAATATCAGTGGAGTTTGCGCTCCGAGGGTGTCGACAGAAAACCGGCTTCAGCTTACGAAGGTGATAAATTCAGCTATTTCTATGCGCCGGTTTCCAATAATCCAACTGCCCGTATTGTTTCTCCTGTTTTAAATCTCGAATCTAACAAGGACTACGTTCTCGAGTTCCGCCATTATCAGGCGAAGGGAGAGAATAATAATGATCATTTAAGGGTTTTGATAAAAAAGGAGGGTGCCGATATTTGGGAAGAAATTGCCCTTTATAATGAAGAGGAAGTGGAATGGATTGAACGCCGTATTTATTTACCATATAGCCAGTCGGTTAAAATTGCGTTCGAGGGTGTTGGGAAAATGGGATATGGAGTGGCTGTTGATAATGTAATGGTGAAAGAATTTTCAAATTGTTCCATAACAGGAGTATCAGTTACTGATGCAATCTCTGTGGACGTAAGTTTATCCGGAATGACACTGGATTGGACCAGGGTTCAGGGTGACGGGGTTATGGTAGTAGCCCGAAAAGGGGCAAAGGTATTGGATTTGCCTGATAATGGTGAAGTTTTTACTGCCAACCCGGCATTTGGTGATGGCTCTGCTTTTGGTAATGAAGCTTTTGTTATTTATGTTGGTACGGGCACTTCAGTTACGCTAACTAACTTAGAGCACTCTTCTGATTATCATGTCGCATTCTTTGCCTACCATGCCGATGGATGGTGTTACCAGGTGGAACCCGATCGGTTTGTATTCACCACCGAAATGAAGATTCACAACATTCAGGTTTCGGTAACAGATGGAACTAATCCTTTGGCTGATGCAACGGTGATTCTTGATGGGGATTTGAAAACAACGGATGAAAATGGTTTTGCTGAATGGCAGATAGTGCATCGCGAAGCCTATACTTCAATTAGTGTATCCTATCCAGGAATGGAAACCAGGTGGGGGAAGGTATATTTAAATAATAGCCGGGAAATAAATATAAGCTTATCTGTTTTAAATACATTAGCTCCTACCGGATTGTCGCATACAAAAAATTACAAGGAAGTAACCTTGAAATGGAACCCGGTTATTCAAGAAAACTTCGACAATTATGAACCTTTTGCAAGAACTATTCCGGGCTGGACTTTTGAGGATAAAGACGGTAAGCCAACTTATGGTTTTTCCAATGTTGACTTTCCGGGCGAAGGCTATACCGGTTCATATATTGTTTTCGATGCCCACTCGGAGTATTTATTACAAGCCGGAAATGGATTTAACGCCGTATCGGGTAGAAACGTTTTGGGTTGTGTGGCGGCTATCGGGGCTGCCAATAACGACTGGATAATATCTCCGGTGTTTAAAGTACAGGATGGTGATGAACTATCTTTTATGGCCAGATCTTTTAACGATGCATATGGATTGGAAAAATTCAATGTATTGGTTTCCATTCAGGAACCTACACCTCAAGTCTATGTTAATATTTCTGGCGGAACCAAAGAGGCTCCTACAACCTGGACGCCTTACTCTTTTTCATTACAGAACTACGTTGGAAAACAAATTAGATTTGCCATTCAGTGTGTTTCAAATGATGTTTTTATATTTTTACTCGACCGCATAAAAGTTGGACCGGCTTCACCAGGTTTAGTTTCTTCATTCCCAGTCTTGCAGGTTGAAGGGCCATCATTGTCAAAAAAGATTGCTGTTTCGACTCCCGAGGAGGATGTTCTCAGTAAAAGAGGAAGCCAGGTTCAGGGTCAGATTACTCCAGGTATTGGAAACATTGGTTACACTGTAATGCTTGGCGATGAGGTTGTGGGTGTTCTCAATGGTTTTACACAAAACAGTATAAAAGCCAATGTTGAACAATGTAGCGGCAATCTATTCAGTATTAAAGCCAACTATTTGGTTGAAGGTATTTCGTCTGAATGGACCAATTATACTGCTGATGCTTGTTATTCTGTAATTTTTAGGGTTAAAAACGCTCAGTTGCTTCCGGTAACAGGGGCCTTAGTTAATTTGGATGGCCGCACTCAACTGACAGATGCTCAGGGGCAGGGCGTGTTTCATGGATTCGAACCAGTTACCGGATTGCCATATACCATTAGTTGCGATGGTTATGAGAATTTCTCCGGAACATTGAATATTGTTTCAGCCAATCGGGAGCTGAATATCACGCTTGCTGCTACTTCGGTCAGGGATATATTATTGAATGGTGCTGAAGTTAAATTATTCCCCAATCCGGCCACCAACGAATTGTATATTCAAGGCATTTTGCCCGGAACTATTGAATTGCAGATTTTTGATCTGGGGGGTCGCCTCAGCAAAAATATGAAATATGAGGGAGGAAGTGATTTGAGAATTGATTTAAACGGCTTAACTCCCGGGGTTTATATGGTAGTGCTAAAACAGGCGAACGATGTTTGGCGCCAGAAATTGGTTGTTATACCATAAATTAGAATATTAATGTATATATAAGAGGCCGTCTCAAAAGCAATTTTGGGCGGCCTTTTGTTTTTTTGGCTAAACCCATATTTGGGAATAGACAGAAATCTTAGCCGTCTGTTTTTTTGTAACTCAGCACTGTTTTACGTTCTAAAAACGTTAAAAGACATAGTTTTTGGAAAAAGGAGCCTTTCACGCCCCTATTTTAGCAATATTATGGGCAATAAGCAGGAGTCCGGCTTCAATTTCTACCTTATCCAGACCTCTTAATCT
>CALEUX010000003.1 GCA_937920475.1 uncultured Marinilabiliaceae bacterium
AATTGCCTTCAATGATGGGAAAATAGAACATATCAACTACTTTGCCGTGCAGAAAGGTGGCGTAACCACCCTCGGCAGGAAGAAAGCTTGCAACCTGTAAATAACTCTCATTAAACAGCATGCCATAAAAGGCACTGTCAATAATATTTCCGAGGGCACCGGCCAAAACCATACTTACACTGATGATTAAGCCCGCAGAGGTATTTTCTTTTTTGGTAAGACGGTACAAATAAACAGCAATCCCGGTAACAGCAATAATCCTGAAAATACTCAGAAACATTTTACCAAACTCCCCGGCAATATCCCACCCAAAGGCCATGCCGTTGTTTTCCACAAAATGAATGATGAACCAGTTTCCAAAAATCTTATACTCTTCGCCCAGCATCATACTGGTTTTAATATAAAACTTAAGCGTTTGGTCGATCAACAAAATGACACCAATTATCAACAATGACTTCTTCAGGTTGCTCATATTACAATTTATTAAAAAAACAGGGCGACAAAAGCACCAAAGATACTCAGGTCGCCCTTAGTTATCTGTCAGAATAACAAACAAAAGGTTTGCCAATCCTGCTTATTTCTGATTATTCTTTGCATCAATGCTCAACGTGGCATGCGGAACCGCCCTGAGCCTTTCTTTAGGTATCAGCTTTCCGGTTTCCCGGCAAACTCCATAAGTTTTGTTTTCGATGCGAATAAGTGCTGCCTGCAAGTGCTGAATAAACTTTTGCTGGCGTTGTGCCAGTTTCCCGGCTTCTTCCTTCGAAAGTACGGCAGCACCTTCCTCCAAAACCTTAAATGTTGGCGATGTATCTTGTGTATCATTGCCATCTTCAAGTGTTATGGTGTTTTTCAGCAATTCATAATCCTTTTTGGCTTTATCAAGCTTTTTCAGGATGATTTCTTTGAATTCCTGAAGTTCTTCTTCCGAATATCTGGTTCTTTCGCTCATACTCTGGGTATTAATGGGGTCAATATTCCTTTATAATTTTTCAATAGCGATGCGGGTTGTAACCTCATCATCAATTTCTACGATTACAGCCTTTGAATCGTTACAGTTTTCAACCAGAATTACCTCTTGGGCAAGGGTCTGCGATCCAATATACTTATTATGCTTTTCAACAGCGCTGTTAATAGCCTCATGGCGCTCAACAGTCAACTTTATTTTATCGGTCACATCAAAACCTGAATCTTTCCTTAAGTTTTGAATCCGGTTAATTAATTCGCGTGCAATTCCTTCCTGACGCAGTTCTTCAGTAACAGTAATATCCAAAGCTACGGTCAGTCGTCCCTCATTGGCTACCAACCAACCCGGGATATCCTCGCTAAGAATTTCAACATCTTCGGGCACCAAAACAACTTCTTGTCCCTGCACCTTAACAATATAATTACCGTCCTGTTCAAACCTACGAATATCATCGGCACTCATACCATTTATAACGGCCGATAAGTCCTTCATCAGCTTACTGTATTTAGGCCCCAATGATTTAAAATTGGGTTTTATTTTTTTCACCAAAACACCACTGCTGTCATTTAAATATTCAAGTTCTTTAACATTAACCTCTGCCAGAATTAAGTCTTTAACAGCTTCGAGCTGCTCTTCAAATTGGGCATTCAAAACAGGCACCATAATTTTTTGAAGTGGCTGACGAACCTTAATAGCTACCTTCCGACGTAAAGCCAAAATCATAGAGGAGATTTGCTGGGCATATGCCATACGTTCCTCAAGGGCAGGATTAATAAGGGTTTCGTCCCAATTTGGCATAAGAGTTAAATGCACCGAACTCAATTGATTCCTTCCGGAAATGTGGTTTAAGTCGGTAAACAACCTGTCCATATAAAATGGGGCAATGGGGGCTCCCAGCAATGCAACAGTTTCAAGACACTGATACAATGTTTGATAGGCAGCCAGTTTATCTTCGTTAAACTCTCCACCCCAGAAACGCTTTCTGTTTAGTCGTACGTACCAGTTACTAAGGTTTTCGGTTACAAAATCCTGAATAGCCCTGCCTGCTTTGGTCGGTTCATAATTTTCGTAACTGGTAATTACTTCTTTAATCAAACTATTTAAAAGTGAAATTATCCATCGGTCAATTTCGGGCCGTTTTTCAACCGGAACTTCCTGCTCTTTGCCTGTAAAGCCGTCAACATTGGCATACAAGGCAAAGAACGAATAGGTATTATATAGGGTTCCGAAGAATTTTCGCTTAACCTCATCAACGCCTGAAATATCAAATTTAAGATTATCCCAGGGCTGTGAATTGGTTATCATGTACCAGCGCAATGGGTCGGAACCATGTTTTTCAATCACTTCAAAAGGGTCGACACTGTTGCCGAGACGTTTCGACATTTTATTGCCGTTTTTATCAAGCACCAATCCATTTGAAATAATATTCTTAAAGGCAACTGAATCGAACAGCATGGTTGACAAAGCATGCAAGGTAAAGAACCATCCACGGGTTTGGTCAACACCTTCGGCAATAAAGTCGGCCGGGAATGGTAAATTTTCTTTATTCTCGAAAGGGTAATGCATTTGCGCATACGGCATAGCCCCCGAATCGAACCAAACATCAATTAAATCGGGTTCGCGGTACATAGGTTTGCCATCGGGAGACACCAAAACAATATCATCAACATATGGACGGTGCAAATCGGCCTTTTCGTAATTTTCTTTACTAAAATCGCCAACTTTAAAACCTTCGTAGGGATTTTTTTTCATCACCCCGGCAGCCATTGACTGATTGATTTCGGCCATTAATTCTTCAAGAGAACCAATGCATTTTTCGTAGGCCCCGTCCTCAGTGCGCCAAATGGGCAGCGGTGTTCCCCAATAACGGGAACGGCTCAGGTTCCAGTCGACCAGATTTTCGAGCCATTTTCCAAAACGTCCTGTTCCGGTAGACTCAGGTTTCCAGTTAATGGTATTGTTCAGCTCAATCATCCGTTCGCGAACAGCAGTGGTTTTAATAAACCAGCTATCGAGCGGGTAGTACAAAACAGGCTTATCGGTACGCCAGCAGTGTGGATAATTGTGAACGTGTTTTTCTACTTTAAAAGCCTTGTTATCCTTTTTCAGCATCACCGCCAGGTCCACATCCAGACTGGCATCATCGTCGGTGAGTTTTGTATCATAGGCATTTTTAACAAAACGGCCTGCAAACTCGCCATACAAATCAATATTAACATGATTGCGAACAAAATCAGGATCTAAATCTTTTATCAGGAAAAATTTACCGGTGCGGTCAACCATAGGTTGCCGTTTCCCTTCCCTATCGATAAGGATGAGTGGTGCTATGCCTGAGGCTTTGGCAACACGGTCGTCGTCGGCACCAAAAGTTGGGGCTATATGAACAATACCGGTACCATCTTCGGTAGTCACAAAATCGCCGGTAATAACTCTGAAAGCATCGCCCTGAGGTTTTATCCAGGGTATTAACTGTTTATAAGCCACACCACTCAATTGCTCTCCGGTATATTCAGCCACCACTTTAAAGGGAATTTTCTTATCGCCCTGAACGTACGCGTCGAAATCGAGCTCAGCATTTTTTTCGTTAAACAGACTTCCAAGCAAGTCTTTGGCAAGGATAACCGTTACAGGCAGAAAAGTATAGGGATTATACGTTTTAACTTTAAGGTAGTTTATTTTGGGGCCAACGGCTAAAGCAGTATTCGATGGCAACGTCCAGGGTGTGGTGGTCCAGGCCAGAAAAAAGACGGAATCAGTTCCATCAGCATATAAAAATTCGCTTTTATCATTTCTAACCACTTCAAACTGGGCAATGCAGGTGGTATCTTTTACATCGCGGTAGCAACCGGGCTGGTTTAACTCATGCGTACTCAAACCGGTACCTGCAGCTGGTGAATAGGGTTGAATGGTGTAACCTTTATACAATAAACCCTTACTATACAACTGCTTGAGCATCCACCACAGGGTTTCAATGTACCGGTTGTCGTATGTAATGTATGGATCGTGCATATCAACCCAATAACCCATTTTGTGGGTCAGGTCTTCCCACATATCGGTATATTTCATTACATCTTTGCGGCAGGCTTTGTTATAATCGGCTACCGAAATTGATTTTCCAATATCTTCCTTGGTAATGCCGAGGGCTTTTTCAACGCCCAGTTCAACAGGTAAGCCGTGAGTATCCCATCCTGCTTTGCGATGCACCTGATAACCCTGCTGCGTTTTAAAACGACAAAAAATATCCTTAATGGCTCTTGACACAACGTGGTGAATGCCCGGCATACCGTTAGCTGATGGCGGCCCCTCGTAAAACACATACGATGGACGCCCCTCGCGCTGCCTGAGACTTTCTTCAAAAGTATCGTTCTGCTCCCACTCCTTTAAAACGGTTTTGTTAACCCTGGAGAGATCAAGTCCTTTATATTCAGGAAATTTCTTGCTCATTTTATTATTCAGATTAAAGCCTTCTAAAAAAACGTACAAATATAGAGCATGCTGCCCTGAAAAACAAGAAGGCCGTTCATAAAACCAGGGCAAACGCATTAAAATTACACTAAAGAAAAGTGCTTTAATTCACTTAAAACCAGACATTTATCCTTGTTTTTCTGCGTTGAAATACAGTATATTTATCTAATAATCAGATAGATATATTTTGGATGGAGAATAAATT
>CALEUX010000004.1 GCA_937920475.1 uncultured Marinilabiliaceae bacterium
AATAAACGCTACCCTGTATTGTATTTGCAGCACGGTGGTGGAGAAAATGAAACCGGCTGGTCGGCCCAGGGAAATGCCAATTTAATTATGGATAATCTCATTGCTGAAGGTAAAGCCAATCCGTTTATAATTGTGATGGACAATGGAACCTGGCGCATGCCCGAAAGACCTCGTCCGGCAGAAGGTGCACAACGCCCGGCAGAAGGCGCTCAAAGACCGGCTGGTCCATGGCCACCAGCAGGATGGGCAGATGGTTTTATGAACATCCTGATTAAAGACATTATACCGATGATTGATGCAAATTACCGTACTCTGGCCAACCAGCAAAACAGAGCTATGGCAGGATTATCAATGGGAGCAATGCAAACCAGAGTCATCACTCTGGCCAACTCCGATGTCTTTTCACACGTAGGTATGTTTAGTGGTGGTAGTATTTCCATTGAAGACACAGAGAAGAATCCTCAATTCCCGAAAAACATTAAAGTGCTGTTTGTAAGTTTTGGCAGCAAAGAAGTAGAAAGTGGAAGATTCAATCTTGGCAGCGACCCAAAAATGAACATTGAGCGCCTCAAAGAAAAGGGCTTAAATGCACATTATTATGTTTCGCCCAACACAGAACATGAGTGGCAAACATGGAGAAGAAGCCTGTATCAATTTGCACAGCTTTTATTTAAACAGTAATAAGCATCATGCAAACAACCCTTATTTACCCAACTAATTTAACAGCTTACAATGAAACAAATATTTAATTTAACAATTGCCTTAGCTTTTTCAATTCATTTTGGAATTGCTCAAACCAACTCCACAACTATTGTGGAGGACTTTAAGCCCTCCCCCGTTAACCAACCGGGGAAAGAGTTTCCACAAGTAAATTCTGAAGGCCGGGTACGTACCCAAATTTCGGCTCCAAATGCTAAGTACGTTCAATTGGATATAGGTGGCGTTAAATATGATTTGGTGAAAGATGAAAATGGTGTTTGGACAGGCGAATCGGCACCCCAAGACGTAGGTTTTCACTACTATCAGCTAAACATTGATGGGGCATCGGTACCCGACCCGGGCAGCTTGTTCTTTTTTGGTGCAAACCGTTATGGAAGCGGAATTGAAGTGCCATCTAACGACCAGGATATTTTCGCGTTAAAAGATGTGCCCCATGGCCATGTGCACGAAATCCTTTTTCCATCGAAAAGCACCAATACTGCAAGGCGTGCTTACGTGTATACACCTCCCGGTTACGACAAAGAATCATCAAAACGATATCCGGTTCTTTACCTGCAACATGGTTATGGCGAAAATGAAACATCATGGCCCAACCAAGGGCGTGCCAACCTCATTATGGATAACCTCATAGCAGAAGGCAAAGCCAAACCCTTCATCATTGTAATGACTTACGGTATGACCAATGAAATTAAGTTTGGCGGTTTACGCGATTTCGATATCAAACCTTTCCAAACTGTTTTGATTGATGAGCTTATTCCTTACATTGACGCCAACTACCGTACTTTAGCCAATCAGGAAAACCGTGCCATGGCAGGTCTTTCAATGGGAGCTTTTGAAACCAGGTTAATAACACTCAACAATCCGAATGTTTTTTCGCACTATGCTTTGTTTAGCGGAGGCATTTACCGACCTGATGAGCTTAAAGAGCATAAAAATCTTAAGCTGGTATTTTTAACCTGTGGCAGCAAAGAAAGGCCCGATGGCATTAAAAATGCAGCTGCCGAATTGCAAAAAGCAGGAGTAAATGTGGCTTCGTATATATCAGAAGGCACAGCTCACGAGTTCCACACCTGGCGAAGAAGTCTGCATCAGCTTGCACAAATTCTTTTTAAATAAACTCTGAAGAATTTTATCGGCTTAAGTATTGATAATAAACAGGATTTGTAAAACAAACAGGGATGAAGATAAAAATTGCTTATTTCGTTGGTTGGCTTTTGTTAACGTCATTTTATTTAAGCGCGCAGCAGGCTAACGTTAACCTCGACTATAATCCACAAAAAAACACCGAGGGATTAAACCCATTTAGTGCCCCGGTAAACTCGCCCGAGGTGCACGATAACCAAACTGTAACCTTCCGGCTTAAAGCGCCAAATGCGCAAAAGGTAATTCTTCCGCTGGGCGCCATTTACACAGCGAACGATTTGGGTAATGAGCCCCTTGCTTTTACCAAAGGTGATGATGGCATCTGGACGTTGACCATAGGCCCTCTTAAGCCCGATATGTACGCTTACCACTTTAATGTGGATGGTGTTCAAATTCCCGACCCAAGCAATACCTACGCCGCTTTTACAGCCATGCCGCCCTATAGCCAGTTAGTTGTACACGGCGACGGTCCTGCTTACTACGATGCCCGCAATGTACCACACGGCAATGTAACCCGCCATGTTTACTGGTCGGATGTTACACAGGGAGAGCGCGAATTATATGTTTACACGCCTCCTGGCTATAATCCGAAAAAGAAATATCCTGTGTTGTATCTGGTAGGTGGAAGTGGCGAACTTCCATCTAATTGGGTGTACGATGGCCGTGTGAATTTTATTATGGATAACCTTCTGGCCGAGGGCAAAGTTGTGCCCATGATTATCGCCATTCCCAACAATCAGGTCATTCATCGTAACCACCCCCGGCACACAGAATTAACCTTCGATATTTTTGAAAAAGAACTCAGAAACCATGTTGTCCCACTAGTAGATAAAAGCTACAACACCATTGCTTCACCAAAGGGAAGGGCCATTTCTGGTTTATCGATGGGTGGGCGACACAGCATGTTTATCGGTTTCCGTTCGCTCGATTTGTTTGCCAATTTTGGCATTCTCAGTGCTGGCGATGAAAACCCGGAAACCACTCTAATACATTTCCTTACCGATCCCAATGTGAACCGGAAGGTAGATTATCTTTTTGTGGGACAGGGCACTATGGAAGCAAAAGGATTTTTCAATCGTCGCTGCCAGGCATTGCATGAAGCACTTAAAAACCACAACATTAATCATGAATATTATGTAGGTGGTCATGGCGGTCACGATTGGGGAACATGGCGTCATCTATTGTATTACCGCTTCCTTCCAAATCTTTGGCGTAAAAAATAACTGTTTAAGAATCAAATATTATGAATCGAATCTATTTCATACTTCTGGCATCCATCGGCATGTTGCTGGGTGCATGTTCTCAACAACCTGGCAGGGTAAAGGTAGAGGGCGGAACCATTCAGGGTATTGTAACCGACGACTTAACCATTTATAAAGGAATCCCTTTTGCGGCGCCACCTGTGGGCGATTTGCGCTGGAAAGCCCCCCAGCCGGTTGAAAAATGGAAGGGTGTAAAGCAAACCATTGAATTTGCACCAGCCCCCATGCAAGGCGGTAACCCGGCATCGGGGAAAAGCGAAGACTGCCTCTATTTAAATGTGTGGACTCCGGCAAAATTGGCCAACGAAAAATTGCCAGTTATGGTTTGGATATACGGAGGTGGCTTTAGTTTTGGTTCTACATCCGATCCGGTGCACAATGGCGAACATTTGGCGCGCCATGGAGTCGTTTTTGTGAGCATCGCTTATCGTGTAGGTCAAATTGGCTTTCTTGCTCATCCGGAGTTGAGTGCCGAAAGTCCCAATGGAGTTTCGGGGAATTACGGTTTACTCGACCAGATTGCAGGTTTGGAGTGGGTACAACGAAACATAGCAGCCTTTGGTGGCGACCCTGAAAAGGTAACCATTTTTGGCGAATCGGCCGGAGGTATTTCGGTTAGTATGTTGTGCGCCTCACCATTGGCTAAAGGGTTGTTTCGTGGTGCAATTTCGCAAAGTGGCGGCTCTTTTGGCCCAACCCGCCCCACAACATATCCCGGCGAAAATATGAAAACACTTCAACAGGCAGAACAAGAGGGTGTTGAATATGTGAGTGGATTTGGACTTTCATCCATTGAGGAGTTACGTAAAATAGAAGCAGATAAGTTGGTGCCCCAGGGATGGACATTGCCGGGCAGTTGGCCAATTGTGGATGGTTATGTAATTCCCGACGACCAGTACAAGCTTTACGAAGATGGTAAATACAATGATGTGCCAGTACTAATAGGATATAATTCAGATGAGGGACTAAGCTTCCCGGCCGGACGCACTCCCCAGGAGTATATTAATAATGTTAACAGACGATTTGGGCCTCATGCCGAATCTTTACTCATGGCTTACCCGGTTTGCTCAACATCTGTCCCCCGCAGTGCCCGCAATTTGATGCGCGATGCGGCATTTGGATGGCCAACCTGGGCATGGGCGCGACTTCAGGCACAAACCGGAAAGTCAAATGTGTACCTCTATTATTTCGACCAGCACCCACTTTGGCCCGAAGATTCGCCGCAAGCCGACCATGGAACGCCACATGGCGTTGATGTGGCTTATGTATTTATGCATATTGACCCTACTAAGCCTTTTACATCGCATTCAGATGTTGAGATTTCGAAAATTATGGGCGCCTATTGGACCAACTTTGTTAAATACGGCAATCCTAACGGAGAAAATTTAACCGAGTGGATACCCTTTACCAACGATAATCCACAAGCCATGTATCTGGGTAATAAAACATTCATGACCCCGGTTCCCGACGAGCAATCACTTTGGGCAATGGATAATTACTTTATCTGGCGCAGGACCCCTGAAGGTCAGGAGTGGGCAAAATAATTAAAAACTGTTGAAATTTAATGTTGAAATTATTATTAAGATGATTAGAATTGAAGTTTACGGAATCCCGAGTATCGGGATAAGATTATTAGACGGATAGATAAGTCTGGAAAGATGCTAAAGAATCTATAAGAACTTACAAATCTTTTCTATCTATCTTATCCCGATTCTCGGGACCTCAAGCCGCAGGCGTAGTTCCGATTTGTCGGAAACGCGTTGCTGCGCTTCTAAATATCTTATATCTAAATTTAAACAGCTACTAAACAATAACACTTATAAAATATTGTTGAATGAAAATTAAATCCATATTGGTTACCTTGTTACTAATGGCAACAATAACCACCTTTTCGCAGAATCCGGATTTCCATATTTACCTGTGCTTTGGGCAATCGAATATGGCCGGAGCATCCAGGGCAGAAGCCCAGGATTCAACTGTTGATGCCCGTTTTCAGATGATGGCCGCTATGGACTGCCCCGATAAAGGCAGAGTAATGGGCAACTGGTACACGGCCACACCTCCTATTTGCGACTGTAAAGCCGGAATATCACCTGCCGACTATTTTGGCCGCACCCTTATTGAAAACCTGCCTGCAAATATCAAAGTTGGCGTTATAAATGTTTCGGTGGGAGGATGTAAAATCGAACTTTTCGATAAAGAAAATTACAGTTCGTATGTGGCCACAGCACCTCATTGGATGGTTGGCTGGATTACTAACTATGGCGGCAATCCTTATGGCAGATTGGTTGATATGGCCAGATTGGCACAAAAAGACGGCGTAATTAAAGGCATATTGCTCCACCAGGGAGAATCGAATCCAAATGATACCCTGTGGGCAAAAAAGGTTAAAGACATCTATGACAATCTGATGGCCGATTTAAACCTTAATCCGGCTGAAGTACCTTTGATTGCCGGTGAGCTTTTGAGTGCCGAGTTTAATGGTAAATGCCATGGTTTTAACCAGTTTATTAATCTTTTGCCCGAAGTTATACCTAATGCACATGTAGTTTCTTCGGCCGGATGTTCCGGAGCTCCTGATGGTTTACACTTTACTGCCGAAGGGTACCGAATACTTGGCAAACGGTATGGCGAGAAAATGTTGCAGATTTTAACCAAAAGCCGATAATTTTATCCTTGTTGAAACCCGGACTAAGCTTAGGCTATGATCAGTCCGGGTTTATTGTTAATAAAGATATGATATTAGGATTAGCTTTAAAAATCAGCAACAATGATACTTTAGTTAGCAGAAAAATGGTGATTGAGAAATTCAATTTATTCAGATAAATACTTGTCAACTTTTTGACTATTAACTAAAAACCTCTGCCTTTTGCCCGCCTGTTATCAACTATTGACTTTTGATTTTAAAACTTGTTTTCTTTAACGAATTATCCAATTTTAAAAGCTAATTATCTAAAACTGAAAATCCGACAATGGGTTATTATATATTTTTACAAAATATTACATAAATTTCAATTCAATAATTATTTATTCATATGTGCACACGTGTGCATTTTTAAATGAAGCGAATAACCATAAAAGATATTGCACGTGAATTGGGTATTCACCATTCCACCGTTTCCCGGGCTTTGAGAGGCAGCCCGGAGATTAATGCCATCACCATTGAAAAAGTGATGAGGTATGCTTCGGAACGTGGTTATCAAATTAACCGGAATGCACTATTTTTGAGGGGTTCGCGAAGTAACATTATAGGGGTGATTGTACCAAACATACACCACAGTTTCTTTTCTAATTTCGTGAGTATAGTTACCAAACTGGCATCTGCATCAGGTTATATTGTGGCTGTATTTCAATCGGAAGAATCGGTTAAACAGGAAAAAGAAATAACTAAATCAATTATTCAGCAAAATATAGCAGGGGTAATCTCATCCTTAACAATGGAAACCACCGATGTTTCGCATTTTCAACAGCTGGATAGTTATAAAATACCATTTGTTTGTTTCGACCGGATAAGTCCACTATTGTCAAAATCGGCAGTAATACTAGACAATGCATCGGCCTTAAAAAATGTGGTTTTAAAACTACACGGCAAAGGCTTTAAAAAAATGGCGTATTTATCAGGGGTGCCATCCATCCATTTGTTTAAAGAGCGCCAAAAAGGCTACTTACTGGGTTTGAAAGAGATTAATAGTCAGTACGAAAATTGCATCGCCATAACTGAAGGGTTCTCCATTGAAAACGGCTTTGAAGTGGCTTTGAAACTGTTTAATAGAAAAAACAGGCCCGATGCGCTCATTTTTGATTCGCATGTGCTGGCGTGGGGGGCACTCAATTATCTGAAAATCTCCAAAAAGAAACTATTCCCAAAGATTGGCATAGCCAGCTTTGGCGGATATCCCTGGCTGTCGTTAGCAACACCAAACGCATTGGTAATTCAACAACCCGAAGAAAAAATGGCAGAAGCATCGTTTAATCTTTTGATGGAAAATATTAAAAATCCTGACAATTGTGAAATAAAAACACTAATGTTTCAGGCCGAAATTGCCTGAAAATAAAAGACATGAATTTCTAAAATATTGAACTCAATTTAAAGAATTGCCATGAAACTCATTTTTAATCTTTCACTGTTATTGTTTATGTTCTGCTCGGCATGCAGCAACAATAAACCAACCACTTATCTCAAAATGTGGTATCCGGTGCCAGCCCAAAAATGGGAGGAAGCGCTTCCGCTTGGTAATGGACGAATTGGTGCCATGGTATTTGGGAATCCAGTCAACGAGCTCATTCAACTCAACGAAAATACCATTTGGGCCGGAAGTCCAAACAGGAACGATAACCCCGATGCTTTGGAAGCTTTGCCCAAAGTGCGCCAGCTTATTTTCGAGGGAAAATATATTGAGGCTCAGGATTTGGCCAATCAGAAAATTATCTCCAAAACCTCGCATGGTATGCCTTATCAAACTGCCGGCAACCTGCGTTTGAATTTTGAAGGGCATGATAATTATACCAACTTTTACCGCGACCTTGATATTGAAAAAGCCCTGGCTACCACCCGTTATAAGGTGAATGGAGTGGAATATACACGTGAGGTTTTCTCATCGTTTACCGATAATGTTATTGTAGTGCGCCTGACAGCCAGCAAGCCGGGTTCTGTTAGTTTCTCGGCAACGTTAGACCGACCGGGAAATGTTGAATTAAGCACTCTGGGCAACGATGTGCTTAAAATGAGCGGTATCACCAACAGTCACGAGTCGGTAGAAGGGAAGGTTGAATTTGTGGTTTTGAGCAAGATTGTCAACGACGGTGGAAAAATTTCAGCCGAAAACAAACAGTTAAAAATTGAAGGCGCCAACAGTGCAACCATATTCATCTCCATAGCCACCAATTTTGTAAATTATAACGACGTAAGTGCCAACGCTGAAAAGTTGGCCGAAACCTATTTAAGCAATGCCCTTAATAAGAAATATGCAGGTTTATTAAAATCCCACACTTCCTTTTACCAAAATTATTTCAACCGGGTATCACTTTTTCTGGGTCAGACCGACTCTATTAAAAACCCCACCGATGTAAGAATTGAACAATTCAGTAAAGGTAACGACCCTTCTATGGCGGCTCTTTATTTTCAGTTTGGACGCTATTTACTTATCAGTTCATCACAGCCGGGGCAGCAACCTGCCAATTTACAGGGTTTATGGAACCATCAGCTTTTTCCGGCCTGGGACAGCAAATACACCATCAACATCAATACTGAAATGAATTACTGGCCGGCAGAACCGACTAATTTGCCCGAGATGCACGAGCCTTTAATCCGGATGGTTCGGGAACTTTCGGAGGTCGGCCGCGAAACAGCCAAAACCATGTACGGGGCCAAAGGTTGGGTAACGCACCACAATACCGATATATGGCGTATATGTGGGCCGGTTGATGGCTCTTACTGGGGCATGTGGCCCATGGGCGGGGTTTGGCTTAGCCAGCATTTGTTCGATAAATATGAATATAGTGGCGATACAGAGTATTTGCGCTCGGTTTATGATGTTTTAAGAGGAGCCGCTGAATTCTGTATCGATTTTATGGTTGAGGAACCTGAAAATGGATGGATGGTGATTGTGCCTTCCAATTCGCCCGAAAACTCACCTGCCATCCATCATCAATCATCCATTGCTGCAGGAACCACCATAGACAATCAATTGGTGTTCGACCTTTTTACAAAAACCATTCGTGCAGCCCGGATTTTGAACATACAGGAATCCCTGATTCCGGAAATGGAAAGGATTCTTAGTCTTTTGCCTCCCATGCAAATAGGGCAACACAGCCAATTGCAGGAGTGGGTGCACGATTGGGACAATCCTAACGATAAGCACAGGCATGTGTCGCATCTTTACGGATTGTTTCCTTCGAACCAGAT
The DNA here is from genome assembly GCA_937920475.1 of uncultured Marinilabiliaceae bacterium. Taxonomy (GTDB): domain Bacteria; phylum Bacteroidota; class Bacteroidia; order Bacteroidales; family Marinilabiliaceae; genus CALEUX01. Next base: position 9,031 of record CALEUX010000004.1, read on the forward strand.
TTCACCGTTTCGATCGCCTGAATTGGCCGAGGCTTCGCGCACATCACTCATTCATCGGGGCGACCCATCAACAGGATGGTCTATTAACTGGAAAATTAACCTTTGGGCAAGGCTTCTCGATGGTAATCATGTATACAACCTTATAAAAGAGCAGATTAAACTTGTGGGACGCGGTACAGGCAATAATCGCGAAGTATTTGAACGAGGAGGCACCTACGCCAATATGTTTGATGCACACCCCCCGTTTCAAATTGATGGCAACTTCGGATTTACGTCGGGCATTACCGAAATGCTCATGCAAAGTCACGATGGCGCAATCCATTTGGTTCCGGCTCTGCCTGATGTATGGCCCACCGGACACGTGAGCGGACTCAGGGCGCGAGGCGGTTTCGAAATTGTTGAAATGGAATGGGAAAACCACCAGGTTGTGAAACTGAAAATTAAATCGAATTTGGGTGGCAATTTAAGGATTCGTACCGGCAACCAATTAAAGCTGAACGGTAAAGGCAAAACGATTGTAGCTGAAGGTTTTAACAGTAATTCATTTTACCAGATACCTGACATTAAACAACCCATTATTTCAGTGTCGGCCTCTATAAGTAAAACAGAACTGCCCAATGTGTTTACTTATGATATAGAAACTGAAAAAGGCGGAACATATACATTAAGTAGCAGATAACAATCATTAATAGTAACAAAAAAATAATGGCACCATTAATAACCTTAAATAATGGTTTAAAAATACCTGCTATTGGACTTGGCACCTTTGGCTCCGATAATTACAATGCACAACAAATTGCCCAGGCCGTTGATTTTGCAATCAGAAACGGCTATCGGCATATCGATTGTGCATCGGTATATATGAATGAAGCTGAGATTGGTTGTGCCATCTCAGGGTTGATAAAAAAGGGTGTTGTAAACAGAGATGAGCTCTGGATAACATCAAAAGTTTGGAACGATGCGCACGGAGAAGGTCAGGTTATTGAATCGTGTAAGAAATCGCTGCACGACCTGAAGCTCGATTATCTTGATTTATATCTTGTTCACTGGCCATTCCCAAATTACCACGCTCCCGGATGCGACGGCAATGCCCGGAATCCAGAGTCAAAGCCATACATCCATGAAGATTATATGGTTGCCTGGAGACAAATGGAGCAATTGGTGGAAATGGGGCTGGTAAAAGCCACTGGCACTTCAAATATGACAATACCCAAAATGGAGCTTTTGCTTCGGGATGCCATTATAAAACCGGTAGTTAATGAAATGGAAATTCATCCCCACTTTCAGCAGGCAGAATTGTTTAATTATCTGGTTAGTAAAAACATTCAGCCCATCGGGTACTCGCCCATTGGATCTCCCAAGCGCCCTGAGCGCGACCGTACAGCCACCGACACAGTAGATATTGAAGACCCGGTTATTATAAGAATTGCTGAGCGGCTTAAAATTCATCCGGCCGAGATATGCATTAAATGGGCCATCCAAAGAGGAGAAGTGGTTATTCCATTTTCTGTTACGCCATCAAAAATCATCAGCAATTTAAATGCTGTATGCGGAGATCCATTAACCGCAGAAGAAATGGAGGAAATTGCTGCCATCGATAAAAACTGCCGTTTGATTAAAGGGCAGGTCTTTTTGTGGGAAGGCGCCGAAGGCTGGGAAGATTTATGGGATTTAAAAGGTACGATAACTTGTTAGTAAACTATTATTGGCATTAAAAATATGGAAACAAAAATGAAAGCAGCATTCTTACCGGGGAATAGCACAGTGGTTTTCAAAGAGGTTGGCATTCCTCAACCCGGTCCGGGAGAGGTTCTCATAAAAATGAAGGCTTCTACAATTTGTGGTAGCGATATTCGCGCCATTTACCGCGAACACCTTGGAAAGGGGCCGGAGGCGTATCAGAATAAAATTGCCGGTCACGAGCCAAGCGGACAAATTGTAAAGTGCGGCCCTAAAACCAGACGGTTTAAAGAAGGCGACAGAGTAGTTGTATATCATATCTCGGGTTGTGGCGTTTGTAACGATTGCCGACGCGGTTACATGATTTCTTGTACCAGTCCAACCCGGGCTGCCTACGGCTGGCAACGCGACGGGGGAATGGCTCCGTACATGCTCGCCGAAGAAAAGGATTGTGTTTTACTGCCCGATGAACTCACCTATGTGGACGGCGCTCAGATAGCTTGTGGATTTGGAACAGTGTACGAGGGTCTCGAAAGAATCGGTATTTGCGGTAACGATGCCGTGCTTGTGGTTGGATTAGGTCCCGTTGGACTGGCTGCTTTAATGCTGGCTAAAGCCCTTGGCGCAACGCACCTGGTTGGAGTCGATACTGTTAAAGAACGATGCGATTTGGCCCTTAAACTCGGCCTGGCAAATCAGGTTTTCGTATCGGGTACAGATACCCTGGAGCAAGTTGTGGCCACCACTTATCAAAAGCAGGGATTTGAAAAAACGGTTGATTGTTCAGGAAACACACACGGACGACAACTATGTATAAGGGCAACACGCAAGTGGGGCAAAATGGTTATGATTGGAGAAGGAGGAACGGTTGAATTTAACCCTAGCCCCGATATTATTCACGACCAGATAACAATATACGGCTCGTGGGTTACTAATATCTGGCGTATGGAGGAATTGGTTGAACGTCTGGTTAGGTGGGGAATTCATCCTGAAGACTTGGTAACACACAGATTTACAATCGACAAGGCCGATGAAGCATATGAACTGATGAATGAAGGCAAGTGCGGAAAAGTAGCCGTAGTTTTTGATGAGGAGATAAAATAGATTTAGAAGTAACTTGTTGTTGGTTCGCAGCGTGGGTGTTTAAGTTTTAACGGCATAGCCATTAATAAATAATATTGGTTAGTTCAGTCCGATACATTTTTAATTTTAATTGAATTAAAATGAACTTGATTAAGGTAGGTTTATTGGTTTGTTTTCTAGTTGTTCACAGCTCAATACAGACGCAAGATAAACTGTACAAAAACGCATTCCCATTATCAGATGTGAAACTGCTTGATGGGCCGTTTAAACATGCCCGCGATCTGAACCTTCAGGTGCTTCTGAAATACGATGTAGATCGTTTGCTGGCACCTTACCGTAAGGAAGCCGGACTCCCTGAAAAAGCAAAAAGCTATCCCAATTGGGATGGTTTGGATGGTCACGTAGCCGGACATTACCTTTCGGCAATGGCCATGAATTATGCGGCCACCGGTAATATAGAGTGTAAAAGGCGCATAGATTATATGCTTACGGAATTAAGAGCGTGCCTGGAGGCCAATGCCATAAACAATGCCGAATGGGGCGTTGGCTATATTGGAGGATTTCCAAATAGTGTGAAACTTTGGTCGGCCTTTAAAAAAGGTGATTTCGGCATTTATCATTCGTCGTGGGCTCCGTTTTATAACTTGCATAAAATGTATGCGGGACTCAGGGATGCCTGGGTCTATTGTGGCAACGAGGAAGCAAAATCTTTATTTCTGAAATTTTGTAATTGGGATATCGACATCTGTTCCTCTTTTACCGAGGAACAGATGCAGTCGGTGCTAAACATGGAATATGGTGGTATGAATGAAACTTTTGCCGATGCCTACCAAATAACTGGCGAAGAAAAATATCTGATTGCTGCAAAAAGGTTTTCACACAACATGTTTCTTGAGCCTTTGTCGAACGGAATTGACAATCTGGATAACAAACACGCTAACACTCAAATACCAAAATTTATTGGATTTGCCCGTATCGCGGAGCTTTCTGGTGACAAAAAATACAAAAATGCCGGTCGTTTTTCATGGGAAACCATTGTTGAAAATCGTTCGTTGGCGTTTGGAGGTAACAGCCGGCGCGAGCACTTCCCAAGCGTAGAATCTTGCGGCGATTTTATTATTGATGTGGATGGTCCAGAGTCGTGCAACTCTTACAACATGCTGAAACTGACCGAAGATTTGTTCAGGATGCAGCCAAAGGCTCATTACGCAGATTACTATGAACGAACAGTGTTCAATCATATCCTTTCAACACAACATCCTGAACATGGTGGTTACGTTTATTTTACCACTGCACGGCCGCAGCACTACAGGGTTTATTCTGCTCCAGAACAGGCTATGTGGTGTTGCGTAGGCACCGGCATGGAGAACCATGGTAAATACAATGAGTTTATTTACACTCATGCTGATGATTCGTTGTTTGTTAACCTATTTATTGAATCAGAACTCGATTGGAAAGCTAAAAAAGTGAATCTCCGACAGGAAACCAGTTTTCCCTACGAAGGGAAAACCAAGCTTTCGATAACAAAAGGTTCGGCGAAATTTAAACTGATGGTTAGGTTTCCGGGGTGGGTGAAAGCAGGTGAGTTTAAAATTACCGTAAACGGGATAGAAGTTAAGCATAATTCGTTGCCTTCATCTTATGTAAGCATCGATAGAAAATGGGAAAAGGGTGATATTGTAGAGCTTTTAATGCCAATGCACAGTAGCATTGAGCGTTTGCCCAATGTGCCCGATTATATTGCGTTTATGCACGGACCCATTTTGCTTGGTGCAAAAACAGGGACCGAAGATTTAAAAGGGTTGATAGCCGATGACGGACGATGGGGGCAATATCCGGGAGGGAGACTGTTTCCAATAGATCAGGCTCCTATTCTTGTTGAAGATGATATTGAGAATATTGCAAGTAAACTGATTCCCATTAAGGATGAACCTTTGAACTTTACGCTCAACGTAAAAATGATAAACCCAATTGATCTTAAACTTGAGCCTTTCTCAAATATTCATGACTCAAGGTATATGATGTATTGGTTGGCTCTTACAAATAATGGATATAAAACTTACCTCGATTCGTTAACAACCATTGAAAACCATAGAATTGAGATAGAAAGTCGAACCGTCGATTTTGTGGCAACCGGCGAACAACAGCCCGAAACCGACCATGCCATGCAAAGTGAGAATTCTAATTCGGGTAACAATCACAATGAATTCTATAGAGAAGCTGTCAGAGGCGGATACTTCAGTTACGAAATGACAACAAACTCCGAAACCAATTTAAGACTTTTGGTTCGCTATTGGGGTGCAGAATGGGGTGGACGTAAGTTTGATATTTACATTGACGATGAAAAACTGTTGACTGAAAATAATACCGGACGTTGGAACCAGTCGAGGTTCTTTGATGTGGAGTATACTATTCCAGAATCGATGGTAAAAGACAAGGACAATGTAAGAGTTAAGTTTCAGGCTTTGCCTGGGAATACTGCAGGTGCAGTTTATTTTCTGAGGGTGTTAAGCGTTAATGATAAGTTGTAATATATAAATGTCTAATTCAATGAATTCCAGGATTAAAACCTTATTCGGGTCATTTTTTTTGTTTGCAGCCCTTTTGATGGGAAGTAGTGTATATGCCCAAAAGCCAATCATTCAAACCAAATATACTGCCGACCCGGTGCCCATGGTTTATAACAACACCGTGTTTTTATATACCACTCACGATGCCGACGACGCCATGGGATTTAAAATGTTTAACTGGTTGCTCTACACATCAACCGATATGGTTAATTGGACCGACCATGGTGTGATTGCCTCATTAAAAAACTTTGATTGGGTGCCTTACGATAATGGTGCATGGGCGCCTCATTGCATAGAGCGCAATGGTAAGTTCTATTTCTATTGTCCCATCCCAAATGGGATTGGAATAGGTGTTTTGGTAGCCGATAATCCTTATGGACCTTTTAAAGACCCCCTCGGAAAGCCATTGATTCAAAACAGCCATCATGATATTGATCCTGCCGTATTTATCGACGATGACGGACAGGCATATTTGTACTGGGGCAATCCTAAAGTCTATTATGTGAAGCTTAACGAGGATATGATTTCATATTCCGGGGAAATTATGGTAGAAGAAACAACACCTAAAAACTACCAGGAGGGGCCTTGGGTGTGGAAGCGCAACGAACATTATTATCTGGCTTATGCATCTACCTGTTGTCCCGAAGGAATTGGTTATGCCATGAGCAGCTCGCCCACAGGTCCATGGGAGTATAAGGGAATGATAATGGATGCAACTGAACTAAGCAGGGGGAATCATCCCGGAATCATAGAGTTTAAAGGGAAATGGTATTGTTTTGGTCATACTTACGACTTACTTAAACTAACAACTACCAAATTTTATGAGCGTCGTTCGGTTATGCTCGATGAAATGATTTATAACCCCGACGGAACCATACAAAACCGTGCTTACTGGACGGTAGAAGGTCCTACTCAAGTGGAAACTCTGAATCCTTTCAAACGGGTGGAGGCAGAAACCATGGCTTGGAGCGAAGGCGTAAAAACCAGATTCGAAACCGAATGGGAAGGCGATTTTGATTGGGCACGGGGAGCTAAAATTGCCGACCGTAGATTTGTAACATCCATAAACAATGGTGATTACATTATGGTGAAAGGCGCCAATTTTTCAACGGGTGCAAAGTCTGTTGAGGTGAGTGTGGCTTCGCTTTATGGAGGGAAAATCGAAATCAGAGTCGATAAAATAGATGGGCCACTCATCGCAACAGTAGATGTAAATACATCGCGTGAAGGTGGCATTTGGCGAACATTCACTGCGCCTGTAAACAATAAGGCAAAGGGCGTTCGCGATGTTTACTTTGTTTTTAAGGGCGAAAAAGACCTATTCGATTTTGACTGGTGGAAATTCAATTAGACGCTCAAATATCTAACTCAAAAAAATATTAATTGTGAAGTTAAATGAGTTCCCAACGCAATTATTTGCAATAGCGGAATATTGCCTAATCCGAGTGGAGGAATGCCGGCGTTATCTATAAATCACCTGGAAAAACTACATAATATAACACTATATATACTAGTTGTAGCCAATTATACAGACCTGAGCACAAAAAGATTAAATGTTGACATGAAACCTAAAGAAGTACTTTTAGAAGCTGTAAATAAATTTCTGAAAAAAAAGCTCAAAGAGATTGGATTTGTCTTCTCCGACTCACAATTGAAATTTACGAAAAAGCTAAAGTACGGACTTATAAAAACCTAATCGAGCATGAAAAAAATAGTTGGTTTATTTATCACTCTGACAAGTTTTACATTGTCGGCACAGCAATCGAAATTTGCTAACGTTTATCATTTCATCGAAAATCCAGCGATATTTGAAATCAACCAGACTGAAGGTCACACGGTCTGTATTCCTTTTAAGTCGATTGAAGAAACATTAAATCAGAAATCGAAGTCAGAAAATGTGCTTTCGTTGAATGGAAAGTGGAAATTCCATTTTGCCAATACTCCGGAAGGTACACCCAAAGACTTTTTTACATCAAATTTTAATGACCAGAAATGGTCTGAAATTACAGTTCCCTCAAACTGGGAAATGCAGGGCTTTGGCGATCCGCTGTTTCGCAATGTAGCACATCCGTTTAAGTCCAATCCGCCTTTTGTTCCGCGCGAATACAACCCGACTGGCTCGTATCGCAAAACATTTACCTTGCCGGCGAAATGGAAAAGCAAACGCATTTTTTTGCGCATGGAGAAAACCGCATCAGCATCGTTTGTCTGGATCAACGGACAGGAAGTGGGCTACAACCAAGGTGCGCAAGAGCCTGCTGAATATGATATTACCAGTTTCCTGAAACCGGGAAAAAACACCATTGCTGTCAACGTAATTAAATATTCAGATGGTGTGTATCTCGAAAGTCAGGACTATTGGCGCCTGGCTGGTATTTTCGATGATGTTTGGATGTATGCAAAACCGGATGTACATATCTTCGACTGGTATGCCACCACCGACCTGGACGAAAACTATGAGAACGCAAAACTGAATTTGCAGATTACGGTAAATAACCAAACGAAAACCGATAAACAGAACTACAAGGTTCGAGCTTCGCTGTTTAATTCAGACAATGTGTTGGTTCAGAGTTTTACTTCTGATGCAGTTCAAATAACTGCTGATAATAAGCAAAATATTCATATTTCATCAGAAGTAACAAATCCTAAAAAGTGGACAGCTGAAACGCCCAATCTTTACCTGTTAACGCTGGAATTAATAAACAATGAAGGAAAAACCGAAGAAGTAATTACTGGTCGTATAGGTTTTAAAGAAACCGAAATTCGCAATCAGGTTTTCTACCTCAATGGCAAGGCCATAAAACTCAACGGCATCAATACGCACATGCAACACCCCACTATGGGGCATACCATGGACGAAGCCACCATTCGGAAAGATTTTGAACTGTTTAAACAATTCAATATAAATTGTGTACGCATATCGCACTACCCACCTGTAAGACGCTATTTAGAATTGGCAGACGAATATGGGTTTTACATCATCGATGAAACCGGAAATGAGGCACATGCCACAGAATATCTTAGCGATAATCCGGACTGGGAGCCCATGTACCGCGATCGGGTTCGCAAAATGGTGTTGCGCGACCGCAATCATCCTTCCATTCTTTTCTGGAGTGCAGGCAACGAGGCTGGGGAAGGTAAAAATATATGTGCTGTAATTGATGAAGGACGGAAATACGACAATACACGATACTGGATGTATGGAGGGAATGCTTTTTCTCACCCTTGCGAAGAGATTATTGGGCCACGTTATGCTACTCCTTTTGATCTCAAAATACAGGTGGGGATGGTTCCAGAAAGTGTTGATCCGCGACCATCGTTTATGGACGAATACCTTTCGGTAGCTGGAAACGCTGGTGGTGGACTGGATGAATATTGGGACGTCATATACCAGTATCCACGCATCATGGGCGGTGCAATCTGGGATTTCGTGAGTCCAGGTTTGCTCGAGCCAATTCGTAAATTGACAGATTCTTCACCAAACAAGGTCGCAACTCACATCATGGGTCGCGCAAAACTGGTTACCGGATACCATGGAAAAGGCATTGATCTGAATGGTCACGACCAATGGGTGGAAGTTTACCAGGATAAAAACATAGAAATTTCGGGCAATGAATTAACGGTTTCGCTTTGGATTTTTCCACGTGATTTAATGAAAATGGGCGGAACAATCCTCACCAAAGGAAACTATCAATTTGGTTTGCAGCAAATCGGTGCCGATTCACTCGATTTCTATATCTATACTTCGAAAAAAACAGTTGTCCGTGCTGCTTTACCCAAAGATTGGACACAAAACTGGCATCATGTGGCAGGTATTTATGACGGGAAAACGATTTCATTATTTATCGACAACAAAAAGGTGGCTGAAAAACCGGTCACCGGGAACATAACTAATTTTCCTTTTCCTCTTAATGTGGGTAGGAATGCCGAGACACATGGTCAGCATACCTCCGAATATTTGTGCGATGCCATTATCGATCAGGTGGGTATTTTCTCCAAAGCGATTGAAATCAATGATTTATTTGCAGTAAAACCGGACTTGAAAAATCGCGCAGCTTTGTGGCTCGATTTTGAACAGGAGCAAAACGAAGGCGAGTTTTTCAGCTATGGAATTGGCGCGCGTACCTATGGAAGTATTTGGCCCGATCGGGTTCCACAGCCTGAAATGTGGCAAATAAAAAAGTCGGCTCAACCCATTTCTGTAAAGTGGAGCAATGCCGAAAAAATGGAAATTGAAGTGCAGAACCGAAACTTTTTTACCAATACGAATAACTTTGAAGCACGTTGGAATTTGGAAGAAAACGGAATATCAATAGCTTCGGGAAAATTGGAGGTGGATGTTGAACCGGAAGCAAAAAAAATCTACGTTCTTCCTATCCAAAAGCCTCAGTTAAAAGCCGGTGCAACTTATTTGGCAACAGTTAGTTTTCATTCGAAAGAAGCTACACAATGGGCGCCGAAGGGTTTTGAACAGTGTTGGGATCAATTGGAATTGCCATGGATTGTTCCTGCCAATAAAAAATTGGTACAGCATCAGACCAATCCTTTAAAAGTTACAGATAATGAGCAACATTTGATTGTATCTGGAGTAAATTTCGATTATACCTTTAATAAAGCCGATGGACAATTGTACTCCATGAAATACATGGGTACAGAATTGCTGAAACAGGGAGCGCAACTCAATGTTTGGCGTGCCCCTCTGGCGAACGAACTGGACGACTGGACCACTTATTCGGTTAATGTATATCCTAGAACCGAGGGCTACGGAAGGATGGTTGCCACTTCATGGTATTCCATCGGTCTGGATAAAATGAATTTAAAACTTGAATCATTTCGGGTTGAAAATACGGCTGAAAATACAATTGTCAGTATTCGTGAAATTGCTCTCTTTGGAAATGCAGGAAATGCTGGCTTCGAAAATGAGATGATTTATACGATTTCGCCCGACGGAGAAATTAGTTTACAGCACACAATTAATCCGAATGGAAATATGCCCATGTCGTTACCACGCATCGGAACAAAATGGGTTTTCGATGACCAAATGCAAAATGTTACATGGTTTGGACGTGGGCCGCAGGAGAATTATCCAGACCGCAAAACCGGCTACCGATTTGGACTTTATCAGTCAACAGTCGATGCGATGTTTGAGTACTATTTAATTCCTCAGGATTGTGGCTTGCGAACAGATAACCAATATGTGAGATTAACAAACAATGAAGGAATTGGTATCGAGTTTTCAGCAACCCAACCCTTTAATTTTAATTGCTATAATTACAGCACCGAAAATTTGTCAAAGGCAAAATACACCTATCAATTGATCAAATCGGATGGTGTAACATTCAATTTCGACTACCAAACTACCGGGGTAGGATGCACGGCAATAGGGGTGATTAATAAATATCAAACCATTCCTCAAGCCATACAGTTCACAAGTTCGATAAAACCATTTAAAATCAATAAGTAAGCCTGATAAATAACAGGCTACATCGTATATAAATCATTTGTCAGCCACTGGGATATCGAGCGTTTCAGCCCCTATCACAGGCTCTTGTAACTTGGCAGGAACGTGCTTCGAAAGGCCAAACGCTTCATATACGTAACCATGGTGAGTCTGAAATAACCTATAATAAAGGGATGGACGATTTTAATCGCATCAATAATGTGCCAGTTTATGTAGCAAATATGGATGTTGTATGCAAGTGTAAGGAATTGCCAGCAAGACATATAATGATATTTTAGAAGATTGTAGCAAATACATTGAAAACAACAGTATTATATTTTTTTCGAACAATTGAAAATTTTAATATGAAGCTTAAATGCATAGCTATTATGGTTTTATCTTGTTTCCTGGTTAAAGCTTGTGCTAATCCAGAGTCAGAAAAGAAAAATTTAAAACCACGAATCGTAGTCCTAACCGATATTGCTCCCAATAATATTGAGCCGGATGATATGGAGTCCATGATTCGATTGCTTGTCCATGCCGACCTGTTCCAGATTGAAGCCCTTATTGCCACAACGGGTTGGAGCAACACTGGTGGATTGGAACGTATTGACCTTATGCATGAAGCTTTAAATGCCTATGAAAAAGATCTTCCAAATCTCAAAAAACATTCCGACCAAAAAAAATTCATACAGGATGAATCAACTCAGCAAATTGGTTACTGGCCCAGTCCTGATTATTTGCGATCGCAAACTGTACTAGGAAGCACAAAAATGGGGATGGGATATATTGGAGAAGGCAATGATTCACAAGGAAGCAATCTTATCATTGAAATGGCTGATAAAAATGACAACCGGCCTATCTGGATATCTGTCTGGGGTGGTGACAACACTTTCGCGCAAGCTATCTGGCGAGTAAAGCAAGACAGGACTCTGGAGGAGCTAAAATCTTTTTTGAATAAATTTAGAATCTATACCATTACCGATCAGGACAGGCCATGGTCAAGAGGTGACACCATTAATTATACCAATAGTTCACACCAATGGATGAAGCAATTTCATGCAATATAAACGGTAAATCGCTATGGAAATAAAAAAGCGACTGCAAAAAAAGCAAAGTAAAATCTTTTCATACATTTTACTCTTTGTGTTTTTATTGCCTGTATTTATTGCCTGTCAGCAACAAAAACAGGCCAGAACTGAAATTCTTTTCGACGACGATTGGATGTTTCAATTGGGAGATGTAGAAGGTGCCGAAAGTCCTTTATTTAACGATGACTCTTGGCGCACCCTCGATTTACCGCACGACTGGAGCATCGAAAATCTTCCCAATCAGGAATCCGACAACGTTGTTGGGCCATTCTCCAAAGAAAGCATAGGAGCAACAGCAACCGGATACACTTTTGGTGGAACAGCCTGGTATCGTAAAACTTTTACACTCGATAAGGACAAGCGTTTTAACCAAACCATTATCAATTTCGATGGTGTATATATGAACAGCGAGGTGTGGGTAAATGGTAAGCTGGCGGGCATTCAACCTTATGGCTATACTGCTTTTCAATTCGATATTACCGAATTGCTTAATGCTCCCGGCCAACCCAATGTTTTAGCCGTAAAAGTTAAAAACGAAGGCAAAAACTCCCGATGGTACAGCGGTTCGGGTATATATCGCCATGTTTGGCTTATTCAAAAGCAACCCTTACGCATTGAACACAATGGCGTGTTTGTAAATACCGAGAGTATTTCTGAGAATGAAGCAAATATAACCATAACTGCAACAGTTGAGAACAGTACAAACGCTGGTGTGGATGTTAGTTTGCAGATTCGCATCATCGATGGTAACGGGAAAGTTGCAACCACCTCAAAAACTCCTGTTAGGAATATTAACCGCGGTTCAGAGGACATTATTCAACGTATAACAGTACCTCAAGCCAAATTGTGGTCGCACGAAACTCCCAACCTTTATACAGCAGAGGTTAAAGTAATAGCCGATAGAACAGTTACCGACCAAACAGCAACCGCATTTGGAATACGCACCATACATTTTGATGCAAAAACGGGATTTACCGTTAACGGAAAAACGGTGCTTCTGAAAGGAGGAAACCTTCACCACGACAATGGCTTTTTGGGTGCAGCAACCATCGACCGTGCTGAAGAACGCCGTGTAGAATTGATGAAAGCAAATGGTTTCAACGCCATACGCGCTGCTCATAACCCGCCTTCGAAACAGTTCCTTGAGGCCTGCGACCGCTTGGGCGTTTATGTAATGAACGAGGCTTTTGACCAATGGGTTCGACCTAAAAACCCACAGGATTACCATCTGTATTTCCGCGAATGGTGGCAAAAAGACCTTAAATCAATGATTTACCGCGACCGAAATCATCCTTCTGTAATTTTCTGGAGTATTGGTAATGAGCTTAATGAACGAGCCGACTCAATTGGATATGTTATCCGAAAAGAACTGGCAGCAGAAGTTCGTAAACTCGACCCTACAAGACCTGTAACAGAAGGGGTTTGTGAGTTTTGGGACCATTGGGGCAGAGAATGGTCAACGGCGGCTCCTGTATTTACCGACCTGGATGTGGCAGGTTATAATTATCTGCAAAAATTTTTCGAATCAGACCATGCCGAGTATCCCGACCGAATAGTTGTGAGCACCGAGTCGTATGCCGCCGAAGCGTATGCTTTTTGGCAAGGGGTTGAGAAAAACTCCTATGTAATTGGCGATTTTGTATGGACAGGCATGGACCATCTGGGAGAAACCGGATGCGGCAACTCAAAAATTGCCCCGGAACCCGGCCCACGAGTAGGGCTTCAGCCATGGCCATGGTTTAGCAACTATTGTGGCGATATTGACCTTTGTGGAAATAAAAAACCTCAATCGTATTATCGCGATGTGGTTTGGGATAACAGCAAAATTGAAATGATGGTTCATACGCCATTACCCGAAGGCATGGTTGAAACATACAGTTACTGGGGCTGGCCTGATGAGTATCCAAGTTGGAACTGGGAGGGTTACGAAGGCACAACAATGGATGTGAGGGTATTCTCTAAGAGCCCTGTTGTACGTTTGGAATTAAACGGCAAGTTGATTGGAGAACAGACTATTGATACAAATATTGGCATCACCGCCAATTATAAAGTCCCTTATCAGGCTGGTGTAATAAAAGCCATTGCACTTGAAAACGGAAAAGAAGTTGCCTCAAAAGAGCTTAAAACAACAGGGGCACCGGCAAAAATAAAACTTACTGCCGATAGAGCTGTGATTAAAGCCGATCGCAACGATTTATCCTACGTGAAAGTTGGGATTACCGACGAACAGGGCAATGTAATACCTGATGCTTCCATTCCGGTTACTTTCACCGTTTCGGGAGTCGGAGAAATTGCCGGTTCGGGAAATGCAAACCCAACCGACATGGAAAGTTTTAACAGTCCTGTTTGTAAAACCTTCCGCGGAAAGGCATTGGTAATTCTTCGTCCGATAAAAAACAATATAAGTGGCACAATCACCCTTACGGCTGAAGCACCAGGTTTAACTACGGGCGAAATTAATATTGAAATTAAAGACAGATGAAACGAGCCATGAGAATTGTTTCTCACACAGGGAAATGACTTTCTGGCGAGTTTCATGTGACCATTAAAAATAAATTTTTAGACAGATGAAAAGCGTATACTTATTGTTGTTGATAATTCTGTTCGCGGCAGGTCTTAGTGCACAAGACCGTCCACCTCACCCCGAGTTGGAGAATCCTGCCATCCAGGGAATCAACAAAGAGGATGCTCGCGCTTATTTCGTGAGTTACGAGAATCGCGATGCGGCATTGCGAAACGATAAACATACCTCTTCCCGGTTTATCGGGTTAAACGGCACATGGAAATTCAACTTTGTAACCGGTGTGTCGAACCGCATCAAGAACTTTGCCGATACCGGCCTCGATATTTCGGAATGGGATGAGATTGATGTGCCATCTAATATGGAGATGAAGGGGTATGGCTATCCCATTTATACCAATGTGCAGTATGAATTTTATCCACAGTGGAATTTTAAACCGCCGTTTGTTAATGATTTAGAAAAGAATAACATCGGCTACTATCGCCGCGACTTTGAAATTCCACGCGAGTGGGATGGAAAACAGGTTTTTGTCTTCTTTGGGTCAATCAAATCAGTTGGTTTTGTGTGGGTGAATGGTAAACGAGTTGGCATGAGCAAGGATAGCAAAACGCCTCAGGAGTTCGACATCACAAAGTATATTAAACCCGGTAAAAACTCTATTGCCGTTGAAGTGTTTCGTTGGAGCGATGCGGCCTATCTCGAATGTCAGGATTTTTGGCGTTTAAGTGGCATTCCTCGTGAGGTTTATATTTATGCGCAGCCTAAAGTGCGCTTACGCGATTTTTACGCCAAAGCAACTCTCGACGAGAACTACGTACACGGTGTTTTCGACATGGATGTGGAGCTGAAAAACCATACCGGCAAACCGGCTCAAAGCACGTTTGGGTATGAAATAATTGACAATGCCGGAAAAACGCTCATTTCGGATTCAAAGAGTATTTCAATCACTGATACTACAGGTGTTTTAAACTTTAAGGCTTCACTGCCAAATGTGAATGCATGGAGTGCCGAAACACCTCATTTGTACACTCTGTTACTTTCATTGAAAGATGACAAAGGGAATCTTACCGAATCCACATCAATAAAAATAGGTTTCAGAACCAGTGAAGTTAAGAATGGCTTGTATTTGGTAAACGGTAAGCCGGTGTTGATTAAAGGTGTGAACCTGCATGAGTTTCATGAAACTACCGGTCAGGTGGTGAATGAGGACGATGTGATTCTTGATTTGCAGCGCATGAAAGAGCTTAATGTGAATGCCATCCGTTTGAGTCATTATCCACAACCTGAGTTTTTCTATGCGCTTGCCAATAAATATGGATTTTATGTGGTTGATGAGGCTAATGTTGAATCGCACGGAATGGGGTACGACCGTTCGGTGGGAAGGAGCCTGGGCAACAATCTTGAATGGACTGAGGCACACTTATTCAGAACGCGCAACATGTTCGAGCGCACTAAGAATCATACGTCGGTGGTAATTTGGTCGCTGGGCAACGAAGCGGGCAACGGCTATAATTTCTATCAGACCTATCTGTTCCTAAAAAGTCGCGACAATATGCGCCCGGTTCAGTATGAGCAGGCTGGTCGCGAATGGAACACTGATATTGTGTGCCCAATGTATGCAAAACCTCAGCATATAGAGCATTATGCCAAAACATATACTGACCGGCCGCTTATTCTTTGCGAGTATTCGCATGCCATGGGTAACAGTATGGGTAACCTCAAAGATTATTGGGAGATTATCGAAAGGTACCCTCAACTTCAGGGTGGTTTTATTTGGGACTGGGTTGACCAAGGCCTTGCCGTGGAAGATGAAAATGGAAAATATTGGGCTTATGGTGGTGATTTTGGTCCCGAGGGCACTCCTTCAGATGGTAACTTTATCATCAATGGCGTGGTGTTTCCCGACCGAAGTCTAAAACCTCATAGTCTGGAGGTGAAGCATGTGTATCAGAACATCGGTTTTGAACCCGAAGACCTGGATAAAGGACTGATTAAAATCACAAACAAATTCTTTTTCACCAATCTTCAGAAATATAATTTCAGTTATGAGATTACCGCCAATGGCAAAGTGGTTAAAAGCGGAAAGCTGGCCGAGTTAAAGACGGCGCCCCAACAATCTGACATTGTTAAAATAGATTTTAGAGGTGTTAAGGCACGTCCGGGTGTTGAGTACTTTGTAACCATATCGGCTAAAACAAAACAAGCCGAGAACTTATTACCCACAGGATGGGAAATAGCTTCTCAACAAATTAAGTTGCCGTTCGAAGCTGCCAAGCCACAATTTGACTCATCAAAAACCGGCAAGGTTTCTTTTACCCAAGGCGCTTCAATCGACATTACAGGTAATGGTTTTTCATTGGCCATCGACTCTAAATCAGGCATCATTACTTCATATAAGAGTAACGGCAAGGAGTTAATTCTTAACGAATTTGGCCCCCGACCAGCTTTTTGGCGTGCCCCTACCGATAATGATTACGGGTGGAGAATGCAACGTATGTGTCGTTTGTGGAAAGAGGCATCAGAGAATACTCCTGCCGCCGAAAGTGTAAAAGTTGCACAAGCAGGTAATGCGGTTAAGGTTGATGTGGTTTATAAGCTTGATTCTTTACAGTCAACCTGGAAAACTCAATATACCATTCTAGGTAATGGGGTGGTGAAGGTTGACAACGAACTTGTAACCACTGGAGAAGATATTCCCCTTATTCCCCGCATGGGCATGAAACTGCAATTGCCGGTTGATTTGCAGCAAGTTGAGTATTTTGGACGCGGACCGTGGGAGAATTACTCCGACCGTAACGCGTCAACTTTTGTTGGTCGTTATAAATCAACAGTGGCCGATATGTATGTGCCTTATATTCGTCCTCAGGAAAATGGTCACCGTACCGATGTGCGTTGGCTGGCTTTATCTACAAATAATGGCAGTGGACTATTGGTGGTGGCCGACTCATTAATTGAGTTTAACGCATTAAATAATCCAATTGAGGATTTTGACGCAGGCCCCAACAAGGATAAAAACCTCAGACATACATACGACATTATACCACAAAACTTGGTTGAATTGCATATTGACTACCGCATGATTGGTGTTAGTGGCGACGATAGCTGGGGTGCGTTACCCCACGAACCTTATCTTTTAAGACCAAGCGCTAAAGGGCATAAGTACAGTTTTACTTTGATTCCGTTTGCTTCGTTTGGAGACCTTGAAGTAAAAGCGAAATTAATGTATTAGTGTTAAATCATTTTTTATCAATTACCAAGATGAATAATCCCGTTAAAAACACGAATAAATTAACAAATCGATTATTATTTACAGTCATTATGCTGATGGTTGTATATCCCGTTTATTCGCAGCAGTTAACAGTTAGTTCGCCCAATAAAAAAAATCAAGTAGCATTGACCTGTCAGCAGCAAGGAACAACCGGCAGTTGGCATCTCGAAGCTATATACGCTGCCAATGGATTGGCTGCATCGGTAATCCCGCGTATTAAATTAGGGTTACAGAGAAACGATCAGGATTTTTCGAAAGACCTGAAATTTTTAAAAGCCACGAAATCTGTCCTAATCAAAGAGCAGTATACGGCCCTTCATGGCAAACGCAGCCAATGCAGCAACTCGGCCAACGAGGTGGTAGTATCGTTCGAAAACCCGTCCAAAGCGAAAATGAACGTCATCATCAGGGCTTACAACGATGGGATTGCTTTCCGCTATGAATTTCCTGAAAAAACCGGAAATTTTACCATTACCAATGAACATACATCTTACATAGTGCCCGACAGTACAGTGCGTTGGCTACAAAAGTTCGACCTGTCAAACGAAGGATTGTATAAAAAAACCGTTACTGCACAGGAAAAAGGCGACTGGTGTTACCCGGCTTTGTTTCATTCCGAATATAGTAACTGCTGGTATCTCATTCACGAGGCAGATGTTGACAGAGGCTACTGCGCTACAAAGCTGAGCAGCGATGGGCAGCAATCGATTTACAAAGTAACACTCCCCTACCCACATGAAGGTGAAGGCGAAGCTTTACCCCAAATCACTCTGCCATGGAAATCGCCCTGGCGTGTCATTATCATGGGTCAATTGTCTGATATTGTTGAATCTACTTTAGTTGATGATGTTTCCAAACCATCTGTATTAACCAAAACAGATTGGATAAAGCCGGGTCTGGTATCATGGAACTACTGGTCGGACAATCATGGAACCCGCGACTATCAGACTGTTTGCCGCTTTACAGATTTGGCAGCAGCCATGGATTGGCCCTATACCCTGTTCGATTGGGAATGGGATGCCATGTCCAACGGTGGTAATGTAGAAGATGCTGCCAAATATGCACTTTCGAAAGGTGTGAAACCATTGATTTGGTACAACTCGGGCATGTTTAAGTGGATTACGGCAACACCCTTCGACCGCTTGAAAACGCACGAAGGCCGCCTGAAAGAATTTGCCTGGCTCAAGAGCCTGGGCTTTGTAGGTGTAAAAATAGACTTCTTTCTGAGCGAAAAACAATTCATGATGGAATACTATCTGGATATACTGGAAGATGCCGCCAAAGCTGAAATGATGGTATATTTTCATGGTTGTTTGGTACCTCGTGGCTGGGCACGTACTTATCCTCACCTGATGACCTACGAGGGAGTGCGAGGGGCCGAGTGGTACAACAACAATCACGAACTCACTACTACAGCTCCTGAACATAATTCGGTGATGCCCTTTACCCGAAATGTGGTAGGTTCAATGGATTATACGCCGGTTACTTTCACCAACTCACAGCATCCGCACATAACATCGTATGGGCACGAGCTGGCTTTGAGCGTGGTATTCGAATCGGCACTCCAGCACATGGCCGACCGCCCCGAAGGGTATTATAACCTGCCCGATGCCGCCCGTTCGTTCCTTAAAGAAGTACCTGCCGCCTGGGACGATACCAAGTACCTTGATGGTTATCCCGGGAAAGACGTCATCATTGCCCGCCGAAAAAATAAAGCCTGGTATATAGGTGGTTTGAACTCAGAAAATAAGGAAAAAACCAAAACCCTGAGATTCGACTTTCTGGACGACAACACCAGCTATAAGCTGACGTTGATTGCCGACGAGAAACATGATAAAGCGTTTTCCACCAGGTATGTGGTGGTGGATAAGCATTCACAAATTGATGTAAAAATGCTCCGAAGAGGTGGATTTGCCATCAGCTTAAAACCTGTTCAATAGTATTCATCCAATCAGGGGGAGACCAATAAACCTTAAAAAAAATACCATGATAAAGTCGCTATTCAATATTAAAAGACAATTATTGCTGTTGATGACCATCTTTTTTATTGGTGGTACCATGGCCCAGCAATATCCATTTCAAAATCCGAACCTGAGTTTTGAAGAACGTGCCAAAGACCTGATTTCAAGGTTAACCCTTGAAGAAAAGGCGGCCTTAATGTGCGACCAAAGCGAAGCCATACCCCGGTTGGGAATTCGCAAATTCAACTGGTGGAGCGAAGCCCTTCACGGTTATGCCAATAACGACAGTGTAACTGTTTTTCCAGAGCCCATTGGCATGGCTGCATCATTCAACGACGTGCTGCTGTACGATATTTTTAATGCAGTTTCGGATGAAGCACGCGCCAAATATCACCAATGGATAAACAGAGGCAATGAAAACAAGCGATTCCTCAGCCTGTCGGTTTGGACGCCCAATGTTAACATTTTTCGCGACCCACGATGGGGCCGCGGACAGGAAACCTATGGTGAAGATCCATACCTGATGTCGCGCATGGGTGTGCAGGTGGTGAAAGGTCTGCAAGGACCTGAAGATGCCAAATACCGCAAGTTGCTGGCCTGTGCCAAGCATTATGCTGTGCATTCAGGACCCGAGTGGAGCCGCCACGAATTGAACCTGAACAATGTTAATCCGCGCCTGTTCCAGGAAACATATCTGCCCGCTTTTAAAGCCTTAGTGCAGGAAGCCAATGTGCGCCAGGTGATGTGCGCCTATCAAAGGCTCGATGATGAACCTTGCTGTGGCAGCACCCGTCTGCTGCAACGTATTTTACGGGATGAGTGGGGCTTTAAGCACATAGTGGTTTCCGATTGCGGAGCCATTACCGACTTTTTTACAACGCACAATGTTTCGTCAACGCCGGTACATGCTGCATCAAAAGGGGTTTTAGCCGGAACAGATGTGGAGTGCGTGTGGGATAACTATCCGTATAAAACACTCCCTGATGGTGTTAACCGTGGTTTGCTTAAAGAGGAAGATATAGATAAAAGCCTGATGCGCATATTAATAGGTCGTTTTGAACTGGGCGATTTCGATGACGACTCCCTGGTGCCCTGGGCCCAAATTCCCGCTTCGGTTTTAAACTGCGAGAAACATAAGCATCTGACTTACAAAATGGCGCAGCAAAGTATGACCCTGCTCCAAAATAAAAACAACACACTTCCACTATCCAAAACATCGAAAAGAATTGCCATTATTGGCCCCAATGCCGACGATGCAGAAATGCTATGGGGTAATTATAACGGCACGCCAATCGAAACCATTACCATACTTGATGGTATAAAATCAAAACTACCAAAAAGCAGCGTTTATTTCGAAAAGGGAGTCGATTTGGTGGACGACAAAGTAACCATCAGCTATTTTCCGCAAACAACAATTAATGCGCGGGCAGGCTTTAAAGCAACTTACTGGAACGACCCCAATTTTAACGGAACCCCGGTTGCTGTGCAACAACTCGTAAACCCCATTAAACTTACTGCTGCCGGACAACATGAGTTTGCTCCCGATGTATGGCTTGAAAGGTTTTCGGCTATCTACGAAGCAGAATTTACCCCTTCGGTATCGGAAGAAATTGTGTTTAAAGGAGGTGCCACCGGATTTTTTGAATTAACAGTTAATGGCGAAACTCTGGAAACTTATACCAACTGGCGTAACCTATCAACCCGAATTCCATTCAAAGTTGAAGCCGGTAAAACCTACAATATTAAAATACGATACGCCCAACGTGAAAATTGGCAGGCCAACATTGAGTTTAATTTTGGTAGAGAAGAGGATGTAGATTTTGCAGCCCTGATTAACCGGTTAAAAGGCATTGAAACTGTAATATTTGTAGGTGGTCTTTCCGGGCATCTGGAAGGCGAAGAAATGCCGGTTTCGTTTCCGGGCTTTAAGGGCGGCGACCGTACGCATATTGAACTGCCCGCCGTACAGCGTAATTGTATGAAAGCCCTTAAAGCTGCCGGTAAAAAGGTGATTTTTGTAAACTGCTCGGGGTCGGCCATTGCCTTAACTCCCGAAACTCAAAGTTGCGATGCTATTCTGCAAGCCTGGTACCCAGGCGAAATGGGCGGGTTGGCCGTAGCCGATGTTTTGTTTGGTGATTATAATCCCGGAGGTAAACTCCCGATTACTTTTTACAGAAATTCCGACAAACTTGGCGATTTCGAAGATTACGCCATGACAGACTGCACCTATCGGTACACCAACGACCACCTGTTCCCGTTTGGTTTTGGATTGAGCTATACCAGATTTCAAATTGGCAATGCCTCCATTAGCAAAACAAACATCAACGTCAACGAGAGCGTACAGTTAACCATACCGGTTAAAAACATAGGCAAACGTGCCGGAACCGAAATTGTGCAGGTATACATCCGAAAAGTGAACGATTTGGACGGTCCATTAAAAACCCTGCGTGGCTTTCAGCGTGTTGAACTGGCTGCAGGCAAATCGCAAACAGCCACCATCGAACTCACGCCTTCAGCGTTTGAATTTTACGATTGGGCACAGCGCCAAATGGCGGTTACACCCGGCGAGTACGAAGTTTTTTACGGAAACAGTTCTGATGCTAAAGATTTAAAAATGTTGAAAGTTGTTATTCAATAATATTTAACCAATTAAGTGATGAAACGAGCAATGTAGAATGCTTCTACACACAAGGAGATGACTAAATGGCGAGTTCCATCTGACTGAATAAAACAAATTATAGACAGATGAAAAAAATACTATTATGCTTTGCAGTTCTGGTGTTTACCATAATTGGGTTACATAATCCTATAATGGCACAAGCAACAGATATTTCTTCGGCGCAACCTATTAGGGTTGTTGAAGATGGTGGCACCGGTGCTTATAGTGCCATTATGTACACCGATGGTTCATTGCTGACCCATACCATATTCAGACCCAAAGACCTAAGTGTTTTTGGTGAAAAAAATAAACTCCCCATCATTTCATGGGGCAACGGAGCATGTGCCAATTCGCCCTGGGAGCATATCAACTTTCTATCAGAAGTGGCATCGCATGGTTTCCTGGTTATTGCCATTGGCCCTATGCCAAAAGAAGGTGAGCGCGGCGGTGGCCAATCAACCGCATCGCAACTGATTGATGCCATTGATTGGGCCATCGCTCAAAACAGCGATAAAGAAAGTGTGTTCTATGGTAAAATTGATGTCTCGAAAATATCGGTAAGCGGCATGTCATGCGGTGGTTTGCAAACCCTTGAAACCGCACCCGATCCGCGTATTACCACCGCAGTGGTTTGCAATAGCGGTATCATTGGTGGTGGAGGTGGAATGCCCGGAATGCCAGCTTTGACCAAAGATCATCTGGCCAAACTGCACACACCTACACTCTATTTACTTGGAGGAGAGTCAGATATTGCATACAATAATGGGATGGACGACTTTAACCGCATCAACCATGTACCAGTATTTGTGGCCAATATGGACGTGGGTCACGGTGGAACTTACGGTCAGCCACACGGTGGCGAGTTTGCCAAAGTAGCCACAGCCTGGTATAAATGGCAATTAAAAGGTGATAAGGAAGCCGGGAAATTATTTTCCGGAACCCCAAGTTTGCTTTCCAAATCAGATGTTTGGAGGGTTGAGAAGAAAAATATACCATAAATAGAAATCAATTTTATGAATAACATTATGTCAGTATTTTGCAAATTGTCGCTAATAGGGATTGCTTTTTTTGCAACACTTGCTATTTATGCACAAAACCCAATCGTTCAAACCTATTTTACGGCCGACCCGGCACCAATGGTTTACAACGGCACCGTTTATGTTTACACCTCGCACGATGAAGATTCAACGGTGAACAACTTTTTTACGATGTACGACTGGCGCTGCTATTCGTCGAAAGATATGGTAAACTGGACCGACCACGGGGCAGTGGCTTCGCTCAAAAACTTCAAATGGAATGAAAAAACCAATGGAGCATGGGCTCCCCAGGGTATTGAGCGCGATGGGAAGTTTTACCTGTACGTACCCATTCATGGCGAAGGTGTATCGGTGTTGGTAGCCGACTCGCCAACAGGCCCCTTTACCGACCCGCTGGGAAGACGCCTCATTGTTGAAAGCAACAATGTGTGGCACGATATCGACCCAACAGTTTTTATCGACGACGATGGTCAGGCCTACCTCTTTTGGGGAAATCCTTCACTTTTTTATGTGAAGCTGAATAAAGATATGATTTCGTATGACCGTAGTATTGGTAATAATGGAATTGTAGCTGTTGAGATGACTCCCGAAGCCTTTGGTTCGAAAATAGGTCGTGATGGCAAACCCGGTACAACTTACACCGAAGGGCCTTGGTTTTATAAACGCAATAACTTGTATTACATGATTTATGCTGCCGAAGGTATTCCCGAGTACATTGCCTATTCAACAGCGCTTTCGCCCGAAGGGCCCTGGACATACAGAGGCCATATAATGCAGAGGGCCGACCATTTGGCATTTACCAACCATGCAGGCATCATCGATTTTATGGGAAATTCATATTTCTTTTATCACGATCAGGCTTTGTCGAAAGGCCAGGGTTTTAAACGGTCGGTGAGTGTGGAGCAGTTCACTTATAACGCCGATGGTAGCATACCGCTCATCATCCCAACCAAAGAGGGTGTTACAAAAAGTGTCGCCAATTTAGACCCTTTCAAAAGAGTTGAGGCAGAAACCATTGCATGGAGCGAAGGTTTAAAAACATCTGGCGATAGTCAAACAGGTGTGTATGTTACCAAAATTGAAAATGGCGACTATCTGAAGGTGCGTAGTATTGATTTTGGCAAAGGTGCCAAAACTTTTGAGGCAAGTGTTGCTTCAGCTACACAGGGGGGGAAAATAGAAATCCGAATTGGACATCCCAATGGTGAATTGTTGGGCACGCTTGATGTTAAAAATACCGGTGGCTGGCAGAACTGGAAAACATTTAAATGTAAGGTTAAAAAAGCCAAAGGCCTTCACGACCTGTGTTTCGTGTTCAAAGGAGGAGAAGGCGAGTTGTTCAATTTCGATTGGTGGCAGTTTATTCGATGATAATTTCAAAACCATAGACTTATGCAGAAAACCTCACTCATCATAGTGGTTTTTATCATGTTTGTATTTGGCGCACATGCCCAAACATACCAAAAAACCAATTTGGGAGCTAAAGCAATAATCAACAACCTTGATGTTGAAATTCAGTTCTTTAGTCCCTCTATTGTTCGAATTATTAAATCGCCTGTTGGAAATGATTTCAACAAGGAGAGTTTGTCGGTAATAAAAGCACCTGCACCAACTCCCTTTACCTTAAAGCAAAGTGGGGATTTACTCACATTAAGCAATAAAAACATTGAAGTGGCTGTGAACCTGAAAAACGGGGAAATCGTATTCAGGAATAGTAATAATCAGGTTTTGTTTGCCGAAAAAGAGAATGGAGCAAGGTTTACCCCATTCAACGATGCAGGAGTGAGAACTTTCAGCGTAAGCCAGTCATGGGTGCTCGAAAAGGATGAACCAATTTACGGCTTAGGTATCCTCCAGAACGGAAAAATGTCGCAGCGCAATCAGGAAATGTACATGGTTCAAAACAACACCTGGGATTTTGTTACTTTCTTCCAGTCGGTAAAGGGCTACGGATTGTTTTGGGACAATTATTCTCCCACCACTTTTAAAGATGATTCAATGGCCACCTCGTTTAGTTCCGAAGTGGGCGATTGCATCGACTATTACTTTATGTATGGAGGCAATGCCGATGGCGTGGTGGCTCAAATGCGCGACCTTACAGGACAAGTGCCCATGTTTCCATTATGGACTTATGGTTACTGGCAAAGTAAAGAGCGTTACAAAAGTCAGGACGAAACTGTTGGTGTAGTCCGAAAATACCGCGAACTGGGCGTTCCGCTCGATGGCATTATACAGGATTGGCAATATTGGGGCAACAACTACCTGTGGAATGCCATGGAGTTTCTAAATCCCGGCTTCCACAATCCGCAGCAAATGGTGAACGATGTGCACAACCTGAATGCCCGTATGATTATCTCCATATGGTCGTCGTTCGGTCCAATGACTAAGCAATACCGCGAGTTGGACGAGAAGGGCATGTTATTAAATTTCAATACATGGCCACAATCTGGTTCCGAAAAATGGCCGCCAAATAAAGACTATCCTTCCGGTGTCAGGGTTTACGATGCCTATCACCCCCAGGCACGAGATATTTATTGGAAATACCTGAACGATGGCCTGTTTTCGTTGGGAATTGATGGTTGGTGGATGGACTCAACCGAGCCTGACCATATGGACATTAAGCCCGAAGACTTTGATAACCAAACCTACCTGGGCTCGTTCCGCAAAGTTCGGAATGCTTATCCTTTGGTGAGCGTTGGCGGAGTATATAAAAACCAAAGGTCGGTAACATCTGATAAACGCGTATTCATTCTTACCCGGTCGGCATTTGCAGGGCAACAGCGTTATGGTGCCAACACCTGGTCGGGCGATGTGGTGGCTTCGTGGAAAGCATTGCACAATCAGATTCCTGCCGGATTAAGCTTTTCGTTATGCGGCCTCCCCCATTTCAATAGTGACATTGGCGGTTTCTTTTTATGGGATTATAAAAACGATATTACCAACCCCGATTATCGCGAGTTGTATGCACGCTGGCTTCAGTTTGGTACATTCAACCCTATGATGCGCTCACATGGCGAGGGTGCTCCCCGCGAAATTTATCAGTTTGGACAAAAAGGCGACCGTGTGTACGATGCCATTGAAAAATACATCAATCTGCGATACAGTTTATTACCCTACATTTATTCAAGCTCATGGGATGTTTCGGCCAACCAGTCGAGCATGATTAGGGCGCTGGTTATGGATTTTGCAAACGATAAAGATGCTTTGGACATTAACGACCAGTACATGTTTGGTAAATCAATATTGGTTTGTCCGGTTACCAGTCCAATGTATTCAAAGGATGGAAAAGAAGATTTCAGTATAACAGGTCATAGGAAACTTTACCTGCCGAAAGGATCTGGTTGGATTGACTTCTGGACAGGCGAAAAACTTGCCGGTGGCCAGAAAATAACCAGAGAAACCCCTCTCGACATAATGCCTCTGTACATCAAAACAGGTTCCATTCTGCCGCTTGGGCCCAAAGTACAATTTGCTGAAGAAAAGAAATGGGACAACCTCGAAATACGTATTTATGAAGGGGCCAATGGTCAATTCACCCTTTATGAAGATGAAAACGATAACTACAATTACGAAATAGGGGCTTTTTCAACCATCATTTTTACATGGGATGATACGAAGAAAACTCTCACCATTAGCGACCGAAAGGGAACTTTCCCCGGGATGTTGGCCCAACGAAGGTTCAATATTGTGAAGGTTTCGAAGGACAATGGCTTGGGCGATAAAATAACCACAAAGTTCGACAGGGTTCTCAATTATAATGGCAAGAGAACACGAGTGAAATTATGAATTTTAAAGTCGATTGGTGGCAGTTTACAAAAAAATAAAACAAAACCAGTTCAATATTGTTCTCCAATCCTTTGACCAAATCAACAAAAATCTGAAGCGTAAAGGACAGATAGACTAACAGATAGATGCTTTCTAATTTCAAAAATTTTTAAAAGATGAGGTTCATTAAATCATTAAGCTTATTTATAATAGCATTTAATTTATACTTAAGCGCTTACGCCTGGGAAGGCATGCCTATGCCAAAACTTCATGTTGAAGGCAGGTATTTAAAAGATAGCCACGGACATATTGTTAACCTCCATGGGTTTGCCCAGACTTTCTCACCTTGGTTTAACGAACAGGGCACCAAATGGAACAATTATAATGTTCAGGCTTGCTTAACCTATAACAAGGGGATTATTGACCGGATACTTAGTGCCGGTTGGAAAATGAATTTTGTTCGTCAGCACATGGATCCCTATTGGAGCAATGCACCAGGGTGCACACCTCACTACCACGAAGCACATAACTGTTTTGATGAAACCCGTTTCAGAAAATATCTCGACGAAGTTTTTGTTCCTATGGCAGAATATGCCATTTCAAAAGGTTTATATGTAGTAATGCGTCCTCCGGGTGTTAGCCCCGACCGTATTGAACTGAACGACAACTACCATCAATACTTAAAAAATGTTTGGAATATTGTGTCCCTGCATCCAAAATTGAAGAATAACCCACATATTATGTTCGAGCTGGCCAATGAGCCCATTCATATTCTGGGTCCCGATGGAACTTATGGTGCCGGCACTCAGGGACATTTCGACAACCTGAAAACTTACTTTCAAACCATCGTAGACATTATCAGAACCAATGCCAATAATATTCTTTGGATTCCGGGATTAGGTTATCAGTCGCAATATGCCGGTTTTGCTGTTAATCCCATCGAAGGCGAAGACATTGGTTATGCTGTGCACGTTTATCCGGGCTGGTTCAACAGTGGACAAGGATATGAGCCATTTCAACGTGGTTGGAACCAACAGGTTCAGCCGGTGGCCGATTTTGCCCCCATAATGATTACCGAAATGGACTGGGCTCCGGAACGACATAATAAATCGTGGGGTAAAGATATTACCGGAACAGCTGGAGGTGATGGGTTTGGTGCCAATTTCAAAAAAATTACCGATGAGTGCGGCAATGTGAGCTGGTTGCTGTTTACCGACCCTCATTTACTGGCTGAGTTTGGAAATCCGAGTGCACCTGCCGATGTGGTTGATTTTCTTACCGACCCTGAGGCATGCCCGTGGCCAATTTATCACTGGTATCAGGAGTATGCCAACGAATACGACTTTAACGGCGTTTCTGATGATTATTTAACCATGACAAGATTGTTCCTCGAGGGCAACAGTAATATCTCAGTGCTCACCAATAGCTCCAGAAGTTTAAGAATAAACGCTGAATTTGCCGATGGGCATATAGAAAACGTAAGTTCTTTAGCCGAAATTACAGTGAGTAATCCTGAGGTAGTTAATGTTACCAGAGGTAGAATTTTTGCACTTAAAGATGGGCAGGCCAATGTGGATGTTTCCTATACCGACCGTAAAGGTAATCAGATGAGTCTTTCGCTTAGCATTGCTTCATCAACCTTTCCTTTAACCCAGGAGTTGTTTAATCCGGGTATTTGGGAAAACGGCACATTTAATGAAGCAACCCGCACACTGAAAACAGGCCCCTGGGGTTTTGGCGGATGGCAATACAATGGTATTGATTTATCGGACTATAAATTTATTGTAGCCCGACTAGGAGGCCCCAATACAGCTAATGTAAATTTCAGAATTTTTGATGGCCCCAGCTATTGGGGTGCTCCGGCATCTTACACCTTTGGCAACAATAGCGAAATAGTGGTAATTTTAAACCATGCCACAAAAACCAATGATGCGTCTTTAAATCCCAAAAATATATACATTGCTGGTTTCTGGTCGAGTGGAAGCAACCCATTCGTTATTGACACGGTATTCCTCTCCAACTCTCCCGAATACTTTACGCCCTTACTTTTTGCACAAAACAATACCGGTGTTGCCATTAACAAACTTGAAGGGTTTACTTATCGTGAAGATTTAGGACCTTCGCCGGCTAAATCATTTATAGTTTGGGCTGATATGCTTGGAGATAACGTGTTGATTGAAGCGCCCGATGAATTTGAGATTTCACTTTCGGCAACAGAAGCGTTCGCGCATTCATTAACGCTTAACCATACAGGAGGAGATGTTGCCAAAACTGAGATTTTTATTCGGCTAAAGGCCGGATTAACAGTAAACACCTACTCAGGCGCCCTCACCATTTCATCGGTTGGAGCAACCACAAAAAATGTAACCCTCAATGGCAAGGTTGAAGAGCCTGTAAGTGTTAGGAATCCTGAAATGGATAATCTTCAGGTTATATCAATCGAATATTATTCAATTACAGGCCATCGAATTTCAAAAATTGAAACCTGGCAGGGAGTTTATATTGAGAAGAAACTCATGTCGGATGGAAGCATAATTACCAACAAATTAATGAATAAACGCTAAAGAAGATAGTTAGACTTTTAGATATTTAGAGGGGTGGAGACTTTTTAAAAAGTTATCAAACTCAATCTTTTTCTTAGTGTTCCTTTGTGTGAACTTTATTTTCCTTTGTGGTTCAAACGTTTAAGTTTTACCGCAAAGAGCTCAAAGGTTATCACAAAGTCGCACTAAGGACTTTTTAGACAGCCTCTGCCTTTCTTAATTCTAATCATCTAACATCTTAATTTAAAAAGCATCTAACCCTTAATCAAATAACTGTTGTATGATGAAACCTTCAATCCTAAAAATTGCATTATTGATTCTTATAGCGGCAGGCACTATGGCTTTTGTGCTGGCTCCAAAAAAATCCCAAAAGCCTATCTATTTGAATACTTCGTATTCGTTTGAAGAAAGGGCTGCTGATTTGGTATCACGTATGACGCTTGCCGAAAAGCAAAGTTTGCTCGGGAATACTATGGCGCCCATTCCTCGTTTGGGAATCAATAAATACGATGTTTGGGGTGAAGCGCTGCACGGTGTTATGGGCAGAAACAACATCAGTGGTAAAACGGCCACATCATTCCCAAACAGCAATGCCATTGGCTGCACCTGGGACCCGGAACTCATTAAAAGAGAAGCTTCTGTAATTTCCGACGAAGCCCGTGGTTTTAACCATGATCTGATTTTTACATTAACTTACTGGTCGCCCGTTATTGAACCAGCCCGCGACCCACGATGGGGGCGCACTGCCGAAACCTTTGCCGAAGACCCCTTTCTGGTATCGCAAATTGGAAGTGGCTTTATCAGAGGAATGATGGGTGATGACCAAAAATACCTTAAAACCGTTCCGTGTGGTAAGCACTTCATTGCCAACAATACAGAGTTTAACAGGCACACAGGTAGTTCCGACATGGACAACCGCGACATGCGCGAATTCTATCTCCGCCCATATAAAGCGCTTATTGAGGGCGACAACCTGCCATCCATCATGACCGCCTACAACGCCGTAAACGGGGTGCCTGTTTCGGCCAGCAAATTTTTGGTCGATACCATTGCCCGCAGAACATACGGCATGAAAGGTTATGTTACAGGCGACTGTGGCGCTATTACCGATATTATTTCGGGACATAAATTTGCAAAAGACGGCCCGGAAGCTACCGCCATGGGACTAATTACAGGTGTTGATTCAGATTGCGGTGGTGAATATCAAAACCATGCCATTACTGCTCTGCAAAGAGGTTTAATCGCCGAAGCAGATATCGACAGAGCACTGATAAATATGTTTACCATTCGAATGCGTTTGGGCGAATTTGATCCTCCTCGCATGGTTCCCTTCTCGGGCATTAAACCCAATATCATCAACGATCCTTCGCATAATGCCCTGGCATTGGAAATAGCCACAAAAACCCCGGTGCTTTTAAAAAACAACCAGGTTGCATCAATGGGTTCAAAAGCGCTGCCGCTTCAACCCTGCAATATTCGTAAAATTGTTGTTTTAGGGCCTCAGGCCAACAAAATTGAACTGGGCGATTATTCAGGCCCGGTTGAAGATTATTATGTGAGCACTCCGTTGCAGGGAATTACTGAGTACATACATCAGAATAACTTAGAAATTGAAGTGGTGCATGGCGGCGGTGGAAATACTGCCCGAAGAAATGATTTCTATTCCCTTTCAGCATTTTCAACTGTAAGCAATAAAGGAGAGGTTAAGCAATATGATGCCACCAAATTTGATGAATCGGCAAGTGGTATTATTGCATCAGAAAGGTTTGGAACCAATGCTTTGCGAGGTATTAAAGATGGCGACTGGACCTGCTATCACAATATAGATGTAACACATTTAGACTCCATCAAATTCAACATTAATGTGGCACAAAGCGGAGGATCCATTGAAGTAAGGGTTGGTTCTGCTACAGGTAACATTATTGCATCGCAAAAAGTTGTAAGTTCCGGAACCGGAGGATTCTTTGGCAGTCGGGTTACCATTCGGGCCAAAATTAATACCTTAGGTATTGCCGGTGCGCAAAATCTTTACTTTGTGTTTCGCGAGCCACAACCCGAATCAACCGATCAGGCTACTTTAGACATGGCCGCTTCGGCCGATGTAGCCATTATCTTTGTTGGCACCGACCAAACCACAGGTCGTGAAGAATCTGACAGATTCTCACTGGCTCTGCCCGGAAACCAATTGAACCTTATCCAATCGGTGGCGGCCGTTAATCCAAACACCATTGTTGTAATGCAAACCATGGGAATGGTTGAAGTTGAAGCCTTTAAAAACAACCCCAACATTCCTGCCATTATTTACGCTGGCTATAACGGACAGGCACAAGGAGCTGCCATGGCTAAAATATTATTTGGCGATGTTAATCCTGGTGGAAAAACCAGTATTACCTGGTATAAAACGGTTGACGACCTCCCCGATTTTAATGATTATACCCTGCGTGGCGGTGATGGAAAAAATGGCCGCACATACTGGTATTTCGATAAGGATGTATCTTACGAATTTGGTTTTGGATTGTCGTACACCACATTCGAGTACAGCAATTTTAAAATCAACAAAAACAAAATTACTCCTAACGAAAAAGTAACGGTTAGTGTGGATGTAAAAAATACCGGTGGTGTAGATGGCGATGAAATTGTACAAATTTACGTTAAAACACCCGAAAGCTCCGCACCGTTACAACGCCCCATTAAACGCCTCAAAGGATTTAAAAGGGTTACCATTCCTGCCGGACAGATTAAAACCGTATCGATTGATATTAATTGTGCCGACCTTTGGTTCTGGGATGAGAAAAACAACCATTTAACCTTCGATCAGGGAAAATATATCTTCGAAATTGGAGCATCATCGCGCGATATTAAAGGAACTGTTGAGGCTGTTATGAGCGGACAATTCAAAGCTGAGTTAAAAACAGTAGTGGCCACATCTGACAAAATAGTGCTTCAACCAGGTGAAACATCCGGCACCAGCTTTACTGCATGTCTGACTGACGATAGTTTTATCGACATCAAAAAAACTTCAGTTGTTTATAAAAGTAACAATCCCGCAGTAATCGACGTCGACAACTCCGGTAAAATTAAGGCTCTTAAACCCGGTGTAGCCTCAGTTTTTGTTAGTGTAACCTACAATGGAATAACTGTTACCGATAGTTTCCCTATTAAAGTGATGCCAAACCTGGCACCGGCTTCTGTAAAAATTAACGGGAAATCTATTACCGGCTTTAATGCAAACACCAAAGCTTATAGCTACCTGATGAAAAACAACGCCAAGGTTCCGCAGGTTAGCGCCACTGCTGTAAGCAAGGATGTAACTGTTGAAATTCAACAGGCTAAAGCTATTCCCGGTACTGCCGTAATTAGTATTGTTGACTATAACACTTACGAGAAAAACACCTTCTATATCAATTTCGATGTGGCCTCGGTAAATGATGAGTTTAATAATGCTCAACCCGGAAAACAATGGCAATGGATTAGGGAAAATAAGGATAACCATAGTATGACATCAAAACCGGGTTCTCTCACCATTACCACCGAAAAAGGCGATATCTCCGAAGGTAGCAATAACGCCCACAACCTATTGTTACAAAGTGCCAACAACGATTGGACCATTGAAACAAAAATGGTTGCTTCCAGAACACCATCTCAGCCCGAAAATGCAGGTATAGTTGCTTATCAGGATGACGACAACTTTGTTAAGCTGATGTTCAGGGCTGTTATTAAAACATCCCGACAAAGAGGACCGCAACCCGGAACCATCGACCTGCTTTTTGAAGAAAACGGAATCGCAAAATCTATTGCATCAATAAACCTTAAAGCAGAAGTTATTGGTAATAACAACCTTTATTTAAGACTTTCAAAAAATGGAAGTACTTATACCGCTCATTATTCCTTTGATGGACAAAACTTTGAAAAACTGGGTGAGTCGGATATTTTATTAAAAGATATTAAAGCCGGACTTATGGCCTGCGATGGCATTATAACCCAAAGCATGACCAGTACTTTCTGGTTCGATTCTGACACAACCAAACCAGATAGTCCATTTGATGTTTCGTTCGATTATTTCCGAATTCAAAACAGAGGGTTTTAAAAGACAATAAGCAAATGTTAATGATTATTTTAAACCTCAAATTATGAAAGGTATTTATCTTTTAATGGTAGTTATGTTCTTTATTTGTTGCCAACAGCCAGCGATAAAGAGCTATGAAAAAGAAAATAATCGGGTTTTATTCCAGACAGATAGTGGCATATTAGCCATTTATCCGCTTTCTGATAATACTGCCAGAATTCAGTTTAGAATTGGCGAGAACGATGGTCTCCCTCAATTTGTATTTGTTAACGATATTGTAGTCCCCGATTTCAATGTTACCGAAAAAGGAAACCTGATTCGTGTAGTGTTAGCCAAACTAACCGTAGAGGTTAATAAGAAATCAGGTACTGTTTCCTTTATTGACAGTATCGGAAACGTTATTCTGAGCGAAAGGGCTGGTTCCCGTATCATGTTACCCGATTCAATTATGGGTGAACCATGTTTTTTTGTGGAACAAAGTTTTGATTCGCCGGCTGATGAAGCCCTTTTTGGATTAGGCCAGTTTCAGGATGGAAATTTCAATTTAAAAGGAGTTACCCGCCGTTTAACGCAGGTTAACAGCCAAATAGCCATCCCGTTTGTTTATTCAAGTAAAGGGTACGGTTTGCTCTGGCATCAATACGGGCTAACCGATTTTAACCCTGCCGATAATTTTATAGCACTTAAGAAACAGGAAACGCCCTCCGAAAACGATTTTATGGTTGAGGTAACAACCACAGCCGGAACCCAAAAAGTAGCACAAAATCAGTCGCTCTATACCGGAAAATTTATTGTGCCTCAAACAGGTGAATACTCAATATTCCTCAACCTGGGCGATATGGGCAACCGTCATTACGTAGTTATTAACGGAGCGCCTGTTATTGACCAAACCAATATGTGGCTGCCACCCACAGCAGGCGTATTGGTGCAGCTGGAAGCAGGAGAACACGATGTGCAGGTGGTTTGCAAGGCCGACAATGAACCCACTTTGGCGTGGAAGTTAAAAGAAAATACCACAATCTTCCGTTCGCCAAATGCTAAAATGCTCGATTACGTGGTATTTGCAGGCTCGGCCGACGAGGCCATAGCATCCTATCGCAATTTAACCGGCCAGGTACCGATGTTACCAATGTGGGCTTACGGTTTTTGGCAATGCCGCGAGCGTTATACCTCGGCCAACCATTTAGTTGAAACTGTAAAAGAGTTTCGCAAGCGTGAATTTCCCATGGATGTTATTGTTCAGGATTGGCAATATTGGGGAAGCAAAGGCTGGGGTGTTCCACAGTTCGATGAAGCCCATTATCCAAACCCTGCAGGATTTATCAAGGATATTCATGATTTGAATGCACATTTCTGCATATCTATTTGGAGCAACCCCGACAAAAATTCTGATCTGGGAAAAGAGTATGTTGCCAGAGAGCGGTTTATACCAGGCACCAAATGGCTCGACTATTTTAACCCCGAAACCCGACAGGAATATTGGAATACCCTGAAAGAAAACATGTTCAATTACGGCGTTGATTCATGGTGGATGGATGCCGTTGAGCCTGAAAATGATGCATTAAAAGGTGAAATGACTTATATAGGCCCAGGCGACTTTTACCGTTTAATATATCCCTTAATGGTAAGTAAATCAGTTTACGAAGGGCAACGTGCAACCACTTCAGATAAACGGGTTTGCATACTAACACGGTCGGCTTTCTCAGGCCAGCAACGCTATGGGGTTATCAACTGGTCGGGCGATGTGGGAAGTTCGTGGGACGAGTACAAACGACAAATTGTGGCCGGACTGAATTTCACCATTACAGGACTGCCTTACTGGACGACTGACATTGGCGGCTTCTTCCGTCCCGGCCGTTCGCAATATACCGACCAGAATTATCACGAAATACTTACACGCTGGTATCAGTGGGGGGCTTTCAATCCTATTTCCCGCATGCATGCCTATATGAGTGAAACCGAACCCTGGAAGTATGGACAACAGGTTGAAGACAATATGCGCAAAATGTTAAACCTGCGCTACCAATTACTGCCCTATATTTATTCCGAGGCCTGGCAGGTTACAAGCAATGGTTCAACCATAATGCGGCCATTGGTAATGGATTTTAACGGCGACAACGAAGCAGTTAATAAACCATACCAATTTATGTTTGGGAAGGCATTTTTGGTGGCTCCGGTTACCGAGGCAGGCATTTCACAAATAGATGTTTATTTGCCAAAGCAGACTGGGTGGTTCGATTTCTGGACCGGTAATTACGCAGAAGGCGGACAAACCATAAAGGCCGATGCTCCTTTGGATAAAATACCGTTGTTTGTTAAATCCGGTTCAATTATACCTATAGGGCAAGCTGTACAATATTCCAGCCAAAGCCGGAATGAGGAGCTTGACATTTATATTTATGAAGGCAACAACGGCGAATTTACCCTTTACGAAGATGAAGGCAACAACTACAACTATGAAAATGGAGCCTTTTCAACCATTAAATTTTCGTGGAACGATGCCAAAAAAGAACTGGTTATTGGCGATTGTACAGGAGACTATCACGGCATGATTAGTCAGCGCCTTTTTAAAATTTTCCTGATAAAGCAAAACAAAACCGAAAGCACAAGCAACAATCAACCCAGCCTTGTAATACATTATAAAGGCCTTAAAGAAACCGTTAAACTGTAATAGTGGTTTGTTAGATTATTCATCTGTACAATTATATAACCCATAAGTTGTTAAAAAACATTTAGGTGCTAATGGCTTTTTGTCTTAACTTTAGGTGAAACGAGCCAAGAGAATTATTGCTCACACAGGGAGTTCACTAGCTGGGGAGTTCCATCCCGGATAAATCGGGACAAGTTACGACCATTAAAAATCAAATTTTAGACACTTGAATGATAAAAGGAGGATTATTGGTTTCAGTATGAATGCATCTGGTACACGATGCAGTTATTGATTGAGCGACTTTTTCAGTTTTAGCGCCATTTTAAGAAGACGATTTATCTAATTTTCAAACTGAAGTATCCAATTCTGTAAATACTTTTTTGTTTCAACCTTTAATTTTATCGAAAATTTTCAAAAAAAACTAAACTGACATTTCCGGAGTGTTAATTCCTGAATTAAAAACGCGGGTGTCGGATTAAGACCCGATGCAATATCAAACGAAATTTTTAACAGTTAATATATTCCAACATGAAGAATGTTAAATTAAGGTCAATGTTGACCAAGGCGAAGCCTTTGGCGTTTATTGCTTTAGCAATGGTATTATGCCCGCTGGCAATAAATGGTCAATCCAAAAAACCAGCCAAAAACGCGCCGGTTTTTTCAAGCGTAGTTTATCAGGGCGACGACCTGGTTTACAAAAACAATCCTCTGGCTGCCGATGAGTTTTACAATCCAATTCTGCAAGGTTGTTATCCCGACCCCAGCATCACTCAAAAAGGCGAGGATTATTTTCTGGTTTGTTCTTCATTCGCCATGTTCCCGGGTGTACCCATCTTCCATTCAAAAGATCTGGTAAACTGGACTCAAATCGGACATGTGCTCGACCG
The DNA here is from genome assembly GCA_937920475.1 of uncultured Marinilabiliaceae bacterium. Classification (GTDB taxonomy): domain Bacteria; phylum Bacteroidota; class Bacteroidia; order Bacteroidales; family Marinilabiliaceae; genus CALEUX01. The sequence continues at coordinate 46,255 of CALEUX010000004.1, forward strand.
CCCCTCGCAACTTAAAGTTCACGATACCGGCATCAGTGCAGGTGTTTATGCACCTTCCATCAAGTACAACCAGTACAACGATACCTTTTACATGATTACCACCCAGTTTGCTGGCGGTTTTGGCAACATCGTGGTTAAAACCAAAGACCCATTTAAAGGATGGAGCGACCCCATTAAACTTCAATTCGAAGGCATCGACCCATCTATTTTCTTTGATGATGATGGTAAAGCATACGTGATTCATAACTATGCTCCCGACCGGGGAAAAGAACTTTACAGCGGACACCGTGTCATTAAAATTTGGGATTACGATTTAGAGAACGACCGTGTAATACCGGGTACCGATAAAATTATTGTAGATGGTGGTGTTGACCTCTCAAAAAAACCCATCTGGATTGAGGCTCCTCACATCTACAAGAAAAATGGCAAATACTACTTAATGTGTGCCGAAGGTGGTACTGCCGACTGGCATAGCGAAGTAATATTTATAAGCAATAAAGCAAGAGGCCCCTACACTCCGGCGCCCAACAATCCAATTTTAACCCAGCGTTACCTCAACCCAAACCGGGCCAACAGAGTAGAATGGGCAGGACATGCCGACATCGTTAAAGGACCTGATGGAAAGCACTATGGCGTATTTCTAGCCATCCGTCCAAATGAGAAAAACCGCATTAATATTGGCCGTGAAACATTTATTCTGCCTGTTGACTGGACTGGAGAGTTTCCTGTTTTTGAAAACGGCTTGGTACCATTTACGCCCAAATTGAAATTACCTAAAGGCGTTGAAAACAAAACCGGTAAAGATGGCTTTTTCCCCAACGGAAACTTCACCTTTACTGAGAACTTTACAGCCGATAAACTTGATTATCGCTGGATTGGATTGAGAGGCCCCCGCGAAGCGTTTATTTTGAAAACCAAAAAAGGTTTAGCCGTCAATCCGTTTAATGTTAATATTAAAGAAATTAAACCAACTTCTACTTTGCTTTATCGTCAACAGCACAACAACTTTTCGTTTACTACAACTCTTGAGTACACGCCTTCTTCTGAAAAAGATTTGGCAGGTATCGTTTGTTTGCAAAGCGAGCGTTTTAATTATGTGTTTGGCATCACCAAAAAAGACAAAGACTTCTATTTGCTGCTTCAAAGAACAGAAAAAGGAGTATCGACCGTTATTGCCAGCACTAAAATAGACATTAAAAAACCGGTTAGTTTGCAGGTTAAAGCCACAGGCGATAATTACGAATTCAATTATTCGGCCAACGGTGTTGATTTTGTGAATTTGGGAGGTACTGTTTTGGGCGATATTTTGTCAACACAAATAGCCGGTGGATTTACCGGAGCATTAATTGGCTTGTACGCCACATCGGTTAATGATGCCCAGCCTTGAATATAGTAAATATGGCATGGCTTTGGGGATTTGAGCAGGATTACTCAATTGAAAAGATGGTTTTAGAGACAAATGTCGATGCCACCACAAACAAATGGAACTAAGAATGAGAAAATTATTGATCCTTTTTAATTGCCTTTTCATCGCATTTACATCGATGGCTCAAAAAGGTAGTGGTTTTGAAAAGCTTTTTAATGGGAAGAACCTTTCAGGTTGGGAGCAAAAAGGCAACGGCGCCAGTTTTAGTGCTAAGAACAACGAGTTAGTGGCAACTACCGATGGCAATATTGGTAAGGCATGGCTGGTGAGCAATAAATTGTATGGCGATTTCGTTCTGGAATTTGAATTGATGGCCGGAAAAGGAACATCAGCTACAGTCCTGTTCCGCAGTAATATGGAGCCCGATGGGGACCAAGGCTATCAATGTGTTATCAATCCAGCCTCCCCTATTTGGAACAATGCGATTTATTGTGGGGCAGGTCGTGGTTACCTGTATACGGCTGAGCTGTCGCCAAACGGAACAAGTGCCTTTAAATCCAATGCCTGGAACCATTACCGCATCGAATGCGTTGGCAACCAGATTCGCACTTGGGTAAACAATGTACCTGTAGCATACATTATTGATAATAAAAGGCTTAGCGGTTCTGTTGCTTTACAAATCGACGGTATTGATGTAGCTGGCGAGCAGGTTCGATGGAAAAACATCAACATTAAAACAAGCGGACTAAAACCAACTGAGACAGCCGATACTTACATAGTGAATCTGATTCCCAACACCTTGACCAAAGCGGAAAAAGAGCAGGGATGGAATTTGCTCTTCGATGGGGAAACCAGCAAAGGTTGGGTAAACGTCAATAACAAAACCAGTTTTCCCGAAGAAGGTTGGATAATCCAAAACGGGATGATCGAAGCAATACCAAACAAACCAGAGGCCAGGGTTCGGGGTGTTGATATTGTAAGCGTTGAAAAGTTCAAAGCCTTTGATTTGCAATTTGAATTCAGCTATGCCGAAGGAGCCAATAGCGGTATTAAATATGGCCTTGGCAATGGCGGTCCTACTATTGGCCTTGAGTACCAGATATTGGACGATAAAAAACACCCCGATGCCAATGGGGGCAAACTCGGAAACAGGAGGTTAAGCTCGTTGTACGACTTAATCCCTGCCGACAGGTTGGGAGAGCTGACCAACGGCCCCGGTAATTGGAATTATGGCAGGGTGGTGCTCCATCCCGATAACCGTGTGGAGCATTGGCTCAACGGGGTTAAGGTGCTTGAGTATGTTCGCGGTTCAAGCATTTATAATGTGCTTGTTGCACATAGTAAATATGCCGGATTCGAAGGCTTCGGAATGGTAGAAGAATCGCCCATCCTTCTCCAATATCACCAAGATGAAGTAAAATTCAGAAGTTTAAAAATTAGAAACCTTTAATTCTGAGAATATGATTACAAGCCGCAGAAATTTTATTCGCAATATATCACTCGGTGCCGCTGGAATAACTACCGTAGGTGCATTTTTTAGTTTCAAGTCACCTGCATTCCTTGCCGGGGCAAATGAGCGCATTAACCTTGCCTGTTGCGGCATTGGCAACCAAGGTGCATCCGATATTATGGCGCTGTACAATACCGGTTTATGTAATATTGTGGCCCTTTGCGATACCGAAATGGGAGCAAGGCACACCGAACGTATCATGCAGCGTTTTCCAGATGCACCACGTTTTCAGGATTTCAGGAAGATGTTCGACAAAATGGCCAACCAGATTGATGCGGTGCTGATTGCTACACCCGACCATTCGCATTTCCCCATTACCATGCTGGCCATGTCACTTGGCAAAGCGGTTTTTGTTGAAAAGCCGATGGCACGTACCTTTAACGAAGTGGAACTGATGATGATGGCAGCCCAAAAATACAAGGTTGTAACCCAAATGGGGAACCAAGGCCATTCAGAAGCCAACTTTTTCCAGTTCAAAACTTGGGTAGAGGCAGGTATTATTAAGGATGTTACCGCCATAACCGCACACATGAACTCACCTCGCCGTTGGCATGGTTGGGACACTAATATTACTAAATTTCCCTCAGGTGACGAAATGCCATCCAACCTCGATTGGGACACTTGGGTAGCCGCAGCCGCCATGCGCGACTATCACCGCGACTTCATCAACGGGCAATGGCGTTGCTGGTACGATTTTGGTCTCGGAGCGCTGGGCGACTGGGGTGCGCACATTATAGATACGGCCCACCGCTTCCTGAATCTGGGCCTGCCATACGAAATTGATCCGATCCTGATTGAAGGGCACAACAACTTCTTCTTCCCACAGGCATCAACCATAGCGTTCAGATTTCCCCAAAGGGACAATATGCCTGCCTGCGACATCACCTGGTACGATGGTATTGACAATATACCTAAGTTGCCAGAAGGATTTGGCAGTGCCGAACTCGATCCGAACATACCACCACCAAGTACAGGTGCAATTCAGCCAATTAAGCTTAATCCGGGCAAAGAAATTTACAGCAAAGAAATGATTTTTACCGGAGGAACACATGGAAGCACCTTGTCGATCTTCCCCAATGAAAAGGCTAAAGACATGGCTTCGAAGCTGCCGGAAGTTCCACGCAGCCCATCAAATCACTATGCTAACTTTCTGAAAGCCGTAAAAGGCGAAGAGGAAACACGGTCACCGTTCGACATTGCTGGGCCGCTTAGTCAGGTATTCTCTTTGGGCGTGTTGGCGCAACAATTAAATACTAAACTGGTATTCGACCGCGATAAAAAACAGATTACCAACAGCGACCTGGCCAATAAGATGTTGGTGGGCACTCCTCCACGAAAAGGATGGGAAGAGTTTTATAAATTGTAGTCTCAAAAAATAAGACAATACTATGAATCAGTTTTTCAACCTTAAGAGTTTTTTTGCCTTTGCAAGCATTGTTGCTTTAGCAATGTTACTCAGCATGTGTGCTGAAAAAGTACAAGACAATAGCAAGGTAAGCATTGCCATTAATCCGGCACATACAGGGCCTGAAATCAACAGGCACATTTTTGGGCACTTCGCCGAGCACCTGGGCTTTGGTATTTATGGCGGAATTTGGGTAGGCCCCGATTCAGAAATCCCTAACACCCGAGGCATCAGAAACGATGTTGTAGAAGCATTAAAAGCACTAAAAGTTCCAAACGTGCGCTGGCCGGGTGGTTGCTTTGCCGACCAATATCATTGGCGCGAAGGTATCGGTACTCCAGAGGAACGCAAATCCCGAATAAATGTTAGTTGGGGTGGTGCTCCAGAGCCAAATACATTTGGTACCCACGAATTTTTCGATTTTCTTGAACAGATCGGTTCCGAAGCTTTTATATCGGCCAATGTAGGGTCGGGCACCGTTAAGGATGCTGCCGATTGGTTAGAGTACCTCACTGCTACCGGTTCATCGCTCGCAATGGAAAGAGCCCGCAATGGCAGAATCGAACCCTGGAATGTGGCATTTTGGGGAATTGGTAACGAAGTTTGGGGTTGTGGAGGCCCTTTTACAGCACAGGAATACATCACCGAACTTAAGAAATTTGCCACTTTTAGCACCAATTACAACGCCAATTTAAACTCTCAGTTTGTGGCAGTGGGCCCCGATTCGTTTGATGAGTACAGCTTTGGCTATACCGAAGCCATTATGGAAGCCTGGGCCAATAAAACCTGGACCTGGGATATTCAGGGACTTTCGCTACATAAATATACGCGTGGGGGCTGGCCGCCTGTTATACCTGCCACTGGTTTTGGAGAGCTGGAATATGCTACTGTTATTAAGGAAACCCTTGGGATGGATCAATTCATCGTTGAGAATAAAGCCATAATGGACAAGTATGACCCTGAGAAAAAGGTTTCGATTCTGGTGGATGAATGGGGAGCATGGTATGCACCTACCGAAGGTACCAATCCAGGCTTTCTGCAACAGCAAAACTCTCAGCGCGATGCCATTATAGCGGCCTTGAATTTCAATATTTTTGCACGCCATGCCGACAGAGTGCATGGAGCAAACATTGCCCAGATGATAAACGTGTTGCAGGCAGTTATTCTCACTGAAAATGAAAAGATGCTATTAACACCCACCTATCATGCTTTCAGAATGTATGTGCCATTTCAGAGTGCAGAATTGATACCGGTTAATTTCGATGCAGGCATATACAAGGAAGGAAACCTGATTTTGCCCCGCGTTGATGCCATTGCAGCCAAAGGGAAAGATGGCAATATTTATGTGGCCATTACCAACATCGACCCCAAAAACACAACGTCCATCAACCTGTCTTTTAATGGTCAAACCATTTTAAGTGTTGACGGCGAAACCCTATACGCATCATCAGTAGATGCCATTAATACATTTGACAATCCTGATAATGTGTCGCCTAAAGCTATTGAAGCCAGTGCTGCCGAAAGTAATATATCCGTTACGGTGCAACCACAGTCAGTTACGGTTTTAAAAGTGAACTTATAGGAAATTAATCATAAAGGAATGGCATAGAAGTTTTGAGAATAAACTTGTGTTGATTGCTAATTTCCTATTGACAGCATGCTAGCAAACAAATCCTTGGTTCAAGTATTTATCGACAAAAAGAGAGTTTGCTGACCTTTGGTCGAAAAGGAAACTGAAAACACTTGAAAATGAATTCAGCAGGGAATTGCCACAAAATGGTGTCGGGCTATATAGAATTTCACCCGTAAAATAAGACGGATACAATGTTTAAATTGAAAAACCATATTATTCGATACGCCTTACCGGGATTGCTTATTGCCTTTTTGGGAAGTCATAAAATAATTGCACAGGAAGCCCATTCTTCTCAAAGGGAAGAAATTTACAAAGATTTTAAAACAGAATTAATTCTTGAAGCCAGTGTAAAAATTGGCAACAGGATTAATGTGGGCGAAAGCAAACGTGGTTTAAGGCGGGTAATTCCAATAACGGGGGGCTCGTTTATTGGCCCAAAAATAAAAGGCAACGTTTTGCCGGACGGCGAAGACTGGCAGCTGGTGCGCCCCGATGGCGACACTGAACTGTATGCCCGCTACCTTTTGAAAACCGATGATGGGCACGTTATTCAGATAATTAATCAGGGACTTATGAGTATGGGAACATCCGGGGACGGTTTTTATTGTAAGTCGGTAATCGATTTGGAAGCTCCCCGGAATAGCCCCTACGATTATCTGAACCATGCCATTTTCATCGGCACGCTTAAAATGCCAACACTAAAAGCAGGAGAAGAACCTTATGTGATCATTACAGTTTACAAATTGCTTTAATAAAATGTTTATTAATAAAGGCGTTGAAAATGAAAAATAATAGAAGTTTGCTAACTTTTTTATTGTTTGCTTTTGCATTAAACATATTCTCTGGCTGTAAACCAAAGGCCCAACCCGAGCCTTCGTACAATAATCCATTGATACTTCAACGGGCCGACCCGATGATTGTCAGGGCCGATGATGGCACCTATTATTTTATTGCCACAGCACCCGAGTACGACCGCATTGAGATGCGAAAAGCCAAATCCATTAACGAACTGGCCGAGGCAGAGCCTATTGTAGTTTGGAGAAAACAGGTAAGCGGCCCCATGACTTATCATATTTGGGCACCAGAATTACATCGAATCAATAACATCTGGTACATATATTTTGCAGCCGGTCATTCCGACAATAAATGGAAAATCAGGATGTTTGCCTTGTCGAATACTTCGCAGGACCCTACTCAGGGTGAATGGAAAGAAGAGGGGCAGATTGTTACCGAAAGAGATGCTTTTGCGCTCGATGCCTCTGTTTTTGGACATAATGGTGAGTTTTACTATGTGTGGGCCGAAAGAACAGGGCCTGGTATTAATTCGGGTTTAATTATTTCCAAAATGAAAGACCCTGTAACCCTCGAAGGCCCGCAGGTAATTATTACCGAGCCGGAATACGATTGGGAACGCCAAAAATACAATGTGAACGAAGGCCCTGCAGTTTTAAAACGAAACGATAAAATTTTCATCACCTTTTCGGCCAGTGCTACCGACCATAACTATGCCATGGGCTTGATTTGGGCCGACGAAAAGGCTGACCTCTTAAATGCTGATTCGTGGAATAAACTTCCTCAACCGGTTTTTTATACCAACGACTCTTTGAAACGTTTTGGCCCAGGCCACAACCAATTTACAATAGCCGAGGATGGCAAAACCGATTTAATGGTTTACCATGCACGCGATTATTACGAACTTCAGGGAGGTCCGTTGAGTGACCCGAATCGCCATACACGTGTGCGAATTTTGCGCTGGACCAATGACGGTTTCCCCGATTTTGGTCAGGAAATAAATGATTAATGAACAGTCTGAGTACATATTTAAAACTAAAAGATATTGGACATGAAAAAAACAAAATTTGCCCATAAGATTGGTTTTATGGCTTTTACAATAGCCGTTACATCATTCCTCTTTTTGGCAACCCAAGCAAATGCACAAGGAAACCAACAGGGGAAAGCATCATCTTCTTCTAAATATATCCACCGTGGTGCGGGCAATCCCTATCTTCCTTTGTGGGAACATCTGCCCGATGGCGAACCCCGCGTTTTTGAAGACCCCGACAATCCCGGAAAATACCGCGCTTACATCATTGGTTCGCACGATGTAAGATATACCAGCTATTGCGGGCCAGATATTAGAATGTGGTCGGCTCCTGTTGAAAATTTATCGGAATGGCGCGACGAAGGCCCCATCTTTACATACTTTACCGAAGGTCAATGGGATGTTATGTACGCCCCCGACCTGGTTGAGGTAAAAAGAAAAGACGGAACAAAAGAGTATTACCTGTATCCCCACAGCCGTGGTAGAAACAGGGAAGCTATGGTGTGCAAAGGCAGCCGTCCCGATGGCCCTTTTACACCTATTAATATGACAGCAGATGGAACCAGAACTATGCCTGGAAGTATCCTTGGTTTCGATCCTGCCGTTTATATTGAATATGTTACCGACCCCAATGACCCCGATTTTGAAATTGGTTTCAGAGCATACGGATTCTGGGGATTCCAGCGTTCATTGGCTGCTCAGTTAGACCAGAATACCATGTACTCACTGCGTCCGGGCACCGAAATCATCAGCTACCTGCTGCCGGCCAGTTCACGGTACGGCGTTATCAGAGACCCTAAAGGAACAGAATATCCTTACGTTTATGCCGATCAGGATTTCGGAACCTTCAATTTCTTCGAAGCGTCATCCATTCGCAAGGTTGGCAATAAATACATCACAGTTTTCAGTGGCTATTCAGGCCCTGAATATGGGGTGGGAAGCTCCAACTCTACCCTGCGCTATGGCGTTGCCGATTCTCCCCTCGGTCCATGGAAAAGCGGTGGCGTTTTGGTCGATTCGCGTGGCCCGGTTTTAAATCATGATGGTTCAAGAATTGAAACATCCAACGGTGGACATAACACGCATGGCAGTATTGAGTTGATTAACGGACAATGGTATGTGTTTTATCACCGACCACCTCGCAACTTCGGCTTTGCACGTCAGGCAGTTGTTGCCCCCATCACCATTCAATGGGACGAAAAACCGGTGGCCGAAGGTGGCACCGCGGTTATCAGAGCTTATGACCCATTTGCAAAAGACCAGATTTGGACAGTAAAAGACAGTCAGGGAAATGAGTACAAAGGAGCCGAGGTAACTTCTGAAGGATTCCATATTTTTGGTCTTGACCCCTATCAATATTATTCGGCTGGTTATGCCTGTTATCTTTCTGATGTAAGCCTTATGCAGGATTCATGGGATATTTGGGACAATCACATGCCTGTTACCAATATGAAAAATGGCAATATAGTGGGATTCAAATATTTTGGATTTGGCGGGCTCAATAAAGATACAAAAGGGCTTAAAGCTTTTGAAGGAACTAAAAAAGGAAACAAAACGGCGTTTAACCTTTTTATTATCCCAAAAACCACAAAAAGTTTTAAAGTAAACATTTGGTTAGATGGCCCATGGGATAATGCTGCCTGGAATGGCAAAAAAATCGGTGAGATTAACGTGCCTGCCAACACAAAACAAGAAATCACAAGGTTTACAATTGATGTTTCAAAATTTGTAGACCATCTGGACAAAAAACATGCGATTTTCCTCGTGGCAGAGAGCTCTGATACTGACAATCTTTTCGATTTTATAGGCCTTGGCTTCAGCTCAAAGAAGAAGAAAATTGAACGCCCGATACCACCCACGGTTACTATTACAGTAAACGGGAAGGCCATTGAACTACCTGCTACTCCGGTTCGTTCAACCAATGCTAATGGCATTGTTGGTTACGACCTGTATGAGGCTAAAGTCTCTCTTCCGGCAGGAACAACCCAATTACCAGTAGTAACAGCAACCGCCAACAACAAAGCTGTTAAAATTACTGTTGACCAGGCATCATCAGTCAACGGTTCAGCCATGGTTAAATGTGATTACAATGGCGTTGTGAAAAATTACAAAGTTGTATTTGCAACTGAATAGCTTTTAATATTTTCTGTGTAACTCTGTGTATTCTCAGTTTAAGGAACGTTTCTATCCAATGGAAATTCACTTAAAAACTGAGAGTTTACACAGAGTTGCACAGTATTTTCATAGCCTCGGAAGTATCTTAACCAGCCCATATAAATAACGCAATCAGTGCTATATTAACCTACATTGCTATGACAAAAAAAATCTTACTAATAATTGTTGCGGTATGCATGTCTGTCAACATCAGGATGCATGCACAGGCCAAAGCCCAAAACCCGATTATCCATGCCGATGTGCCCGATATGGCTATGGTGCGCGTTGGCAATACCTATTATATGGCCAGTACCACCATGCACATGAGTCCCGGGTTGCCCATAATGAAATCGACCGACCTTGTTAACTGGAAACTGGTTAGTTATGCCTACAGCACCCTGACCGACAACGACAATATGAATCTCGAAAACGGGAAACATGCCTACGGTCGTGGGTCATGGGCACCTTGCATCAGGTATCATAAAGGCATCTTTTATGCCTCTACTTTTTCGGCTACTTCGGGTAAAACCCACATCTTCACCACAACCGACCCTGAAAATGAGCCGTGGAAAGAAATTTCCTTCTCACCTTCGCTACACGATAATACGCTGTTTTTCGACGACGATGGAAAAACTTACATGATTTGGGGTGCCGGAAAATTGTCAATTGTGGAGCTTAAAGACGACCTTACAGGCATTAAAGAAGACACCGAGCGTGTTCTCATTGAAAACGCAAGCGCTCCGGCCGGTAACAACATTATGCTCCCTGCCGAAGGCTCCCAGCTTTACAAACACAACGGTAAATATTACCTTTTTAATATTACCTGGCCGCGCAATGTTATGCGCACCGTTGTAATTCACCGTGCCGATAACATCAATGGCCCCTGGGAAGGCATAATGGCCCTGCAGGATAAAGGCATTGCCCAAGGTTGCATTATCGATACGCCCGATGGAGATTGGTATGCCTACCTGTTTCGCGATTTTGGTGCTGTTGGCCGCATTCCTTACCTTGTTCCCATGAAATGGGAAAACGATTGGCCGGTACTGGGTGTGGATGGCAAAGTGCCTGAGGCGCTTAATTTGCCCGCCAGCAAAAGGTTAATTCCGGGTATTGTTAACAACGATGAGTTTAAACGTAAAAAAGGAGAGCCAGCCTTGCCATTGGTTTGGCAATGGAACCACAACCCGGTAAACGAACTGTGGTCGGTTACCGAGCGTAAGGGTTACCTGCGTTTAAAAACCGGCCGCATGGCCACTGATTTGCAAAAGGCCCGCAATACCCTCACCCAGCGCACTTTTGGCCCTGTTAGTGCCGGTGTAACCTGTATTGATGTAACCAATATGAAAGAAGGCGACTTTGCCGGCCTCTGCGCTCTTCAGCGTAAGTTTGGCCAGGTGGGTGCGAAATTCGAGAACGGCAAAAAGTTTATTTTCATGATTAGCAACCAGTCCGACACACCCGTTGAAATTGAAAGTATTCCACTTACCAAAAACAAGGTTCATCTTAAAATTGAATGCGATTACAGGGATAGAGCCGATATTGCCCGATTCTACTACAGCCTCGATGGAAAAAAATGGAATAAAATCGGTAACGATTTAAAAATGGAATACACTCTCATGGAACATTTCATGGGCTATCGCTTTGGATTGTTTAACTATGCTACAAAAACAACAGGTGGTTATACCGATTTCGACTTTTTCCGCATCAGCAGCAAAATATCTGAAAACCTATAAAAATAAAACACCATGATAAATAAAGGAATTCTGCTCATCCTCATCGCTTTTTTTGCTCATTGCAATTGGTCACTGGCCAACAAAAGCATCAGCAGTCCCGATGGAAAACTGGTAATCAATGTTTCCGAAATTGGCGGGAAAGCTGTTTACAACCTTCATTATAACAACAAAGTATTTTTAAACCAATCACCTTTGGGTTTAAATACCAATGTTGGCGATTTCACCCAGGGATTGTCGCTCAGTGCGGTTGGCCAACAAACCAAAGTAGAAGAAACTTACAGTTTGCCCAACATCAAAAAAAGCCGGGTTACATACCTTGCCAACGAAATGGTGTTTACTTTTTCGAAAGATAACAAACCGGCTTTCGATGTCATTTTCAGAGTTAGTAACAACGATGTGGCGTTTCGCTATAAGGTTTATCCCCAGGGCGAACGGCTTGTTTGTATTGTAAACAATGAAACCACGGGTTTTGAACTGCCTCAGGGCAGCACCGCTTTTCTAAGCCCCCAAATGAAACCCATGACCGGTTTTGCCCGCACTGGCCCAAGCTACGAAACACCATATTCTGCTGATGAAGAGATGGGTAAAAACGGTTATGGATACGGCTATATTTTTCCTGCGTTATTCAGAGTTAAAACCGATGGATGGGTGCTCATATCGGAAACCGGTGTTGACAGCCGTTATTGTGCCAGCAGGTTAAACGGACAACCCAGCGGATTATACACGGTTGAATATCCACTTGCCGAAGAAAACAATGGCAACGGCACATCTGCACCCGGCATTACTCTTCCCGGATATACTCCCTGGCGCACCATCACTGTAGGCGAAAATCTGCAACCCATTGTTGAAACAACCATTCCCTTCGATGTGGTGGAGCCGCTTTATAAAGCCTCTAAAAAATATGAATATACACGCGGTTCGTGGAGCTGGATTATTAAGATGGATAACAACACCACTTTCCCCGTTCAAAAAGACTACATCGATTTTAGTGCGGCCATGGGCTGGGAAACTGTTTTGGTAGATGCCCTTTGGGATACACAAATTGGACGCGATAAAGTTGAAGAACTGGCGGCCTATGGAAAAACCCAAAACGTTGACCTCTTTTTATGGTACAACTCCAACGGTTACTGGAACGATGCACCACAAGGGCCCCACGGATTAATGGATAAACCTGCTCTTCGTCGCAAAGAAATGGCCTGGATGAAAAGCATTGGCATACGCGGCATTAAAGTTGACTTTTTTGGTGGCGACAAACAGGTAACCATGCAATTGTATGAAGACATTCTGTACGATGCCAACGATTTTGGTTTATTGGTTGTTTTCCACGGATGTACCCTGCCGCGTGGCTGGGAGCGCATGTTCCCCAACTTTGCATCGAGCGAGGCTGTGCTGGCCAGCGAAATGCTCCACTTTTCGCAGGAGCGCTGCGATACGGAAGCGTATCATGCCAGTATTCACCCATTTGTGCGCAACACCGTGGGCAGTATGGATTTTGGCGGAACCGTTCTGAATCAATTCTGGAATGGCAATAATACACCCAACAGGGGAACCAGGCGGTTAACATCAGATGTGTTCCAACTGGCTACAGCCGTGCTGTTTCAAAGTCCGGTGCAACATTTCGCCATGGCTCCCAACAATTTAACTGATGCTCCTGCATGGGCTATCGATTTCATGAAAAATGTGCCCGTAACCTGGGACGATATTCGCTATATCGACGGCTATCCCGGAAAATACGTGGTAATGGCGCGCAAACATGGCAACAAATGGTATTTGGCAGCTGTTAACGCACAAAATCAGCCTTTAAAGCTAAAAGTAAAACTGCCCATGTTTAATGCCGGTGAAAATGTAACGGTTTACAGCGATGATGCTAAGCTCAGCGGCAAAGTAACCACCGTTAAAACCAAATCGAATCAACTGTTCGAGATAAATATTCCCACCAACGGAGGCTTAATTATTGTGAATTAATAACCGTAACATGCAAAAGACCATTTTTATAACTTCTATAATTACATGGATGATTTTGGCAGGATGCACCGAAAAACAGGTGCAGCCGGCCAATCATCCCAAATTTTTCCCACTCTCGGCTGTTAATTTGCTGGAAAGCCCATTTAAACATGCCAGCGAACTTAACACACGCTATGTTATGGCCCACGACCCCGACCGTTTGCTGGCGCCATTTTTAATTGATGCTGGGCTGGAACCAAAAGCTCCGCGTTATGGAAACTGGGAAAACACAGGTCTGGACGGACATACCGGCGGCCATTACCTAACTTCGTTGGCATTGATAGTTGCTTCGCAAAAAAACGAGGAGGCCCGTCAACGACTTGATTATATGATTAGTGAGCTGGCCCGTTGCCAGGAAGCTAACGGAAACGGTTACGTAGGCGGCATTCCCGGAGGAAGAGCCATGTGGCAGGACATCGCCAACGGGCAAATTAATGCCGGTAATTTCTCGCTCAATGGCAAATGGGTGCCGCTATACAATATTCATAAGTTGTTTGCCGGGTTGTACGATGCCTGGATTTATGCCGGGAACCAACAAGCTCTGGAGGTACTTATAGGCTTAAGCAACTACTTTGTGGATATGTGCAGCAACCTCTCGGACGAGCAGGTGCAGAAAATGCTCATCTCCGAACATGGTGGTATGAATGAGGCTCTGGCAAATGTTTACAGTATAACAGGTGAAGAAAAGTATTTGGAACTGGCCAAACGCCTATCGCACCAGGCCATTTTAAACCCATTGCTTAACGGTGAAGACAAATTAACCGGACTTCATGCCAACACCCAAATACCCAAAGTCATTGGCTTTATGCGCATTGCCCGTCTTACTGGAGATGCCGATTGGGAAAAGGCCTCCGACTTTTTCTGGCAAACGGTGGTCAATAACAGGAGTGTGGCCATTGGCGGCAATTCAACCCATGAGCATTTTCATCCTGCCGATGATTTTTCGTCCATGCTTGAAACCCGCGAAGGGCCAGAGACATGCAATACTTACAACATGATGAAGCTGTCGAAACTGCTCTATGAGAACAGTGCCAACCTTCAGTACATCGATTTTTACGAACGTGCGCTTTACAACCATATTTTAGGGTCGCAGCACCCCGGACATGGCGGACTGGTATATTTCACCCCCATGCGGGCGCAGCATTACCGGGTTTACTCCAATCCGGAGCAAACATTCTGGTGTTGTGTGGGTTCGGGCATTGAAAACCATGCAAAATATGGGGAGTTAATTTATGCCCACGACGATAACAACGTTTATGTAAACCTCTTTATTCCCTCCGAATTAAACTGGGAAGAAAAAGGCGTTGCACTCACTCAAACAACCCATTTCCCCGAAGAGGATAAAACAACCATCACGTTAAATGTTTCGCAACCTCAAGAGTTTACACTGTTTGTGCGTCACCCGAAATGGAGCAGCCAAAAGCCGATGCAGGTAAAAGTAAACGGCAAAAAAGTCAGGGGCAACAGCACACCGGGCCAATACTACAGCATAACACGCAAGTGGAAAAATGGCGATGTAATTGATGTGCAGTTATCGATGCATACCTATGGTGAATATTTCCCCGACAACTCGCCCTATATGGCATTAATGCACGGTCCCATAGTATTGGCAGCAGCAACCGACACCAGCAATTTAACAGGTATTATTGCCAACGACAGCCGTATGGGCCATGTGGCACAAGGCCCGCTGGTATCGCGCGAAGAAGCACCATTGCTGATAATCGACAACGACAACTGGAGCAATCAAATAAAACCTGTTGCCAACGAGCCATTAACATTCACTTTGGATGAGTTAATATATCCGGCTTCAGCTAAAGGTTTAAAACTGATTCCTTTTTACCGGTTGCACGATGCCCGCTACATGATTTACTGGGAAGCTGTTTCTGCTGAAAAACTGGCTGAACGACAAGCCGAACTGCAAAAAACAGAGCAGGAAGCCATGGCACTGGAAGCCATTACCATTGACCAGATTGATACAGGCCAACAGCAACCCGAATCGGACCACAACATTCAGTTCCACAATTCCGAAACAGGTGTGCACCGCAATCGTCACTGGCGGCACGCGGCAGGTTGGTTCTCTTACCAGTTAAACGACCCGACCAGCGAAGCCAAAACTCTACGCGTAACCTACTTTGGAAACGACCGCGGACGTCATTTTGACATCCTGGTTAACAAGCAACTATTGGCAACCGTGCAACTTGATGGTTCAAACGGCGATGCTTTTTTTGATATGGACTATCCCATACCGTCTGAAATGCTTGCTAAAAACCAAAACGGAAAAATGGAACTGACTTTTAACGCTCACGATAAATCAATTGCCGGCGGAGTGTTCTTTATCAGACTTTTACGGTAATTATTAATCTTTAAGCATTTGTATAGATATAAGTTGAATAGATTTAAGATGGATAGAATAGATACTCAAGATTATGAAGATAAACGGGTTGTCTATTCTATCATTCTTAACCTCTTATCCCGATTCTCGGAATTCCGTGAACTTCAATTCTAATCATCTTAAAAAGTTAAAACAGTTTAAAAACCACACCCGAAAAAAAATAAATATGACAGCAAAAAAAAGCTTGGTAGTATTATGTATGTTAATTACTATCAACACAGGGCTTACAGTTACTGGCCAAAATCCATTCATCAGAGACCAGTTTACTGCCGACCCATCGGCCAGAGTTTTTAATGGCCGTATGTATGTTTTCCCTTCGCACGATATTAAAGCGCCCGAAGGCAAGAACCTTCGAAAGGATTGGTTCTGCATGGAAGATTACCACGTATTTTCATCGAATAATCTGGTTGACTGGGTTGACCATGGAATGATTCTTAGTCAGTACGATGCGCCCTGGATCGATTCTACCACCTACAGCATGTGGGCCCCCGACTGTGTTGAGCGTAACGGCAAATACTACTTCTATTTTCCATCTAACAAACGTCCTGATGAAAACGGAAGAAGGGGCTTCGCTATTGGGGTAGCTGTTGCCGACAAGCCCGAAGGACCCTATGTTGCCCAGCCCGAACCAATCAGCGGCGTTAATGGTATCGACCCAAATGTGTTTATCGATAAAGATGGACAGGCTTATCTGTATTGGTCGGGACGCAATATTTTTGTAGCAAAGCTAAAAGAGAACATGCTGGAACTCGATTCGGAGCCAATGATTATTCCCAATCTTCCTGACAAAGGATTAAAAGAAGGCCCATGGGTTTTCGAACGCAATGGTATCTATTACCTCACATTTCCGCATGTTGAAAACAACGTTGAACGGCTCGAATATGCCATAGGCGACAACCCAATGGGACCATTTAAAATGACCGATGTTATAATGGACGAGTCGCCCACAGGCTGTTGGACCAATCATCACTCCATTGTTGAATATCAAAACCAATGGTATTTGTTCTACCACCACAACGATTACTCACCCAATTTCGATAAAAATCGTTCGGTGCGAATCGACAGCCTCTTTTTCAACACCGATGGTACCATTCAAAAGGTAATTCCTACGCTTCGCGGCGTTGGGTTATCTGAGGCCTATCAAAATATTGAAATTGACAGATACAACCTTTTATCGGAAAAAGGAGTAGCCATAGAATTTCTTGATTCACTCAATACTTTTAAAGGTTGGAAATCGATTTTTAACGATAAGAATGCCTGGTTACAATACCGCAGCGTTGACTTTGGCAACAAAAATGCAAAGTCGGTTACTATAAACGCCAAATCAGAACAGGGTGCCACACTGCTTATTCGGCTTAACAATGCCGATGGGCCAATTATTGCAACGGTTAAAATACCAAAAGGCAACGATTTGAAACCAATTAATGCAAAGCTGAAAAATCCCCGCAAGGGCATCAATAATCTGGTTATACAACTGCAAAATACCAACTCGGTTGAAGTTGACTGGGTGCGATTTAACTAAGTAATAGCTATTTTTTGTTGTTTAAGAAAGATATATCTGATAATCTGTTTAATTTTAGGACGTTGTTTAATTTTAGTTTTCTGGTTTTATTAAAGACTATTTGAAGTTTAGACACGTGTTCCAATTAATCGGAAATAAACGGATAGGAGGCTGCTTAAAAAGTTATCGAACTCAATTCTTCGTGCTCCTTTATGTGTGCTTTGTTTTACTCTGTGGTTCAATTGTTTGAGTTTTACCACAAAGAACTCAAAGGTTATCACAAAGTCGCGATAAGAACTTTTTAGACAAACCCTTCAACATACCTTTAAAAATAAATTTTGTTGTTATAAAACGAGCATGATTCGTTAAGCACAAACACGGATGAAAATTCATCATGCGAGTTCCATCCGGCCAATTTTTAAAATTATTTACGGATGAAACTTAAATCATTTGGCAGCTTTGTGTCTGCTATTGCCTTATTAACAGGCCTTTTCGGATGTGTTCAGCCACAAAAAAACACCTCCACCGCCAATATTTCCAAAGAACAATTTGGAACTTTATCAACAGGCGAAACCGTTGACATTTACACCCTTACCAGCTCTGCCGGCATTGAGGTAAAAATTATGACCTATGGTGGCACCATAACATCATTAACCACGCCCGATAAAAACGGGGTTAAAGGTAACGTGGTCTTAGGTTTTGATAATTTGGCTGCCTACGAAACCGGAACACCCTATTTCGGTGCGCTCATTGGCCGTTATGGCAATCGCATTGCTTTGGGAAGATTTTCGCTCGATGGACAGGACTATCAACTGCCAACTAACGATGGCCCCCATCATTTACATGGAGGTAACGTAGGTTTCGATAAAGTTATTTGGGAAGTGGTTGAAACAATATCGGGCGAGAACCCCGCGCTGGTCCTGCAATATACAAGTGCTGATGGCGAAGAAGGGTATCCCGGAAATTTGACTGTTAAAGTTACTTACACTTTAGAAGGCAACGATTTGAAGATTGATTATGAAGCCGAAACCGATGCACCTACCATCATCAATTTAACCAATCATGCCTACTATAACCTGGCAGGCCAGGGTACCATTCTCGATCATATTTTAACCCTAAACGCCGACCAATACACCCCTGTTGACCATACCTTAATCCCAACCGGAGAGATTTACAATGTTGAAGGAACCCCATTTGATTTTACTGCCCCAAACACAATTGGAGTGCGTATTGAAGAAGTTCCCGGAGGATATGACCATAACTTTGTATTGAACCCCGCAACTGAAGAAGGTCTTAATTTTGCTGCAAAACTAATCGACCCCAAAAGTGGTCGCAACATGGAAATTTATACACTGGAGCCCGGAATTCAGTTCTATTCGGGTAACTTTTTAAATGGCACATTGGGTAGTGGCAATTGGGTATATGAGAAATACAGCGGATTGTGTTTGGAAACACAGCATTTTCCCGATTCTCCAAATAAACCTGACTTCCCATCAACAGTGTTGCGCCCAGGTGAAAAATATACTACTTCAACCGTTATGCGTTTTGGTGTTGAATAAGCCGTATATAACTAACCGCCAGCTATTTGCTTGCAGATGCGAATAGCTTATGCCTTACAACTGTTGACTTGATAATATAAATACTAAAAGAGGCTGTATCCAAAAAGCTTTGAATACAGCCTCTTTAGCTACTTACCAAATTAAATACATGCGAAAAGTATTCGCCAGAACACAACAACTACACCTTCTGTTTAAATAATGATGCCGAAAGGTTGCTATCAAAAACAATTTACTTCAGATATTATTCCGGCATACATTTCAAAAATTCAATAGCTCTCTCCGCTAAAAATCGAACTTCACATGTATCAAATTTAAGGCATAATGCCAATTTCAACCTTTGTTTTCAGATAAAAAATGTTTGATTATAGATAATTAATCGACGTATTCAATGGCTGTTACATACTGCCGGTTAAGATTCGACGAAGTTGAAAACATTCGATAAGCGAAAAAGCAAACAACGACGAACTGGGTCGGGTGTTATCATTTTTAGCTATGCTTGCCTATCAGCCGCTCGGCTTTGCCGCTTGGTTTACCAAGAATGGCAGTTACAAACTGCCGATTAGGATTCGACGAAGTTGAAAACATTCGCCGAGCGAAAAAGCAAACTACGGCAGCATGGGGATTAATATTTGAGTTTCTTGGGATTTTGTCGATTGTCCCAAAATGTATAAAGTTCTATAATCTTATCAGCTTCATTCACAAAATAGAACAAGCTGTTATGTTTTGTGATAACAGCCTTACGTATTTCTTGGAACCGAGAAGCTTTGAACTGATAAGGATTATTCTCGATTTGACCTATAACTTTATGGGACTTTCGAACAAAATCTTTTATTTCTTTTTCCGTCCAGTTCTCCGCTAAATAATCAATTATCCCTTCAAAAGTATCTTCAGCCTCTTTAGACCACCGAGCAACTAAAGCCATTTCTGATATTTTTTCATTACTTCAGAATGGGTTCTGTTCTCACCCCTTTTGGCTTGCTCCATGCCTTTTTTTACAGACTCTTGAACACTTAATGGCAATTCATCCCACCAGTCAGTTTCTTTCTCCTGTTTGAGTATTTGGCTAACCTTTTCCAATAATTTTGGCCGATCAGTATTTAATATCATCTGAACCAATTCCAGTTTCATTGCCTGAAGATTCATAGCATTCATTGTTTTATCTACCACAAATTTAAAGATTAATAATCACTTATGGTATTATTTAATGAGGCAATTTTTTAAGTTTGCTCTGTGCTTATCCTATTTTATAAGTTTGTACCTTACAGTTGAATTAACATTATTATGACCAACCATGTTGAAACTGCCGTCGTTTGCAACTCGTGCCTAAAACCACCTTAGTCTCTTGATTGCTTACATATAACGTTTTTTGCTTTGGAGCAATGGCAGTTACAAACTGCCGGTTAAGATTCGAAGTAGTCAGCCAACGCATGGGTTTATACAAGACTACGCCGAGCAGAGGAAGCTAAAGGACGTAAAGCTTTTGCGGTTTAATTTAAAACCATTGTATTATGAAAATCTCAGAAACAAAAATATTACATCTTCCTATCCTTGTTGAACAGGACGAAGATAATTTTTATATTGTAAACTGCCCGGTTTTCAAAGGGTGTCATTCATATGGCACTACCATTGAAGAAGCTTTAGTTAACATTAAAGAGGTAATTGATATGTGCATTGAAGAAGGCAAGGATAAAGCCTCGGAAATTAACCGTTTTGTAGGTTTCAGGGAAATGCAAGTACCAATTAAAACCGCAGCTGTTTAATTCTTTACCTATGCCACAGCTACCAGTTATTTCAGGGAAAGCATTTTTAAAGTTCTTAGAAGCTCTCGGATTTGTAATTGTCCGTATTAATGGTTCGCACCACCGTTTAAAACACCCAGACAGCCGGATTACCACTGTTCCAGTCCACAAGATCCTGGACTTACCCAAAGGCTTGCTAAGAAAGATTATCCGTGAGGATTTGGAACTCGAACTTGATACGTTTATTGAACTTTGGAATAAACACAAATAAAAATGCCCAGTCCAAACATTTTTATTTGGTGTAAATATTGTCTTTTTATTAGTCGTTATGCCCCAGTACCATTTGGCTATACCGCTTGGTTTACCAAGTATTGAAAACCAACAAAGCTAATGGCAGTTGCAAACTGCCGGTAATGCTTGGTCAAGCTGAGCAACCTGATTCTACAAAGTTGAAACCAGTAAAGCACGAGTTACCGCTCGGCTCTGCCGCTTTGCTTGCAAAGAAAGTCAAGTAGGAACAGGGAGTTGCACCCTATTCCTCTCACAGAACCGTACGTGATAGTCTCCCATCATACGGCTCTTATCATATAACCTACACAATTG
>CALEUX010000005.1 GCA_937920475.1 uncultured Marinilabiliaceae bacterium
AAAATAATTTAATCGTCTTGTTTGTCTGTAATTTCTGTTAAGTCTTTTCCCGAAAAACCGGGACACGTCTTTCTGTCTGGTATCTAAACTTCTAAGAGTCTATAATAAATTCAGGAAACTAAATTTAAACAGATACTAAAAATTCACATTACTCAACCGCCCTATCGAAAAAACCGGTTGATATCTAATTTCTGTTCCTCTTTCGTTTCTGTTTGGTTTTATAACAGTATCAAGAGTAGCAGCTGGTTCATCTTCCTGATAAGCAACTTGCCAAAAATCTCCGGTGTAGGGTTTGGCATGCATATCAGCATTATCAGACCTGGTTGTTATAACAAGAACAATTATTCCGGTTAGAACAAGCAACCTAAGTAGATTTATAACCTTTTTGGGACTTACTTTTTTCATCCATTAATAATTTGTTTTTTATGGTAGGATGGAACTCCATGTTTGCTATTTTCATTGGTATTTCTGTTTTTTCGCAAACATGTTCGTTTCATCACGCACCATTCAACATCATTAAATTTAAAAAAAACTTTGCCATAATACCTGTTAATACATTGTTGTTGGTTATGCAAATATACATATGTTTTTTAGTACTATGCAATACATGGTACTAATTTTTTTAAAATATTTTTATGCTTTTTATTTATTTACCTGATTATCTGATTATTAAGTTTTTAAAAAAAGAAGCTCAATGAAAGAAAAAATTCAAATTCGGTTAAAAAAGCGTACTTTCGTAGTTGATATTAAAATGAAACCCGAATATGGATTCAACCAGACAGAAAAAGATTGGAAGGCTTATTCAGAAAGAAATGAGCGAGATATTTCAGCGCGAAGTGCGCGAAATTATTATGGGAACAATGGTGTCGGTTACTGTGGCACGAATTACATCAGACCTGAGCGTAGCAAAAGTTTACCTGAGCATATTTCCTCCTCAGAATAAAGAAGAGGTGTACAAAAACATAGTTAAACATGCATCGGCTATTCGTTACACGCTGGGGCAACGAGTGGGCAAACAATTGAGGGTAATTCCCGAGCTTCAGTTTTACATCGACGACAGCCTTGATTATATTGAAAATATTGATAGTTTACTAAAAGAGTAAGCCATGCAATACGACCCCATTAAGCAATCGTTGGGTAAAGTTTTTAACCATACACCTTGGTTGCGGATATTGTTTTACCGACTATTGGAACTGCTTCTGCTGCGTTCGTGGTACATTCGCCGCGAATTAGAAAAATGGGCACAAACAGCCCCCGATAATGCAAATATCCTGGATGCCGGTTCGGGCTTTGGGCAATATGTTTGGCGTCTGGCCAAAACCAACAAACGATGGACAATAACCGGAATTGATGTAAAATCGGAACAAATTGACGATTGCAACCGGTTTTTTAAAAAACTATCCATAGGCCGCCAGGTTTCTTTTCGCGAAGCCGACCTTACACGTTTTTCCGAATCGGAGCAATACCATCTTATCCTTTCGGTGGATGTAATGGAGCACATTGAAGAGGATGAACTGGTTATGAGAAATCTTTATGATGCTTTAAAACCGGGCGGTGTACTCATTATTTCAACGCCTTCAGACCAGGGTGGCTCCGATATTCACGAACACCATAGCAATGGATCTCACGGATTTATCGACGAGCATGTACGCGATGGCTACAACATTCACGATATTGGAGAAAAGTTGATGCGGGCAGGGTTTTCAAAAACAAAAGCCAGTTATACCTATGGTAAGCCCGGTAGTTTGGCATGGAAACTCTCCATGAAATTACCCATTCTAATGCTTAATAAAAGTAAATTGTTTTTTATTTTGCTGCCTATATATTACATTCTGATTTATCCGTTTGCGTATGTTTTAAATCATACCGATATTCGGATGCATCATCAAAAAGGAACGGGGTTAATGGTTTTAGCTTTTAAGTAATGATTCGCTTTAACATTAAGAAACCGTTTAGATTTAATATTGAAATTATTAATATTATTAGAATTGAAGTTTACGGAATCCCGAGGATCGGGGTAAGATTATTAGACGGATGTACCTGCCTGCCAGTTGGCTGGTAAGTCTGGAAAGATGCTAAGACATTTAGTAACTGTTTAAATTTAGTTTTCTCTTTTTATTAAAGACAATTAGAAGTTTAGACTACAGACAGATAGACGTGTCCCGGGTTATCGGGATTAGACTCAATAGAAAAAGAGATAAACAAGATTGTTGAGTTATTTTACTTATTTTAAATATTTTACGTTTTATGTCTATTTCCGATGAACCGGAACACGTGTCTTAAATTCTTTTGTCTTTTGTCTAATAAATAATTTTAAACAGTCTCTTATAAGTTTTCAATTCTATACAGCGACTTAAGCTGCTATTAATTTCTAGGGCTGAAACCAAATTAAAACATATGAAGTTAGCCATTAAAATAGCCATCAGGTATTTGTTTGCAAAAAAGAGCCAGAACATTATTAATGTAATTTCCTGGATTTCGGTGAGTGGTGTGCTTACAGGCGCGCTGGCGCTGCTGGTTGTTTTATCGGTTTTTAATGGCTTACATGGTTTAATTGGCTCACTTTACAGCACTTTCGACCCCGACTTACGTATTGAATCGGTGCAAGGAAAAACTTTCCGGCTCGACCAGTTTAATTATGAAGCCCTTAAATCAATCAATGGCGTTGAAAGCTCAACAGTAGTATTGGAAGACCACGCCTTGTTCCGTTTTGGCAAACGTCAGGTGCCCGGTAGAATAATGGGTGTTGATTCACTTTTTACAACTGTATCGGCTATTGATTCCATTATTGTTGAAGGTGAGTTCAGAACCCAATTCAACGGGCAATACGAAGGAATTATCGGTCTTTTACTGGCCGACCAGCTGGCTGTGCGTCTGAATTTTGTGACACCGCTCATGGTTTTCGCCCCCGAACGGAAGGGACGCATCAACCTGGCCCGCCCCGACCAATCATTTCGTACCGAATATCTTCAGCCATCGGGCATTTTTATGGTGAACCAAATCGATTATGATTCCGGTTACTTGATTGCCGATATAGATCAAACCAGGCGATTGCTCGATTACGACCAGCAAACTGCCAGCTGGATCGGAATAAAAGTGGCCTCTGATGTAAAACCTGACAGGGTTCAGAAAGCAGTATCAGAATTTCTTGGAGAAAACTTCAAAGTGAGAAACCGCGAACAACAGCACGAAACCTTTTACAAGATGGTTAAGGTTGAGAAACTTATGGCCTACCTCATTCTGCTGTTTATTTTACTCATAGCCATTTTTAATGTTATTGGCACACTCTCGCTGCTCATATTTGAAAAACGCGACAGCATTTCAACGCTCAGAAGTATGGGTGCCAACCGGAGCCTCATCAATAAGATATTCCTGTTTGAGGGTTGGCTTATTTCTCTGGCTGGTGTGGCCGGTGGTTTATTATTGGGTGTTATACTTATCTGGCTTCAGCAAACCTTTGGGTTTATCCGGTTTCAAGGTGATGGCGATTTTGTTGTAGATGCCTATCCGGTGGTATTGCGCTGGTTCGATGTGGTTTCAGTATTTGTTACCGTGTCGCTTATTGGTTTAGCGGCGGCCTGGTACCCGGTTCGGGTTATTGTTCGTCGTTACTATGCTGCTGCTCAGGATAAATAAACCCAGCATAATCTTTCTTTATTTGGTTTAGAATTCCAGCAATTTCTTCGAAACTTTCGCTCCGGAGCATTTTTATTTTGGTGGCACGAAAGTTTTCGAGCCCTTTAAAAGTAACCGCCAAGTGCCTGCGTGTATGTAAAATTCCTTTGCGTTCGCCTAACCAGTCGACCGATTGCTTTAATTGCATCAGAATCATATCCACATGCTCATCAATGGTAACCGATGGTGCAAATTCGCCGGTATCGAGGTAATGCCGTATTTCTCTGAAAATCCAGGGACGGCCAATTGATGGACGGCCAATCATCAGGGCATCCACACCATATCGATTAAGGTAAAGCCTGGCCTTTTCAGGATGGTTAACATCGCCATTGCCAATGATTGGAATATGCATTCGAGGGTTATTCTTCACTGCACCAATCAAGGTCCAATCGGCCTCACCTGCATACAACTGTGCTCTGGTGCGCCCATGAATGGTTAGCGCTTTAATGCCTGTGTCCTGCAAGCGCTCTGCAACATCCACAATAATTTTCGACTGCTCGTCCCACCCGAGGCGGGTTTTTGCAGTAACAGGGATTTTAACCGCTTTAACAATGGCTTCGGTCATTTTAACCATTAAAGGAATATCTCTCAATAGTCCGGCCCCAGCTCCTCTGGTTGCAATTTTTTTAACCGGGCAACCAAAATTCAGATCTATCAGCTCTGGCCTTGCTGCTTCCGCAATTTTGGCTGCTTCCACCATGGCATCCACATCTTTTCCATATAATTGAATACCAACGGGGCGCTCATCGTCCAATAGCGTAAGCTTGCGCTTGGTTTTTTCCACATCACGAATCAATGCATCCGACGAAATAAACTCCGTGTACATTAAATCAGCACCAAACCGCTTGCACAACAAACGAAACATGTGGTCGGTTACATCTTCCATGGGAGCTAATAACAATGGCTCCTTCCTTAATTCCAGATTTCCAATCTTCACAATCAACTATTTTAAGGCACAAAGATAATTTTTTTAAATTGTTATATGATTATTGATTGACAGCCTCGCTATAAAGGCAATCGTTGTTAATTTTAAGTTGCTGTTTAAAATTTTAATCTAAAAATATTCAGACTCGAAGCGCAAAGGAGTCTCAAGAATCGGGATGAGTTTAAAAGACATAGTAATAATCAGAATATCAAATAGGTCTTTCAAATATCCTTTTTTTCTGTCTATCGTCAGACATTTCTATTTTTTCTATTAAGTCCAATCCCGATAAACCGGGACACGTCTATCTGTCTTTAGTCTAAACTTCTAATAGTCTTCTATTA
The DNA here is from genome assembly GCA_937920475.1 of uncultured Marinilabiliaceae bacterium. Classification (GTDB taxonomy): domain Bacteria; phylum Bacteroidota; class Bacteroidia; order Bacteroidales; family Marinilabiliaceae; genus CALEUX01. The sequence continues at coordinate 4,942 of CALEUX010000005.1, forward strand.
ATCAGAAAACAAATTCTAAACAGATTATGAGATTTTGAAAGCATACTTCTTTAACTGTTAATCCGACACTATTTATGATTTTGTTAAATAAACCTCAAGAATCTCAGATTGTTTATTATTTTCGGGTAAAATAATTAAGGGTTTATTAAGTCATTTTTTGTAAATTGGGAACAATAAAAACAACCATAATTTAAAACCGGCCAAACCGCATGATTAGCAGATATCGCCTTGTTGGAGCTTTAGTATCAGTTACATTACTGGCATTTTTGCTCTTTTTACCTCCTGGGTGCAATCTGGACGAAGGAAAAGATATTGGCAGTTTATTAAAACCAATGGCAACTGAAATAACAGACTCTCTGGTTGTTGAACAACTCCTTCAGCGTTCAGAAATTTTTTTTAAAGAAACAGGTGCCAAAGCCGAGCCATTCGACAGCTTTTTAAAAGAAGCCCTTGAAATTGCGCAAAGACGCAATATGTCCTATCAACAAGCTTTTATTAACAATATGATTGGCAAGCGTTATCGCAACAGGGCCCAATATGGTGAAGCCATGAAATCGCATCAAAAGGCACTCAATATTGCCCAAGCCTTAAACAACGAAGGCCTTTTAGCTGATATTTACAACCAGATTGGAGTGGTTTACCGACGCACCGACGATAATGCCATGGCACTGGACATGCACTTTAAAGCGCTTAAACTGGCCGAAAACATTAAAGACACATTTAACATTAGTGTTTCCATCAATAGCATTGGCAATGTAAATTTCAACCTGGGACGTTACCATACTGCCATTGCCTATTTTCAGCAATCACTTGATTTATCGGAACACATGGAAAATCTCCTTGGGAAAGCCATCAATTATAACAATATTGGCGAGTGTTGGCTAAAAATTGGAGAACCCGATTCAGCGTTATATTATCATTACCTGTCGCTCGACTATAATTCGCGTATTGGAAGCCGGGTGGGACAATCAATTTGTTTTAACAGTATTGGCGCCTGCTTTATTGCCAAAGGGGAGCCCGACAAAGCACTCGATTATCTCGATAAAAGCCTGAGAATAAACAGAAAACTGGGCGACTTGATGCAGGTTTCCATCAGCCTTGGTAAAATTGGGGAAACCTATCTGAAAATGAAGAATTATGTCAAAGCGCAGGAGTTCCTCAAGGAATCGTTTGAAATGGCCTCCAAAATAGGGTCGAAATTTCAGGCAGAAGAAACAGCCCGTTTGTTATCATCACTTTTTGAGCAAAACGGGAATCATGCCAAAGCTCTTTACTATTATAAAACAGCTTCTGTTTATAAAGACAGTATTCTGAACGAAAAAAACATGTTCCACCTTACCACCATGGAAGCGGTTTTAGATTCAGAAAGCCAGCGTGAAAAAATTCTTTTGCTTAATCAGGAAACCCTGAAACAACAATCCATTCTTGATCGCCAAAGATTGTTGATTCTATTTTTTATTGCCATTGTTTCGGTTTTAATTTTAGTGGCTATATTGTTGATTTACCAATATAAATTACGCACCAAATACCGTAACCTGAAGCACCAGCAACGTTTGCTGCGTTCACAAATGAATCCCCACTTTATATTCAACGCCCTAAGTGCCATACAGGTGTATGTTCTGGAAAACGACATTGAAAAATCAACAAGGTTTTTAACCGATTTTGCCAAACTGATGCGTCAGGTATTGCGCAGTTCAACTCACGACTATATATCTTTAAAGGATGAGACAGAAATATTGAGATATTATTTGAATTTGCAAAAACTGAGATTTGTTTCACCATTTGAGTATTGCGTCGAGGTGGATGAAAACCTGGAATCGGAAAAAATTGTGGTTCCACCCATGATAACGCAGCCATTTGTTGAGAACGCCATAGAGCACGGTTTAAAACCGATGGAACACGAAGGCCTTTTGGCTGTTCGTTTTAAAAAAGTTGGACCACAGGTTGTGGTTGAAGTTGAAGATAACGGCGTGGGAATTGATGCAACGCTGGCCAAACAGGATAAAAGTAAAAATCATGAATCGATGGCCATTAAAATTACCAAAGAACGCCTGGATGTTATCCGCAATGATTCGGGAGGCAAAGTTGGCCTGGAAATTATCGATAAAAAGAACATCAATCCCTTCGACCGAGGAACCATTGTTCGCATTATTCTTCCCTTGGTCGAATTTAATCCTACCAAACTGAAAAAAAATGGATGAACTCAGTGTGATTATTGTTGAGGATGACAGGTTTACCAGACGGGTTGTTGAGCAAATTCTGAAAAAACATTTTTCTGAAATCACTGTAGTCGGACAGTCTGGATCAGTTGAAGAGTCCATCTCCTTAATCAGGGACCTACATCCCGACATGGTTATTTTAGATGTTCAGCTTGAAGATGGTGATGCTTTTGAGTTGCTGCAAAGAGTTGAAGTTATCGATTTTAAAATCGTATTTATGTCAGCAAACCAGGGTTATATGGAAGAGTCGATGCAATTTGCGGCGGTGGATTTTGTAGCCAAACCGTTTGATGAAAATGAACTGGCGTTGGCTGTGGATAAATGCATTGAAGCATTATCTGACAATGCTTATAATCAAAAAATAGAGGTTCTTTTCTCCAATATCATCCAGTTACCGCACGACCGTTCCATTGTTTTTCCAACATCAACCCATTCCATTACTGTACCACTTAAGGAAATTATTTATGCCGAAGCGGTGGTTGGAGGTTCTAACTTCTATACCAATAAAGGCGATGTTATTAAGGTACCCCGCCCTTTGCGCCGATACGAATCGCTTTTTACACCTTATGGCTTTTTCAGATGCCACCCCCTCTTTGTGGTGAATCTCACCATGGTTAATAAAATTGATTTTCAGAAACTTGAAATACAACTCAACAATGGGGCGCATCTTCCTTTCGAGGAGTGGCGAAGCAATGGACTGATGAAAAAGTACAATGAAACGTCTTTGAGTCTGCTCAAGTCATCTTAAAACCCGGTTTTACCAGCAATTATTAGATAGCAAACTTCTCTAAAAGGGTTTAAACCCAATAATCTCCCTCACCTCTTTTAAGGTTTTAGACGCACTGGCGTGGGCTTTTTCCTTACCCATACTTACCACTTTTCTTAAATAATCTTTGTTATCGGCAATTTCTTTAATTTTTTCCCTGATGGGTTCGTTAAACAGGATAATATCTTCGGCAAGCTGCTTTTTTAAATCGCCATAACGAATATTACAATTGACATACTGCTCCTTAAAAAACTCCAACGTTTCAGGTTTTGAAACCACCGACATAATGGCAAATAAATTGGCAATAGGTTCAGCAACCGGCGAGTTGAGCTCAGTTGGGCCCGTATCGGTAACAGCTTTCATTACTTTTTTCCTGATAACGGATGGCTCATCGATTAAAAAAATGCCATTCCCTTCCGATTTTCCCATTTTACCGGAACCATCCAAACCGGGAATTTTCACCAACGCCTCGCCAAAATTAAAGGGTTGTGGAATAGGAAAATACTCAACATTATACATGCGGTTGAAGCGGGCTGCAAACTTACGGGTCATTTCCAGATTTTGCTCCTGATCTTTACCAACGGGTACTTTAGCTGCATGATGAATAATAATGTCGGCTGCCATTAATACCGGGTAAGTTAACAAACCGGCATTAACATTATCGGGCTGTTGCCTGGCCTTATCTTTAAAAGAGGTGGTACGCTCCAGTTCTCCAAGATAAGCATTCATATTCAACAACAAAGTTAGCTCAGCAACTTCGGGTAAATCGCTCTGAATGTAGATGGTTGCCTTTTCAGGGTCTAGTCCCACGGCCAGATATTCTGCTAAAACCTGACGTACATTTCCATGCAAATCTTCAGGTGTGGGATGTGTTGTAAGTGAGTGATAATCGGCAATAAAAAAGAAGCAATTATTATTATCCTGCATTTTCAGGAAATTCTTAATGGCTCCGAAATAATTTCCCAAATGAAGATTGCCCGTGGGCCGTATTCCGCTAACTACTGTTTCCATAATCACGTTAAATGTTGCTATTCCTGTTCGGTTATAGCTTCTGATTAATTAATAAACCAAGGCAGGATGCTCAATAAAGCTTTTCTTCCTATTGCTGATTCTACCCAAAATTAACTGCAAAAATAATCAACTAATTCCAAAATCATCAAAAGCCTTTGGAAAAGTCTGCATTAAAAATAAAACACCAACCCATTGGGAATTGGTTCTACTCTTTTACGGTGATGGTAAAATAAATACCCCGAAATAAAACCAATGGCACTACCAACAGTAACATCCGAAACCCAGTGCTTATTTTGAATTACGCGACCTACAGCCACCGAAACAGGTACTGCATAAATCCACCTTGAATAACCCTCGGCAAATGGTGTAAAAACAGCAAAAGCCAGTGATGCATGGCCCGAAGGCAGCGATTTATACTCGTCCCTGCTTCCCGGAAACGGATGAAATGAATGAGGCCCTTCATTCATAAAAGGGCGCGATCGTCCTGTAAGATGCTTTAAGGATTCGGTTCCAATGGCGGTAAACAAAACTGATTTAACAGAAGCCTCTGATACCTCCTGCAACTTTTGATTTTTAAGAACATATCTTCCTAATCCCCACGTTACTAATAATGTGGGAATGATAATCTTTTTTTCGCCGGCAATATCGGTAATATCAGTCAGTTTACTCAATCCTGAATCAAGGCTTTCGGGCCCCTTTAAACTGTTATCAACCAAAAAACTAAAAGCCACCAAACCTGTAGCCACAATAACCGGCTTAATAGCAGATACCGGCTTTGTAATGCTGTCGGGAGGCGCAATGGCATTTAATGTTTGATAAAGAGCAAGAATACAGCACAGAAAATATTGTCGCATAAACATTATTCATTTGCGCAAAGATACTTTTTAAAACTAAGGTATAGTACCAGAATACTCACAAAACCATCAACATATAAAATCTATGCATCAGTTTCTACAGAAATTAGATAAGCTTTTTGATTGCGATTTTCTGTTTTTGTATAAGAGCTTTTGGCGCAAAAAATATGGTGTCATCGACATCGTTACACATCTGATAAAAAGCAATTTATCAATAATCTAAATTGCTAAGCAGTACCCACCAAAACTATCCCATCTCGGCCTTTTACTTTCTCCCTGGTGACAACCAAATTTCAATCATAAAATTTCCATTAAACCAAATTCATTTTGTTTTGTCTAAAAAACATTAAACAATCAGATTCAAACTCTTTAATCTCAGGCATTATTAACTTAATAAAAAACAGTTATGCAAATTCAACGATTAGCAATAACCTTGCTTCTTTCAGCATTGATGGTGCCAGCTTTAATGGCTCAGCAAAACAAAGCTGAAAGAAAAAATGCAGACAGAGACCCTGCTAAACAACAGGAAATAGTAGCCCTTGAAAAATTAACAAGTGAACTGTCGCTCACACCTGAACAAGCTAAACAAGTTCAACAATTGATGGAAAACCGCCGGTCGGAAATGAAAACCAACCGTGAAGAGCAAAAACAATTGAGAGAAACCCAACAAAAAGAAAGAGCCGAAAGACTAGACCAGGCTAAAGAAAGGCAAAAAGAGCACAATGCAAAAATGAAAGAGATACTCACAACAGAGCAATATATTCGTTATCTGGAGCTTAAAAGTGAGCAAAAAGAGGCTTTTCGCGATAACCGAAAAAAGAGGATGGAGCACAGACAACAAAAGCGCCCCGAAAAAAAACAGCCTGCTTCGTAGCGATCTATCGATCAGAAGACAAATGCCAGTAAAAGATATCTGCTGTTTTCGATTGACTTATCATTAGTGTATTACAATTCAAAAAACAACAATTTTCAGAGTTAGGTTTAAATCGAAAAAGGTCCCATTCGTTAAGAATCGGGGCCTTTTTTGTCAGCAGAAAAATTAATTTAACATAAACCTTGTTAATTCAGTTATAAAGCATTAATTTTCAGAATACCAACAGAGTAGTTAATCCTGATTTTAAAAAAAGTGGTTTATCAGCATTTGAAAACTGCTAAAGCGAATAGGAAAATTTGCATACCCTGCTGATATGGCTCCAATTTAACTATTAACTTTACAATTGTTCCGATTAAACACAACGTCGTTTTAATGGTTAATTAATGTAGCATTTCTGGTAATTTAAAATGAGCATTGATTTAAATACTGAAACCTTCAACCAAAGTACCGACTGGAAAAACTGCCTGGAACTACTGGCGCAATTTCTTCCAGCCTCAGTTGCCATGCTTGAGCGGCAAAACGGTGTTAACAACTGGGTTTATATAAGCAAAAATGCCGAATCTCAAGCAGTGGAATGGCTCAATAGCATTTCCAGCAGTTTTTATGGCTCAGCTGCTAAGCAAATGTCATTTCTTTACCCCGATAATAACCTTGGCCCCTATTATATTCAGGTAATTACGTTGAATGTTGTTCCTGCCAGAGACCTTACCATATGGCTTATTCAGTTAAATCAGAAGGAATTCTCCTATAAAGAAAAAGCACTAATCGCACAATCCACGAAAATTCTGGAGCAGGAGTTTTCTTCGCAGGGCTTTTTTTCCGGAAAGGGAATTCAGGTTTCAGGTGGATATTTAGAAGTTAGCGAACAATACAGAATTGTAATTGAAAACTCACCTGTAGGCATTTTCTTTTACAACAAAAACCTCATTATCACCCTTGCCAACGAACGATTTTGCTCTACGCTGGGGGCTCCCATGGAAAAGCTTATAGGGTTTGATATTAATAACATTACCGATACCAGAGTTATTCCTGCTATTCTTGATTCACTTAACGGCCGCGAGGGAATTTATGAAGGAACCTACCAAACCACCATCAGCAACAAACTCGTGAATATATTACTGAAAACTGCTCCTGTTTATAACCGTCAGAATAAAATAACCGGAGGAATTGGCATTTTTCAGGATTTAACTGAGCAATACAACATAAAAAAAGCCCGCGAAGAGAGTGACATGCGTTTTATGCTGGTTGCCATGCATACCAACGATGTTATTTTTGAATGGAACAGCCAAACCAATTTGTTTCAGTGGCATGGTAACATTAAGAGTATTGTTGGCACTGACCGCAAGCCAAAGTCGCTCAATGAATTTATTGATAAAATTCATCCTGACGACCGCACTAGAATGATGGAAAGCTGGAGCAGTCAAAAACTTGATTATCTTTTATGGAAAGAAGAATTCAAACTTGTTCTCTCCAATGGCAGCCAAAAGCATATTAAAGGCAGTGGCATAAATGCTTTCTCCGAAGATGGACACCTTAAAACTTTGGGTACTTTAACCGATATCACCCACGAAAAAGAACTTGTTCAGTCGTTAAAAGAAGCTCTGGAAACTGCCCGTAACAATCATGCCAAAGCTCAAAGTTTACTTTCAGTTATTCCCGACCTTTACTTTGTTTTTGATAAGGATGGCTATTTCAGAGACTTTCACACAGAAAGTGACGCAAAACCATTAATTAAACCCGAAAAGTTTCTAAATCAGCCTGTTAACAAGGTTTTGCCTCCGGAATTAGCTACTCTTACAAACGAAAAGATAAAAAGCACCTTGCTGCATAATAAGATGCAGACTTATACATATATGCTTAACAATCTGATTTTTGAATCGAGAATGGTGCCGTATATGGACGATATGGTTATTACCATTGTAAGAGACGTCACCCAGGCAAAAATCATTGAAAAAGAACTGCTCACAGCTAAGGAAAAAGCCGAAGAAAGTGACCGTCTTAAATCTTCGTTTCTGGCCAATATGAGCCACGAAATAAGAACGCCTTTAAATGGAATTATGGGATTTGCCGAGCTTTTACAAAGCGAAGATATTTTGCCAGAAAACCGGAATTTTTATCTCGACTTAATCCTTCAAAGCGGACAACAACTATTAGGTGTAATAAACGATGTGCTTGAAATTTCAAAAATTGAAACAGGCCAAATTTCGTTGTATAAAACCAATGTCAATATTAAAGAATTAATTACATCGTTACTTGCTATTTTCGAGGTTCGGGCCACTGAAAAGAAAATTATATTAAAAACCTCTCTGCCAAAAATATACACCCAACACACCATCAACACCGATTTGCAAAAGATTACCCAGATTTTCAACAACCTTTTAGGAAATGCTATAAAATTTACCCGTATAAACGGAAACATTACATTTGGTTATAAGACAATTAAATCGGAATATTGTTTTTTTGTTCAGGACAACGGAATTGGAATTGATTCGAAATACCATCAACTGGTTTTTGAACGGTTCAGGCAGGCTGAAAGCGATTCGCAAGCCGATAAAAGTGGTTCCGGGTTGGGACTATCAATCTGTAAAAGTCTGGTTGAACTGATGGGAGGCCGGATTTGGGTAGAATCGGAACCGGGTAAAGGCTCTACTTTCTTTTTTACTTTACCAAAATAATGACAATAGCAAATATTAAAAATGCCGGAAAATAATCCCCGGCATTTTAGAATTTATTTGTAAGCGAACCCTGTTAGTCCTGAAGTTTTGCTTTTAAGAACTCACGATTCAATCTGGCAATATTAGCAACGCTAATGCCTTTGGGACATTCAACCTCGCAGGCTCCGGTGTTGGTACAGTTTCCAAACCCAAGCTCATCCATTTTGGCAACCATATTTTTAGCTCTGCGGGCTGCTTCAACACGGCCCTGTGGCAGTAGAGCAAGTTGGCTAACCTTAGCCGATACAAACAACATGGCCGAACCATTTTTACAAGCTGCCACGCAAGCTCCGCAACCAATGCATGAAGCAGCATCCATAGCCTCATCGGCATCATCTTTTGGAATAGGTATAGCGTTGGCATCGGGTACACCACCAGTATTCACCGATACGTATCCTCCGGCAGCAATAATTTGGTCGAAGGCTGTTCGGTTAACAATTAAATCCTTAATTACGGGAAATCCGGCCGAACGCCATGGCTCAATCCAAATGGTTTCGCCATTTTTAAACTTGCGCATGTGCAACTGGCAGGTGGTAATATCATCGTCGGGGCCATGGGGACGACCATTGATGTATAGCGAGCACATGCCGCAAATGCCTTCGCGGCAATCGTGGTCAAATGCTACCGGCTCCTGCCCTTCATTAATGAGCTGCTCGTTGAGAATATCAAGCATTTCGAGGAAGGAGCTGTCGGTAGAGATATTTTTTACCTGATAGGTTTCAAAACGCCCTTTTTCGCGGGCATTTTTTTGTCTCCAGACTTTTAATGTGAGATTTATATAATTTTCCATAATATCACTCGGTTAATAATTGAACTTGCCAAACCATTATTTGTAATTACGCTGGATTAGCTTCACGTCAACAAACTGCAACTCTTCCTTATGGAGCTCGGGTTCCTGGTTTTCACCTTTGTATTCCCAGCATCCCACATAGGCAAATTTGTCGTCCTGACGTTTGGCCTCGCCTTCTTCTGTTTGAAACTCTTCGCGGAAATGACCTCCACACGACTCCTCACGGTGCAGTGCATCTATAGCCATTAACTCGCCTATTTCAATAAAATCGGCTAAACGATTGGCTTTCTCAAGCTCAATATTCATTCCTTCGGCATCGCCTGTAACTTTTACATTACTCCAGAATTCCTTTTTAATGGCACGAATTTTTTCAATGGCTTGCTTTAATCCTTCGCTGTTGCGGGCCATCCCTACAAAGTCCCACATGGTTAAGCCCAGTTCCTTATGAAAGCTGTCTACCGAGCGATTTCCCTTAACGTTTAAAAGTTTGGTGAAACGATCTTTCGCTGATTGTTCAGCTTCTACAAATTCCTTCTCATTTCCAGTCATTCGCGGCGTACGAATATCATCTGCCAGATAATTTTGAACGGTGTATGGCAGTACAAAGTAACCATCGGCCAAACCCTGCATTAAGGCTGAAGCTCCCAACCGGTTGGCTCCATGGTCGGAGAAATTGGCTTCGCCGGCGCAGAACAGTCCGGGAACAGTAGTTTGCAACTCATAATCGACCCAAATACCGCCCATGGTATAGTGGATGGCAGGGTAAATCATCATTGGAGTTTTGTATGGGTTATCGTCCACAATTTTTTCGTACATCTGGAAAAGGTTGCCGTAACGGGCACGGATAACATCTTCTCCCAAACGCTCTATTGACGATTTAAAGTCGAGATAAACAGCCAACCCTGTTGCACCAACACCATATCCGGCATCGCAACGCTCTTTGGCAGCCCTTGAAGCCACATCGCGTGGTACCAGGTTTCCAAAAGCAGGATAACGACGTTCAAGGAAATAATCACGGTCGTCTTCAGCAATTTGGGTAGGTTTCAGTTTTCCTGCACGTATGGCTTCAGCGTCTTCCTTTTTGGCAGGCACCCAAATGCGTCCATCGTTACGCAACGATTCCGACATAAGGGTTAATTTACTTTGAAATTCGCCATGAACAGGTATACAGGTGGGGTGAATCTGAGCAAAGCAGGGGTTAGCAAACATGGCGCCCTTTTTATAAGCCTGCCAGGCAGCAGAGCCATTAGAACCCATGGCATTGGTTGATAAAAAGAATGTATTTCCATATCCTCCTGTTGCAAGTACAACAGCATGAGCAAAATGGCGCTGAAACTCACCGGTAACCAAATCGCGTGAAATGATTCCTCGAGCCTTACCATCAACTATAACGATATCAACCAATTCGTTTCGGGTGTAAAGCTTAACGGTTTTCATCTCTACCTGGCGCATTAAAGCCTGGTAGGCTCCGAGTAGTAGTTGCTGTCCGGTTTGTCCTTTAGCATAAAAAGTACGGCTTACCTGGGCGCCGCCGAACGAACGGTTATCGAGCAAACCTCCATATTCGCGGGCAAAAGGAACACCCTGCGCCACGCACTGGTCAATAATGGAGTTGCTCACTTCGGCCAGTCGGTATACATTGGCTTCGCGGGCACGGTAGTCTCCACCTTTCACGGTATCGGTAAACAAACGGTGTACCGAGTCGCCGTCGTTTGGATAGTTTTTGGCGGCGTTGATTCCACCTTGAGCAGCAATGGAGTGCGCACGACGAGGAGAATCCTGAATAGTGAATATTTTTACATTGAAACCCATTTCGCCAAAGGAGGCGGCGGCAGATGCACCGGCCAAACCGGTTCCAACCACAATAATGTCGAGTTTTCTTTTATTGGCAGGGTTAACCAGTTTTTGGTTAGCCTTATATTTGGTCCACTTTTGAGCCAATGGCCCTTCAGGGATTTTAGCATCAATTTTTACCATAATCTCAAAAGATTAAAAAATTAAACCGGTTGATAAAATAAATACTGCAACAGCGCTATAAGGGCAAAACCCAATCCTACTACCCAGGCATAAATGCTACCCAGAACCGAGAGACGCTGACGCCAGATTTGGTTGCTGAAACCAATGGTTTGAAAAGAAGACCAGAAACCGTGCGAAAGGTGCAAAGCCAATCCTACGCCGGCAATGATATAAACTATAACAACCCACAAGTAGCTAAAAGTATAGTTTACCAGGGCATAGGCATTTTCAACATGGGTAGAAACTCCACCAATGGTTATGTCGATACCTTCAAGACGGGGATCGCCAACTAATTTCATTTTTACCCAGAATTGCGCAATGTGCAAAACCAAAAAAGCAAAAATGGTTATACCAAGCACCAACATGTTTTGTGAGGCCCAGGTTACACCAGTAGTTTTATTGCCCGAAGCGTAACGGCTATTCCCCCTTGCTTTTTGGTTTTCGAGGGTTAGTTTAACACCCCAAAGGATATGCACCAAAAAACCAATGGCCAACATGGGTTCCATCACCTTAATAAATGGGTTAGTGGCCATAAAATGAGCTGCTGCATTGTAAAATTCACCTCCGTCGGGCACCAATAAAAGTGCATTTACAGTGAGGTGAACAAGCAGAAACATCATCAGAAAAAGTCCTGACAACCCCATCAGGAGTTTCTTCCCAATGGAAGAAGATAGTAAATTGCTCATATAGGATTATTTTAAATTTATTACAGTTCTGATTTTTATTTCAGAATGCAAATGTAGAACGTTCGTACACTTTTATCCAAAAAAATAAAGAAAATGATCTTTATTTATACCCGATCTAATTAGAAACCCCGAAAACACTGGTAAAATTTAGATATTTTAACAGTCACAGGCAAGCAATGAGGCCAATAAAAACCATTCCCTAATGGCTATATCAAAACCGACATACAAAACTTGAAATGCTGAAAATAAATACACATCTTCTTGTTTTTAACTCTTAATTCACATTATTAAGATACTAAACTATACATTCAGTTACAAACATTCTATTCTTAAAGGTCTATTGCATCTTCACCCTCTGCATACAAAAAGTCGTTATAAGGAAATCGGGTTACATGTATTTTCATCACTTCATTGTAAAGAATTTCTTTAAATTCCTGGAAATTGGTTTTTTCTATGGCTGAAATAAACACACAGGGAGCATCCTGTCCCATCCAGGTTTGTCTTAAGTCATCAAGTGTCAGATTATGCTTTGTTGAAGGAGTCAGGTCATCCTCATCCTTTTGAACATGAGCATAAGCGTCAACCTTATTAAAAATAAGAATGGCAGGTTTCTCGCGGTCATCAATTTCCTGTAAAGTTTGGTTTACCACTTCAATCTGCTGCTCAAACCCTGGATGCGAAATATCAACAATGTGCAACAGTATGTCGGCTTCACGCACTTCATCAAGAGTTGATTTAAACGATTCAACCAGGTGGTGCGGTAATTTACGGATAAACCCAACTGTATCGGCCAGCAAAAACGGGAGGTTTCCAACAGTAACCTTTCTTACAGTGGTGTCGAGTGTTGCAAACAGTTTATTCTCAGCAAAAACGTCGCTTTTGCTGAGGGCATTCATCAGTGTTGACTTCCCAACATTGGTGTAGCCTACCAAAGCTACACGAACCAATTTACCGCGATTTTTACGCTGGGTGGCCATTTGTCGGTCAATCTTTTCCAAATCAATTTTCAATTTGGCGATTTTATCACGAATAATACGCCTGTCGGTTTCAATTTCTTTCTCCCCCGGGCCACGCATACCAATACCACCACGTTGCCGCTCAAGGTGAGTCCACATACGTGTTAACCTAGGCAGAAGGTACTGGTATTGTGCCAGCTCCACTTGCGTTTTGGCATGTGCAGTACGAGCTCTTGATGCAAAAATATCCAGAATTAAATTGGTGCGGTCGAGCACACGCCTTTTTAAAATATTTTCGAGGTTGCGAAGTTGCGAAGGACTTAACTCATCATCGAAAATAACACCCTGCACATCTTCATTCACCTTTAGATATTCCAGAATTTCTTCGAGTTTGCCGCTTCCAACAAACGTCCTTTTATCGGGCATCTGCAAATTCTGGGTAAATCTTTTTACAGGAATTGCCCCGGCAGTTTCCACTAGAAAAGCCAACTCGTCAAGGTATTCTATGACCTGATTATCTTTTAAATCGGGGGTTCTCACTGCAACCAGAACAACCTTCTCAATTACCCTGTCGGTAGATATTAAATCACTCATCAATATTAATTTAATCAAACAAAAATAATGGAATTTCAGTTAACTCCATATATCACTTTCCTTGGCAAAAAAAGGTTGTTACAATCCAATTGGCAAAAAAAAACCCGGATTTCTCCGGGTCCTTAATATGTTATACCAAATGATTATTGTAATACGAAATTAATTGGTACAGTATAAGAAACTCTTACCGGACGGTTTCTCTGTTTACCAGGTTTCCAGTTAGGCATGGCTTGTACTACCCGTAATGCTTCACGGTCGAGACTCGGGTCAACGCCTCTGAGAACAACGGCATTGGTTACTTCACCTTTGGTATTGATTACAAACTGGATGAATACTTTACCCTGAATACCGTTTTCCTGGGCAATTACCGGATATTTAACAGATGTACTGAGATATCTTTGCAATGCTTCATCTCCTCCAGGGAACTGAGGCATTTCTTCCACAATGTAAAACACAGGGGTGTCATCACGTTCCTCTTCCTGTACAACAATGGGAGAAAAATCCAAAGGTTTATTTTGATCCATCTCTGTATCAATAAACTCAAGATCATCATCCAACTCCACGTCATCTTCCACAATATTTAAGATATCGGTAACTCGTGGTGGCGGTGGTGGTGGTGGTGGCTTTACCTCTTCCTGTCTTGTGATAGGAATGATTTCTTCCTCAACTTCTACTTCGGCATCTAAAAGCCCGGTGTTAACATTAACATCGGTGGTTGTCCACTCAAAGGCAATCAGAACCAAAGATAGAACCACAACAAGACCAATCTGCATAAAGACCGATTTCTTGTTTTCGAGGTCTGCTTTGGGCGACTTTTTAACTTCCATAATAATGGTTACTAATTTATTAGACACTTTAAAGATACGACAAAACTTAACTTTTTTCAAGTATCTCAGAGCTATTTTTGCTCTGAAAGGGACCATAAAAATAAGTCTTTCTTCTGAAACTTCAACAATCCTGTGTTTTAATTTCCAAAGATATTTTAAAAAATATTACTTTGCTTCTATCAGGATGCTGGTAACACCTTAATTTTGTTTTAGAACAAAATTAATTGGAACAGTGAACGATACATTAACATTCTCATTATTCTGGCGTCCTGGTTTCCAAAGTGGCATTGAGTTTACAACTCTTAAGGCTTCTCTGTCGAGGTTGGAATCTACCCCGCGGGCTAAAGATACATGGGTTACCTCTCCCTTTTTGTTAATTACGAAACTAACATAAACCTTCCCCTGCACATTGTTAATACGGGCTATTTCGGGATAATTTACTGATGATGCCAGATATTTCAACAATCCGTTATTACCTCCGGGAAATTCAGGCATTTCTTCAACGTTTACAAAAATATCTTCCCTTTTTTCTTCCTCTACTTTAATGGTATAATTGGTTAAATCGATATTAGTATCCTCCGTGTCGGGTATGAAAAGATCCGGCTCAGGGAAATCGTCACTATCAGTAATAACTAAAACATCAAAAACAGGTTTGGGCATTTCCAGTTTTTCTTTGTGAACAGTAATGGGAACAACTTCTTCAATTATCCCGTCATCTTCGATACCGGGTAAAAAATCAACCCTCACATCGGAGGAGGACCATTCAAACGCAATCAGTACCAGAGATAGCGTAATGATTAAACCTATTTGCAAAAAAATCGCTTTTTTGCGTTCAAGGTCTTTTTGGGGTGCTTTCTTGATTTCCATACTAAAAATGATTGGTTTAGCGTTGTATAATTGAATTTAACAGAACATTTTTGCATTATCAACTCAATTAATACTGTTTAACCAATTTTACACTTTGTTTGTTACCTTATATTGCTGATATACTATCTACTAAGCAAAAAATACAACTATTTTTATGTTAATTTTAAACAATTTTAATATGCGGCTAAATAATTAGTAGTCTGACAATAGAAACTTAGCCCATAATTCACCCCTCTTTTTTTAAAAAAATTTGGAATGATAAAACAAATTATCTTATATTTGCATCGCTAAAAACGGGGGCATAGCTCAGTTGGCTAGAGCGTTTGACTGGCAGTCAAAAGGTCAGGGGTTCGATTCCCCTTGTCTCCACAAAAACCGGACTTAGTTCCGGTTTTTTTATTTTTACGTTAAACCTTTCTAATTATTTCACCTTCTAATGGTAATGATTTAAATTTGTAATCTGTTAGAAGTTTTTCTACCGCAGTGTTTCTCACATAAAATAAAGGATGACAGATAATTCAGGTAAAATATTAAAAAGCATAAATCCCTCCCGTATTATTCTTCCCATTGTGATTGGAATAGCAGTTTCAGGGTATATGCTTTACCGTGAATATCAGCCGGGCAGTTTTTCATCACTCAGCTTTACGTTCCAATCGGTTTTCTGGTTGTTTTTGTCGATGCTGATGATGGCCATCCGCGATTTTGGATATATGGTGCGAATTCGCATTCTTACCAATAACAAGTTGTCGTGGCGCAAAGCTTTTAACATTATTATGTTATGGGAGTTTACATCGGCCATTACCCCATCCGCAATTGGAGGTACCAGCGTTGCCATATTCTTTATAAATAAAGAAGGGGTTAGCCTGGGGCGAAGTACGGCTGTAGTTATGGTAACGTCTTTTCTTGATGAGTTGTATTTCATACTTACCTTCCCCATTATATTACTGATAATTGGCCGTACCGATATATTTTCGCTCAGTCCAGACCAGGCTGCAATTCCCTGGTACGAAAACCAATTTCTGATATTTGCTCTGCTGGGATATTCGCTGAAATTTATCTACACAATGATAATCAGCTATGGGTTATTTGTTAATCCTCGTGGGTTAAAATGGGTTTTACTATGGGTATTTAAATTGCCCATTATTCGTAAATGGCGACCACAAGCCAACGAATCGGGTTCAGAGCTAATTCAAACATCCAAAGAGTTTAGAAACTGGCCCTTTAAGAAATGGCTGCAGGCTTTTGGAGCAACTTTCTTTAGCTGGACTGCCCGATATTGGATTGTTAATACCCTTATTATTACATTTTTTGGTGTTACCTGGTTAAACTGGGATGATCATCTGCTGGCTTTTGGCAAACAACTGGTTATGTGGATTATGATGCTGGTGAGCCCCACCCCGGGTGGTAGCGGTTTCGCCGAATATGTATTTAAAGAATTTCTGGCCGGGTTTATTCCCGTTGGAACCGGAGTGGCCATGGCTTTTATCTGGAGGTCTATCAGCTATTATCCCTATCTGTTTATTGGAGCTTTTCTCATCCCAAAATGGGTAAAAAATAATTTTGTTCCACGAAAACCAAAATAAATTTGACAAACCCTTGAAATGCAATGATAAAAAACAAGTAAATAATCACTTGTTTTCATAAATTGCATGGATAAAAACTAACACGTTTAATTACGTCTTGTTGTTCCATGCTATGAAAGCACTCTTTTTTTTATCGTTGTTAATAATGGTTTTATCCGGTTGCAAGGGAAGTGCCAAATCAGACCATCAGCAAACCTCTGCTGCAGTACCAGAATTGCTAATTTATTGTGAAAACGGAATGGTATCGCCCATTCTCGAAATAAGCAATTATTTTGAATCGCAGTTTAAATGCAAAATTCGTATTCATAACGACTGCTCTAAAAACCTGATTGGATTAATCAATTACAGCCAGAAAGGAGATATTTTTATACCTGACAGTTATCAGGCTTTAATTAAACTATCAAGAGCCAATCCTCAGATAATTGCAGATTCAATTTACATTGGAGTTAACCAACTTATTTTCATTGTAAAGAAAGGGAACCCCGAATCGTTTGATGGTTCTCTTGAATCGCTCAGCAAAAGAAATCATGCCGTTTTGCTTGCTAACCCCGAAACCAGTTCATTGGGATTCGAAACACGGCAACTATTACAACAAAATCATCTTTACGACCCGGTGATGTCCAATGTACTGGCACTATCAGTCGATTCCAGAGGTATCATCCGCAGTATAATTAACGGGGAAGCTTCTGTGGCTGTTGATTGGCTATCAAGTTATTTTTACAATAGTAACAGGGCATCGGTTGATACAATAAACCTTCAATCCAATTATGAGTTTCCCCGAATTTATGCATCTGTATTAAGAAGCTCTGAAAATCCCGGGCTCGCTCAAACCTTCCTTGCCACTCTGAGTTCCGGTTACGGCACCGAAGTTTTTGCCAAATATGGCATTCATAAGCGTAGAACTACTATTTTTTAGTTATCTTTCGGTAAATATCTCCATAATTGAAACCAGTTATTAATAATATTATAGGCCTTTCAAAATCATTTAAGGTTAACAGACGCTTGTTTGCACGTGAGCCTATTATTAATAAGTTATTTCTTTTACTGGCCATTTTCCTCCTCACCATACTTTCAATACTATTTATTGAAAATTATTTCGACAAGTTTTACACACTGCGTTATCAACAATCGATTCGTAACCAGGAACAAAAGCAAAAACTCGAATTCCTGTTTAAAGAAAACCTTTTGCATATCCATTTGGCATTTAAAACTTTCCCTACCATACAACACCCTCAGCAGCTGTCAAATACACATGCCGCAATTCGTGAGAATGTCAGTCAATGCATAGATATTCTGCGTGTTTTAGACCAAGGGGGACAATTTTCAAATGTAAATACTGCCAACCTTCCCCGAAACGACCAGATTGTTGAAATTATCAATTACTGGAACGACCAATACACCGGAACCATTCCTGAAGTTCGCGAACTAATTCCTGCAATTTACGATTTGCAGGCTTTGGCATCAAAAATAGTGGGGGCATTGCGAAGTGCATTAAATTCTGAACCGGCTGTTTCGGAGAATTTAATGCAAACCATTAACTTTTACCTGAAACAAGCAGACAGCCATTTTACCAGAATTTATGAAACAGAGCGAAAAATCGCCTATGATATTCAAAAAAATGTAGTACAGTTAAACAATACCAGTATTAATGTATTAGATCGATACAACAAACTTAAATACGTTAGCTTGCTGATTTTTAGCTTGTTTGCAGGCATCATCACCTATCTGATAATCATTCAGATTTCGAACGTAATTCTATTTAGAAAAAAAGCAGAAGAAGATAGCCAAAAATTATTAATGGCGGTGGAACAAAGCCCCGTGGCCATTATGATAACCAACACCCGTGGTGTAACCGAATATGTAAATAAGAGTTTTGAGGCGAAAACTGGATTTTTGAAAAAAGAGGTCATGGGAGTTAACCCTGTTTTTTTCAAAACCATTAAGAGAAGTGATTTCTCGGAAATATTGCAGAATACTGTTTTGTCGGGAGGTACCTGGTCGGGCGAAATAGAGACGCAGAATCGTGAGGGTTTTGTTTATTGGGAAAAAGTACATATATCACCTGTATTTAATGAGGAGAATGCCATCTCGAGTTTTATTGTTATACGGGAAGATATTACTGAAAAACGATTATTAACACAATCGCTTAACGAATCGCTGAATACATTAAAAGCCATCACTGAGAATTTACCCGTGGGCATTTTATTGGTTGATGAAAAGCAGCAAATAGTTGAAATCAATCAAACAGCTGCAAAAACCATGGGCTTCTCAAGTTTGCAGGAAGCCTTAAAACATATTAGAGAAAAAAGATACTCTAATTTTTTTGAAACTGTTGTTCAGAGCGAATATCAGGACACCAGCACAGGAGCCAACATTCGTGCTTTGGAAGAACACCTGACAGTACCCGAGAACAATATCTCCCGTGTTATCCTGAAAAACATTATTCCCATTAAAATAAATAACCGACCGGTTAATCTGGAGGCTTTTATGGATATTACAGCTCAGAAAGAAATGCAGCAGAAAGAAGCAGAAGCCAATAAAGCCAAATCGGAGTTTCTGGCAAATATGAGCCACGAAATCAGAACCCCCATGAACGGCATTGTAGGGGCCACAGAATTGATTTCCAAAACAAAGCTAAATAAAGAACAACGCAATATTATATCGATCATAGCGAAGTCGTGCCAGAACCTTACTCATATTATCAATGATATTCTTGACTTCTCAAAGATTGAAGCAAGAAAAATGAAAATAGAAACCTATCCATTCAACATCCGGTCAACGGTTGATTATCTTATAGACCAAATATCGTTCAAATCCAATGAGAAGAAGATAGAATTGTTCGCCATTGTAGGAGAAACGGTTCCTCTTGTTCTGGTTGGAGATGAAGGACGCCTTATTCAGATCATGATTAATCTGGTGGGTAACGCGGTTAAATTCACTCAGGTTGGAGAGGTTGTTTTTAAGGTGGAAGTTGAAAAACAAATTGAATCTGAAGTAACATTGCACTTCTCGGTTGAAGATTCAGGCATTGGCATACCGGTTGAGAAACTTGAGAAAATATTTGATTCGTTTACACAGGCCGATGGCTCAACCACACGGAAATTTGGTGGAACAGGATTAGGAACAAGCATCTCTAAAATGCTGGTTGAATTGATGGGTGGGAAAATATGGGTTGAAAGTCCTAACCCAAACTTTGCCTGGTCGAAAGATAATCCGGGAACCGTATTCCATTTTCTTCTCCCCTTTACCATTGATAAAAACCAGGCGCACAAGGAACTCAACAATGAAAAACTAAAAGATTTACATGCTCTTTTGGTTGACGACCAGAAAACCAACATCCTTTTACTAAAAAAGACCTTACACAATTGGGGCATAGTAACCGACGAGGCTTATAATATGGAAGAAGCCCTGCAGGTTTTAAGCGATAACTCCAATCACGACCTTGTAATTGTTGAACCAAACGTTCTGGCGCAAAAAGAAAAAGAATTTGTTATTAAAGCCAAAGAATTGGTGCCAGGAATAAAAACCATTTTATTAATTCCAGAAAATAAGTTATCATCAAAAAAAGAGCTTCGTTTGTTCGATAAAATCATCCATAAACCATTAAAACATTCAACACTATTCACCTCTATTTACGATTTGTTTTCACAACCTGAAACAAAACTAGTTGATAAACCCAATCTATCGGTAAAAGAAAACTCCACCAAAAACATCCTCCTGGTAGAAGACAATATAATCAACCAAAAAATAGCAGAAAAAATGCTAATCAAAATGGGATGTGTTTCCACTATTGCCAATAACGGACAAGAGGCCGTTGATTTGCTTCTGGAGGGTAACGATTTCGACCTTATTTTAATGGATGTTCAGATGCCGGTGCTTAATGGATTAGATGCTACCAAAATGATACGGTCCAAAGGCATCAATACACCCATTATAGCTATGACTGCAAATGTTTTAAAAGGCGATCGGGAGATTTGTCTGGAAGCTGGAATGAATGATTATATAGGCAAACCTGTTACCATGGAAGACCTTTCCAACATGCTTCAGAAATGGATTTAACCATGTTAAGTGATAAGTTAAAAGGCAGTAGGCAGAAGCTTTATGTACGTAGCAATCTTTACTAATACTAACAGCTTGGAACTAAGGTCAACCAAACTTAATCAACTCAAAAAAGAAATAGCTGGCCAAATATGGTTAAAAGTACTAATAACCATAAAGCACTTTCCTGCCATAGTTTTTTATAGATTTTATCTATCCAGAATGACAAGATTACTGTGGAGCTGATAATGGCAATGGGTAAAATCTCGTTTGAAAAGAACGGCGATAGAACTGCAATTCCAACCAGAAAAATTACCCAGATAAATATCCTGAAATATTTACGGGTTATTACTTTTTGAATACCCATAAAACGGGCCAACATAATAATACCTACAGTATTAAGAAAAATATAAACACCGATATATATTTTCGAGAACCATGTATGGTTGTATTGACCTGGATTTGATACTAAGTTTTCGTTAATCTGGGTAAAAAATTCCGCGTAATCGTCAATTAAAAAGTAATAAGTAAAACTAACCAGAAAAGGGAACAAAAATCCCATTAGTGATGCAATAATCGTTCGGAAATTGGCAACCCTTAAAATCCCCATCATCAGGAATAAAACAGGAAACAAAAATACTCCCTTAGCATAAAAAAGTGTCCCTATACCTACCAAAAGAGCCGCATCGAAAGCCCTGACTACCGGTTTTGACTCGGTTACACTACCCATTAACCTTTCAATTGCCAAAGCAAAAAAGAATACAAAGAACCAAATGGGACTCAGTTTCTGAATGGATAAGAAACCTGCAGATAATAAAGCAAATATAAACAACGGTAACATGCTTTGCTTACTGAGCAGGCCATAACGCGAAATTATACGGTTAACCGTTAATCCTGTAACCAAAGCCAAAGCATAGCTTATGAACGCAGCAGCAAGCCTGGAATATCCAAATAGCGGCATAATTATGGCGTCCCACAAGGGCATAGACGGATTATCATGAATGGTAACATGAACAATGTCCAGAACAAATAACCTTCCCCAAAATGACAGCATTATTAACGGCACCAACACCAGGGTAATAAGGCGGTTGTTATGTATAGCCCTTATTAGCATTTCGTTATTAAACTAAATCAAAACCAATATCCCTTCTCAAATATTTTCCATCAAACGCAACAATGGCAGCATTTTTCAACGATTGATCGCGTGCTGATTGTATATCCCTGCCTAAAGATGTAACTGCAAATACACGTCCTCCATTGGTTACAACCTGCTTTCCCGAAAAGTCTGTGCCTGAGTGAAACAATATGCTACCATCTACCTTTTCGGTGTTAAAAACTGAAATTCCTTTTCTGTAATCACCCGGATATCCTCCCGAAACCAATACAACTGTTACGGCAGTCCGGTCGTCACAATGGGTAACAATAGACGATAGTTTTGTATCGGCTGTTGCAATCAGTAAATCAACCAGATCGTTCTTTAACCGGGGCATTACCACTTCTGTTTCCGGATCTCCCATTCTTACATTATACTCAATAACATAAGGATCATTACCAACTTTAATCAACCCAAAAAATATAAATCCCTTGTAGTCAATACGTTCCTCTTTCAAGCCCTCCACTGTTGGTTTTATGATGCGTTGAGTAACTTTTTCCATAAAATCACTATCTGCAAACGGTACAGGCGAGACTGCTCCCATACCGCCAGTATTTAAACCGGTATCACCTTCGCCAACCCTTTTGTAATCCTTTGCCTCGGGAAGTATCACGTAGTCTTTCCCATCGGTTAACACAAATACAGAAAGTTCAATGCCACTCAAAAACTCTTCAATAACTACAGTTTTACCGGCAGCTCCAAATTTCCCATTCAGCATACTGTTGAGTTCTGCGCAGGCCTCATTATAATCGTTGAGGATTAGAACACCCTTTCCGGCCGCCAAGCCATCGGCCTTGAGTACATACGGCGGATTTAATTCGCTTAGAAATGCTTTTCCTTCTTCAAAGTTAGCCGATGAAACCGAGAAATAACGAGCAGTAGGGATGTTGTGTCGCATCATGAATTGCTTAGCATATTCCTTGCTCCCTTCTAAGCGTGCTCCCTCAGCAGATGGCCCAATTATTTTGACATTTCTAAGCTGGGAATCGTTTTTAAAAAAGTCAACAATACCTAATACTAAAGGTTCCTCAGGGCCTACAACTACCAAATCAATTTTATTATTAAGTACTGTCCGCTTAACGGCCTCAAAATCGTTAGGGCTTAGATTAATATTAACTCCCAGTGCCGCAGTTCCGGCATTACCGGGCATAAAAAATAAATTATCGGTGAGAGGGCTTTGTTTAATTTTCCATCCCAATGTATGTTCACGTCCTCCTGAACCTACGATTAAAATATTCATTCGCATATAATTTATTTATGTTACTGGCCCTGATTCAAAATACTAATATCATAAATTCCAATCGATTGCCGGCGCTAACTGATTTAACGTTTCAGTTATGAAACCATTATTGTGCAGCTGTTTTAGTACAGCGGGAAGCGCCTTTTCCAGCCTGGGCCACGATTTAACAGAATCATGGAAAACAATAATAGAGCCCGGACGGACAAACCGCATGACATTGTTAACCACATCCTCATCGTTCAACAAAGGATGATAATCCTTACTCAATACATCCCACATCACAACCGATGAAAACTGTTTCTTCAGCGAGCGAATCCACCAGGGGTATAACTGCCCGTGTGGCGGACGGAACAACTTGCTGAAATATACCTGCTGAAAACGGTCAACATCAGCAAAAAATATGCTCCTGTTGCTTTTCCATGCTTTTGTGTGATGATACGTATGATTTCCAACTGCCATTCCTGACTCTATCAGCAACCTGAATACTTCAGGATGTTTTCGTATGTTATCGCCCACACAAAAAAAAGTGGCTACGGCACTATGTTCTTTCAGGCAGTTAATAACCCACGGGGTTACTTCTGGTATGGGCCCATCATCAAAAGTAAGGAAAACCTTCTTTTCTGATAATGGTACGCGCCATATCACGCCCGGGAAAAACAGCCTTAAAAAACTGGGTGGCCGTATTTCCCATTGTTGCCAAATATTATTCAAAAAAACCAAGTCGTTGAAAACCTTTTTGATAATCAACCTCAAGCTCCTTTAGTAAATCGTTGCGTCCATATGTTTTAAGCGAGCGCATTATTTCAGAATAAATTGCCAGCGTACGTTGAATCTCGTTTAATACACTTCCTCTTAAATTAGGGCGAAGGGTGGTAAAGAAATCAAGCTCCTGAAAATTATTCAAAGACAAATCTTTTATAATTGCATCACCCTTTTCCGGAGCACCAGCTTTGTAATATGCTTCAGCAATAAACAATGAGAAATAGGAATGCGGAACCCTTGACCCCGGAAGCACTTCCATGGTTTTATCCAATACCTCAATGGCCATTTCGTGACGACCTTCGTCGGCCAGAGCATTGGCTAATCTGGATAAGTTATTCCGGATATTAATTCCCATACGCATGTGGTTTTCATCCAGATATACTTTTGGATCGTTCCATCCGGTAAATATGAACCGGTTCATAACATTATCGTACATCTTATCGGCATCAACCCGGCCATTTTGGCCATCGCCCGATTTTCCATAGATTGGAACAATTTGATAACCAAATCCTTCGAGCTGAAAATAGTTCTCAAGACCCACATAATTCTCTCCTCCAACAGTAACCGCATAATAAACAGGACGGTTCCAGTCGTTATGAGCCAACAAGTCTAAAACCATCAGCTCATTTTTCAAAATCATATCTTTATTGATGGTAAAGTACACCATTGAATCAATCATATGAGCATACCGTTCACTTACCATATTGTTTTGCATGATTTTTAAACTATCGGCAGGTATTTGAAACGATTTGGAGGGTAAATGCTCAATCCGTCCCATATAGCCGGGAACCGATTTGGTTCGGTTGTCTTCGCTGGCCAGAAATCGCATTCCATCTTTTAAATCGATGTAACGGCCTTCAAACCGATCGATGAGCCATACCATATCTCTGGTACCAGTTACATACTGGTCGTGTGTTAATGAAAAAGGCAAAGGGTCTGATTTGTAAGCTTTTCGCTTCATCTGGTCAATGTACCAATCGGTTTGAAGATAACTAAGGTTACAAACCCGCACATCGGTTCTTACCCCTTCAACCTCCTGGATATACCAAAGCGGGAAGGTATCATTGTCGCCATTGGTAAAAATGACGCCGTTTTCGCCAACAGTATTTAAATAGTTATAGGCTAAATCCCGGGCAATATATCTGTTGGAACGATTGTGATCGTCCCAGTTCTCAGAGGCCATCAAACCAGGAACAAATATAAATGAGGCGATACCGGCAACCAAGGCTGAAACTTTCCCCGACATGAAACTTCTTAAACCATCAATCAATGCTAAAACGCCTAATCCAATCCAAATGGCAAATGCATAGAACGACCCGGCATAGGCATAGTCTCGTTCGCGCGGTTGCAACGGGGTTTGATTCAGATAGATAACAATGGCCAAACCTGTGAAGAAGAAGAGCAGCATAACAACCCAGAAATCGCGACGGCCTGTTTTTCCGGCTCCAAACTGATACAATAAACCTATTACACCAAGTAACAAAGGCAACAGATAATATTTATTCCGAGCAGGGTTATTTTTATAAACATCAGGTAGTTTCGACTGGTCGCCGTACATTAAATTATCTAAAGCACTGATTCCTGAAATCCAGTTCCCTTTATGTATTTCGCCATTGCCCTGAATATCGTTTTGGCGGCCGGCAAAGTTCCACATAAAATACCGGAAATACATATATCGTACCTGGTAATTGAAAAAGAACCTCAGGTTTTCGAAGAAAGTGGGAACCAGAATGGTTTGTGGATTTCCTGATTCATCTCTGACAGTTACTGAGCGACCGGTAATTTGGGCCCATTGCTTGTATTCTTCAATATGTCTTCCATCGCGGCTATACATACGTGGAAATAAGGTTGTTGTTCTATCATCGAACTTGTAATCAGGCCGATAATCAACAATTTCATACCGGGAACCCTTTTTAATGTAGATGGGCTTCCCTTTATCGCCTTTCATGGCCTGACGGTCTAATGGCGAATTATAGTATTGACCGCTAAACAGTGGCCGGTCGCCATATTGTTCGCGGTTCAGGTACGACATTAATGAAAAAACATCCTCAGGAGAATTCTGGTCCATAGTTGGATTAGCCGAAGAACGAATAACAATTAATGCAAAGGAGGAATATCCAAGAATAATAACCGCTATACCTGTAAATATAGTATTAAGTATGGCTCTGTTATTGACATAAGTATAATAAATGCCAAAAACAAGAACGGCTATTAAAAGGATGGCATACACTAAAACTCCGGTATTGAATGGTAGCCCAAATTCATTCACAAACAGCAATTCGAACCAAGATGCCACTTTAACCACACCAGGAATAATAACATACAAAATCGACAAAAGAATAACTGCTGAAAGAGCCAGTGCTTTGACGGTATTTTTACGGGTAACCTCGTAGTTGCGGTAATAATAAACCATCACTATGGCAGGAATAGCCAACAGGTTAAGCAAGTGAACGCCTATTGAAAGTCCCATCAAATAAGCTATTAAAATAAGCCATCGATTTGAGTGTGGCTCATCGGCAACATTTTCCCATTTTAAGATAGCCCAGAACACCACCGCAGTAAAAAGCGACGACATGGCATATACCTCACCCTCAACGGCCGAAAACCAAAAAGTATCGGAAAATGTATAAGCCATTGCGCCAACAAAGCCAGCTGCCAACACTGCCCAAACACGCCAGGGTTCGGCTGTATCAATGTCCTTAATTAATATTTTACGTGCCAAATGGGTAATAGTCCAGAACAAAAAAGCAATGGTAAACGCACTGGCCAAAGCCGACATAATATTAATAGTTATGGCAACTTTAGAAGGGTCGGGCGCAAAAAGAGTGAAAAACCTTCCAACCAACATAAAGAATGGCGCTCCGGGAGGATGCCCAACCAATAATTTATAGGATGCCGAAATAAACTCGCCACAATCCCAAAAGCTGGTTGTAGGTTCAATGGTTAAAGTATAAACAACTGCCGACACCAGAAAGGCCAGCCAACCCATAGAATTGTTCAAAAGACGATAGTGCTTCATACTAATTATTTTTGCCGCTATTTGAAACGCGTAACTATACAATTATACAAACATAAAAATTAAACCCTTGATAAATAAAGATGTAAATACTGCTCAAACAATTAACATCATGAAAAACCAGAATGGGAATGATGTTATTTGTTGTTTATTTGGGTTTCAACTCTGTGATTCAACCAAATGTCAAAAATACAACAAACTTTAATAATTCCTGTACTAAAATAAACCAACTGAAACATAACATTTCTTTAAAATTACAAATTACTGGTAGTGAGAAGTAAAAAGAAACAATAAAGATACTTTATAATTTTTTTTGATTTTTATTTGGCAAGATTTGAGAAAACATTCTATATTTGCATCGCTTTTGAAAAACGAAAGCTCATGTTTGTCCCGTGGTGTAATGGTAGCACAGATGGTTTTGGTCCATCTAGTCTGGGTTCGAATCCTTGCGGGACAACCAAAATAGCCTCCAATAAGATGGAGGTTTTTTTTTGCCCACCCAGAACCAAGTTCATACAATATTTTACTATTTTCCCTGTTTTGAAATATAACCTGTTAAACCCAATAGATTGATGATTGTTAAACTTTTATGAAAAATAGATTTTAACAGATTTTAAAAATGCCAAACCGCTGATATTTAGCAATGTATAATTAAATTCTGATAATAATAATTTCAAATTAAAACCAAAGCAATATGAAAAGAATTGTTTTTCTGACTTTTGGAATGTTATTCCTTATTTCATCTTTTTCGTTTTCGCAAAACAGAGCTCTGGGTTTACGCCTTGGTGGTGGAGATGCCGTTGGAGCTGAGATTTCGTTTCAAACACCTTTTAATAAAAACCGGATAGAACTTGATTTGGGTTTTGGTGGAAACTCAAACTGGAACTATTGGAAACTGGCTGCTATTCACCAGTGGGTGATGCCTATTGATGGTGGTTTCAGATGGTATTTGGGCGTAGGAGGTTCGCTGGGAAGTTGGGATTATGTTGGAAAATATACCGATAAGAATGATGGTGGAGTATCCCTTGCGATTGCTTTAAATGCCGGTGTGGAATATATTTTCACCGAGGTTCCTATTCAGATTTCAATAGATACGCGCCCGGAGTTGGGAATAATAAATCATGGAAGTGATTCTATATTTGGTTTGGCACTTGGAATCAGATATGTGTTTTAATTCTTAGGACAAGTCAACAGTATAACGGCAGAAGTTGTAAGTTTATAGTTATATAGTTCGAAGTTATACAGCTCATTGCTTCTGATGCTTAGTTCTTAGCATTTTCTACTAACAGCTAACAACTTACACCTAATAATGACTAGCAATACTGCAATGTATTTTGAATAAAAAAACCGGCCGGGGATTCAATCTTCCCGCCGGTTTTTTATTAAAGACTAATCAATCATCAGATTATCAGGAAGTTATTTTTTGAGTTGTAGGGATTATAATTTGCTGATAATCTGGCGTTTCGTTATATTTTATATCTAAAAATCTAATTTTCAGATATAAGCTTGTCCATCAAACGTATCATTTTTTTTGAATCCCATTTGGCTGCTCCGGTTTTATAAAGAACCAATCGGCCGCCTTTGCTGATTAAAAAAGTGGTTGGGATGGTTGATGTTTCAAATGTTTCGGGAACCGGTCCCGCAATTGCATATAAAGGCAATTCATAATGTCGCTTTTGCATAAACCTGATCACATCTTCGGGCTCTTCATTGCTGATAAACACAAAATGGACTTTATCATGATAAAGGTTGTAAAGCCTTTGAATGGATGGCAGTTCGGCAATACAGGGCGGACACCAGGTTGCCCAGTAATTTAAAACAATTGGTTTTCCGTGCAATTGCGAGAGGTCTGTTACGTTGCCCTGGTAATCGACCAGCCTGAAATTCCAGTCTGCTTCATCCAGAAAAATTGTTTTTGACGATTCGCGGGGCGAAAGCAATGTATTTCGAACAACAAAAGCTGAAAGAGGTTTCCGGGTTGCCGGAATCAACATGGCCAAAATCAAAACAAGAAAAAGAAAATCCAGCACTATGCTCCACCAGCGTTTGCTTTCGCGATAGCGATTCCAAATATTGCCAAGACTACTTTTTTGCATCAGTTATTGTTTTGCATTATTTATTACCTATTGTTTGTCTTCATTCCCCACAGTTAACAATTACCCCCCCCCATTCTAAATCCTTTTGAAGACCCACCATTTGGGCATGGCAAAAGTTTTAAAAACGCGGCCAGATGTGGTATCAATTTCAGCACCAATGCGATGGAAATTGGCTAACGAAGGCACTTTTTCCCAAAACTGCTGTAAATCAATAACCATTGTGTGACTGGTTCCAGGGGTAAGTGTCAAGGGGAAATCGTCACTTTTTAAACGAAAGCGTTTTACTTCAAAAGATTTCTTAAACAACACGTGAGGCAGTAAAAAGGTTTGGCTTTCGTTTGTTGTGTTCGAAATATAGAGCCGCATTAAAAGTCTTTGCGTAAATTTATCCTGAAGTAAAGTGGTTTTAAACCTAACATTATCGGGAATCAGCTGTTTCAACCATCCCTTTTTGTGGGCAAAATAACCTGCAGCACCAACCGCAGCCAATGCTGCCAACCAACTCAACAGGGTCCAATTCGCACTTTTATTCAACTTTCGCTCCATCATTATCTGTTCGTAACTTTTTAACCCGGAACTCTTATAGGATTTCGTTTCTTCAAAAAAAACGCTTTCTGAATTCTCTTTGTTTTCTTGTTTTTTATTGGCTGTGGGCATTATCATACGACCACAAAAATCCATAAAAAACAGAAACGTCATAATAACCAGTATAAAGGTACTGTTGCGTTTCCAAAAATCAAGAATTTTATTCACTGTAAACTATTTAATTAATTTTCTGACTTACAATTTATTTAGTAGCTGTTTAAATTTAATAGTCTGGTTTTATTAAAGAGTGATAGAAATTTAGACGCGTGTTCCGGTTCATCGGAAATAGACTGAAAAAGTAAATAAAACAGAGAATAAGGATAACTAAAATTTCAACCTATTTAATTTACAATAAAACAGTTATTAACTCGTCTGTTGTCTAAAATTCTTTTTTCTTTAGTCTGATTAATCCTTAAATTATAATTTCGTCACTACTGGGGAAACGGCATAAGCCCTTTAAAGTTTATGTAATATTCACCATCCACTTCGGGTTTCCCCATTTCTTCATCGGTTTCGCCTAAAGCATTGGCTAAGCCTACACTTGCAAACCGGCAAACTGCCTTGTGCCGCAAAGCGTGTAGCGTAACCTGCGAGGCAACTTCAGGTGTAAGCACGCCCATGTTCGGATAAGTAGCAGTACGCACCACGACAAAATAAAGCAAATCGTTCTTTTTGGCTAAGATTTGCGGATTAATGCCCAATTCTCTTCGAACATTTAATACTTCATAACCCTCATCAATCAAATGTTTATACACTACTCTGATGCCAAAAAAATGCAACCCCTCGTTGTCGAAAACTTTCCCCATAATTCAAAATTTGCCAGTTTAACCGGCATCAAAACTAATTAACAAAGATGAGATTATCATGGATTTATTACAAAATCATGTAATTCGTTAACCATCTTTAACCCCAAAATAAATCATTAAACTGCCATTATTTATAATTTTGCACCATGATTGTAATTACATTGATTATAGTTGTGGGGGTATTGGCAACCTTCGTTTTTTCCTGGTTATGGTCGAAAAAGAATGACGCTAAAACTCAGGAAGAACCTGTTATTGTTCCTGATGTTGACTGTTGCGGTGCCCATGAGGTTTGCGATAAAGAAACCCTTCTGTCTGATAATGATGAAATAGTTTATTATCAGGATGAGGAATTGGACGTTTATCGGTTGAAACATCCGGGTTCGTATTTGCCTTACGAAATTGAACAGTTCAGAGAAATATTATACACCATGCGCGACGATGAAGTGGCAGGATGGCTCAGAAGTCTTCAGCTACGGGGCATTAACCCGCCTCATATTGTTCGCGAGGAAGCGCTCATGATTGTAGCCGAAGTACGGGAAACCATCAGAGGGCAGAAACAAAAGGAAGTTTTTTAATAAACTTTATTTCCTGGGGAGTAACCAACGCCTGCATGGGAAAAATTTCAACGCCATTTTTTTCAGCTTCCAACAAACCCTTTGCATAGTCCGGATCGATTTCAGTGGCAGGGCCAAAAACATTAACCTCGTCGGTACGTTGAATAACAAAAAGCATCACAGCCCTCATCCCCGACTCTTTTAAACGAATTAAAGTTTTCAGGTGCTTGAGTCCACGTTCGGTTTTGGCATCGGGAAAAAGTGCCCAATCTCCTTCTTTCAGGGTTACATTTTTAACTTCGATGGCACAGCGCTCGTTTTCATTTTCGGCGTAAATATCGAGCCGGCTCTCATCAAACTTCACTTCGCGCTTTACATATTGGTACATGTCGAGTCCCGGTATGGAGCGGTTCCTAATGGCTTCAAAAGCAAGAGTATTTGGATTTGATGTATTAATGCCAACCCATGAATTGTTTATTTTAATCATCTCCCAGGTAAACTTTGTTTTACGGTTGGGGTCGGCAGCAGGCGAAAGGTAAACTTCGGCACCTGTTTCCAAACAACTTTTCATGGAACCGCTATTGGTACAATGGGCCGTAATAACAGAGCCATCGTCGAGCTTAACATCGGCTAAAAAACGCTTATAACGTTTAACAAGTGTGCCGTGAACCAATGGAAAAGAGAAATTCATCTGTTTATAATTTGTTACTTTGCTAATGGTTTTGCCATCTTTAAATCGCGATTCAGTTTCCCCGACACAAGGCCTTCTTCGTCGACTTCGGTTTCCATAAAGCCAATTGCTTTAAACTGCTCTCCAATTAATTGAATTTGGTTTTTAAGCCTGTCCAGTTCAAAAACCGGCACTTCAATTCTGGCTTTGCTTCCAAAATAGCGTACACGGGCATCGGTGAATCCGTACGAGAATAAAATATCCTCACCCTTTTCAACCTGGGCTAATTTCTCGATGGTAATTAGTTCGCCATAAGGAAATCGGCTACTCAAACAAGGGCTGGCCGGCTTATCCCAAATTTTCAGACCTGCTTCGCGAGCCATTTGTCGAATGTCGTCCTTTTCAAGTCCGCACTCGGCCAAGGGACTATACGAGTTATATTTCCCGGCGGCCTGCAAACCCGGCCGATAATCGCCTAAATCGGATTTATTGTTTCCATTTACAAGTATAAAGTCTGGAAATTGCTCATTCCGCAACCTTGTCATTTCGGTATACAAACTGCTTTTACACCAAAAACAGCGGTCTTCGGGATTAACCTTGTAATTGGCATCATTAATTTCGCCGGGATAAATTATCAGGTATTCAATATCATTATCCGTACAAAAATTGATAGCGGTTTGTAAATCGCGTCGTTTTAAACTTGGCGAATCTCCAATAACTGCAATGGCTTTCTCTTTGGGTAATGCCTGGCGCGCAGCCCAGGCAACAAGGCATGAGTCAACACCGCCCGACAGCGCAGTAAGTACACCATTATATTGCGAAAACCATTTTTTTAGTTCATCAAAATATATATTCGTCATCATGTTTTTGTTTTTTTGGCAATATGTAATCCGCCATTCAACAATTCTTTAAAACTTTAATCTAAAAATACATAGATGCAAAGTCTCGAGAATTGGGATTAGGCTTAAGACAAACACATGGTAATAATCAAAATACCAGATAAATATTTTAAAAATCTCTTTTGTCTGTTTTTTCTATCATGTCTATTCTATCTGTCTAATATCTAAACTTCTTATAGTCTATAATAAGTTCAGAACATTAAATTTAAACAACTCCCGTTTGCTCCTGTTAATCCAATCCACTTAATTTCGGCAAATGGCTACCAAAATAATACATAATTGCCACAAAATAAATAATTACACCAGGCAAATAACCTTATAAAACTGAACATCTTATTCTTATGCCACTGTTAATGTTTTGTTATCAGAACCGGTTTTAATACTTTTGCATCCGTTTAAAGCCAATTACTATGGAATGCAGAGAATCTTGCGGAGCTTGTTGTATAATGCCATCCATTTCATCGCCCATTCCGGGAATGCCTGATGGCAAACCTGCCGGTGTGCGCTGCATTCATCTCACCCACGATTTAAAATGTGCCATTTTTCACTCTCCCGACCGCCCCAGGGTTTGCGATGGTTTTAAAGCCGACAAACTGATATGTGGCGAAAACCGCCTGGAAGCCCTCACCATTATGGCAAACCTTGAAGGTATTCATCAGCCTGAAAAGTTTTTATAATTATTTCCCCGAAAATTTAACATTAAATTAAGACGTAAATATACGTCATAATAATTTAATGACGTATATTTACGTCAAATTTTCAAAAATGGTAAAAGCAAAAAAAGAGCTGTTCAACAATGACTTACAAGAAGCAGCCAAACTTTTTAAGAGTTTGGGACACCCCGCCAGATTGGTAATTCTTGATTATTTGTCGAAATGTAATAGTTGTATTTCGGGCGACATTTCAGAACTTCTTCCGTTAAGCCGCACCACGGTAAACCAGCATTTAAAAGAATTAAAAAAATCGGGACTTATACTAGGAGAAGTTGAAGGCACTAAGGTGAACTATTGCTTGAACTATGAATCAATTGAACATCTAAGAGGATTTGCATTCCCATATTTTGATTCTCTTAAACCTGTTGATTCAAAAAAATGCAAGTAATCTGCAAGTAATCTGATTATGATGTATTTTTTTAGGGATAATTCATATGCAAAAGCACACATAAAATTCAAAAAGGAAGGTTGATTCACTATAAATTGATAAAAATTTGAAAATGAAGGTACTAATTTTATGCACAGGAAACAGTTGCCGGAGCCAAATGGCTCATGGCTATCTGCAATCGTTCGACAGCCGCATTGAAGTATGCAGCGCAGGCACCGAAGCATCGGGAAAACTGAATGCAACAGCCGTTCAGGTAATGATGGAAGATGGCATCGACATTAGCCATCACACTTCCGATCAGGTTGATAAATACCTGAACCAGGAGTGGGATTATGTGATTACCGTTTGCGGTGGCGCCAATGAAGCATGCCCGGCTTTTATGGGAAAAGTAAAAACAAGGCTGCACATAGGTTTTGACGACCCATCGCATGCACAGGGAACACCAGAATTTGTTATGGGTGAATTTTATCGTGTACGCAATGAGATAAAACAAGCTTTTTATCAACTATATATTGAAAAAATTAAACCATCCCTGTTATGACACGTCAGGAAAAAGCCCTGGAATTATTTGAAAATAATTTCAATTGTTCGCAGTCGGTGTTTGCTTCGTTTGCTACCGACCTTGATTTATCGGAAGACACCTGTCTGAAAATTGCCACACCTTTTGGTGGCGGTATTGGTCGCCAACAACTTACATGCGGCGCAGTAACAGGTGCTCTTATGGTATTGGGGATGTATTTTGGCAAAGGCCTAACCGACGATGACCAAAAGAAAAAAGACACTTACGATAAAACCAATGAATTTCTGAAACGATTCAGGGAGAAAAATGGCAGTATTACCTGCCGCGACTTGTTGGAAGGTCTTAACATGAACGACCCTGACGAATATGCAACCATAAAAGAGCGCAATATGTTTGCAACGCATTGTAATTGCTTTGTTAAAGATGCTGTTAAAATGACAGAAGACATAACTCTGAAAAACTTGAATATCCATGACAACAACTAAAAAGAAAATAGGCTTTTTTGAAAAGTACCTGACCCTTTGGGTTGCCCTTTGTATTGCCGGGGGTATCGCAATTGGCCAAATGGCTGGTGATAATATTCGCTTTTTGAGCGATTGGGAAATTTACGGGGTTAACATTCCTGTGGCCATTCTTATTTGGCTTATGATTTATCCCATGATGCTGCAGGTAGATTTTTCGAGCATCAGGCAAATAGGCAAAAAACCAACAGGCCTAATTCTCACGGTGGTTATTAACTGGCTGATAAAACCATTTACTATGGCATTTTTTGCCTGGGTATTTTTCTCAAAACTTTACGGTGCATTTATCAATCCCGATGAAGCCGGCGAATACATTGCCGGAGCTATTTTGTTAGGAGCTGCACCTTGTACTGCCATGGTTTTTGTTTGGTCATATCTTACCGATGGCGACCCAAATTATACGCTGGTTCAGGTTTCTATTAACGACCTTATTATTCTGATAGCATTTGTTCCTATTGTTGGATTTTTGCTGGGAATTACAAACATTACAATCCCTTATAACACCCTTATTGCCAGCGTTGTAATATTTGTAGTTATTCCGTTAATTGCAGGATACATCACACACAAAATTTTAATTAAGGCAAAAGGCGAAGTTTGGTTTAAAGAGGTGTTATTACACCGCTTAAAACCTGTAAGTATTTTTGCTTTATTGGTAACACTTATTCTGTTGTTTGCTTTTCAGGGACAAAACATCTTAAACAATCCGTTGATAATAGTTTTAATTGCTGTACCATTGGTCATTCAAACCTATTTAATATTCTTTTTAACTTGGTTTGCAGGCCGAAAGCTAAAACTCCCACATCCGGTTTGTTCACCCGCAGCCATGATTGGTGCCAGCAACTTTTTTGAACTGGCTGTAGCTGTTGCCATTGCGCTATTTGGGCTTCAATCGCCTGCCGCTTTAGTAACTGTAGTTGGGGTGTTGGTAGAAGTTCCGGTAATGCTCTCGCTGGTTTGGTATGCCAATAGAAAAAAGTATTAACGAACCTTTTCATATTTTCAACCCAAAAGAAAAATCAACTGATTTCAAATTCATAACTTTGCCGAATGATGAAGCATACCAACTTCCTCAATCCGGCAAAGTTTCCTTTTTTCTATGGTTATTTTATTGCCTTATTGGGGACAATAGGAATATGGGCCAGTATCCCGGGACAAACTGTGGGTGTGTCAACCTTCACCGACCCGGTAAAAGACACATTAGGCCTGACACGCAATCAATTCAGCTTTGCTTATATGCTTGGAACCCTGGCCAGTTCATTATTAATCAGCAGGGCAGGTCGCTGGTTCGACAAGTATGGGGCGCAACTTGTTGCTGCAGGAGCATCTTTCCTTCTTTCTATTTCACTCTTTTTGGCATCCTGGTCACAGCCAATAACAAGCACAATACAATCCCTTTTCAATTATCATCACTGGATTATACCATTCACAGTTATGGTTATCCTTTTTTTCCTTTTTCGATTTTCGGGACAAGGCGTGCTCACTATGTCATCGCGAAATATGATTATGAAATGGTTCGAGCGATTTAGAGGGAGAGTGAACGCATTTAGCGCTCTAAGCATTTCCTTAGGATTTTCTATTGCTCCGGTAATAATCGACAAACTAATAACATCACAAGGTTGGTCCGGAGCGTGGCGTATTATGGGAGTTGGTTTACTCGTAATGACTTTTTTAATTATTTTGTTTTATCGCGATAGTCCGGAAAAACATGGGCTAAAACCCGATGGAGTTCCTCCAAAAAGCGATTGTAAGGCTCTTGAAAGCAAAGCATTGAAAAACTTCGAACCCCAACAGGCCTTCAAATCACGTGCTTTTTGGATGTACGCACTCATGCTTGCCTTTAACTCCTTTTTTATTACCGGATTTACCTTTCATGTAGTTTCTATTTTTGAAGATGCCGGATTTGCGCGCTCTCAGGCTATTTCTGTTTTCATTCCTATATCTATTGTATCTGTTTCCTTTTCATTGGTATTTAATTTTATTTCCGATTGGGTGAAACTAAAGGGCATATTATACGTGATGATTGGAGGTGGATTTCTGGCAAGTTTAGGCTTGGCCATGCTGCACACAGACTGTGGTTTGTATTTAATTATTCTGGGAGCAGGTATTTTAGGCGGATTATTTTCAGTTTTAAACGCAATAGCCTGGCCACGTTTGTTTGGAAGAAAATTTATAGGCACAATTTCCGGAAAAGCAATGTCGATGATTGTTTTCGCATCAGCCTTGGCGCCCTTTCTATTTAGTCAATCATTCTCACTTTTTAAATCCTATTCGGGGGTAGCCTGGCTCGCTTTTTGCTTTATGGTGTTTATAGCTGTGGCTTCTGTTAAGGCCGATAATCCACGACTACCCAATAAACAAATATAAACCGAAATCCGTTTATAGGAGAAATGCATTAGGCAATAAAACAGAAACTACTTAATTCAATACTAATCATGCAAAAAGTTCTGCTTTTAGGTTTATTTATATTTACTGCATCCGGCGTTTTATCCCAGTCGCGCATGAACAAGGAATTAATGCTGACTCTGGTAAATAATGCCCGGGCCAACGATTGCAAATGTGGTAGCGAAAAACAAAAAGCGGCACCTGCTTTAGTTTGGGACGATGCCTTGGAACGCGCTGCCCAAAAACACGCCAATGATATGGCGCGCAAGAAATTCTTTAGTCATACAGGTAGCGACAAATCAACCCTAAGCCAGCGAGTTGACCGTGAAAAATTCGACTGGTCGGCAGTAGGTGAAAACATTGCCATGGGACATCATGACGAAGAAATGGCTGTTGATGGCTGGATGAAAAGTCCCGGGCATTGTAAAAACATCATGAATCCTGATTTTAAATATATGGGAGCGGCTGTAAGCTCCAATGGACAATACTGGGTGCAGGTTTTTGCCGATAAGGCTGATGAGTAACCATCAGGCCACTGCTTCCATAACCCTTAAAGTAAGGTAACCCCATACTATAAAGCGTGCTGCTTTGCCAATAAACATCCAAATGGCCGTTTTGACAAAAGGTGCTTTAAGTAAGCCCAAAGCAACCGCCATTGGGTCGCCTATACCCGGCAACCAGCAAAAAACAGCTATCCAACCCTCTTTCCCCTTTATTCTTTGCTGAATTTTTTCCAGTCGCGAAACCTTTATCCGTAAATATTTTTCAATCCAATGCCATTTGCCAAGCCATCCAATATAATAGGAAGAGAGGCCTCCCAACCAGTTTCCCGCAGTTGCTACAGTAAGGGTTAAAACAGGGTCAAACCGGGCTACCAGCATGGCAGTTACAACCACCTCCGAGCTAAAAGGCAAAATGGTGGCAGCTAAAAATGTTGAGGCAAACAGTGCCAAATATCCGAGTTCCGAAATCATGCTCAAAAATAGCAATTAAAATTTGCTGCTATAATAACAATTCTTAAACCATTTGTGCTCTAAATGGTTAAAATTATTGATTAGCAGTTTTTTTATTCCCTATAATTATTTAATTATCCTATGTATCAATCAACCTTTTCAATACCTAAAATGGATTGTCCCACCGAAGAACGGATAATCAGGTTAAAACTTGAAGGGATAATGGGAATCAGGCATCTCGATTTTTCTTTGGAAAGCAGACACCTTAAAGTTTTGCACGCTTACCCAAATCATGATGTCATTCTTCAGGATTTGGAGTCGTTAGGAATGGGCGCCACTTTAATAGAAACAGGGCCATGCAACACCATTCCATCATTGCAAACCGAGTCTTCCGAACGAAAGGTATTATGGCTGGTACTGATTATTAATTTTGCTTTTTTTCTGATTGAAATAACAACCGGACTTGTATCAGGTTCTATGGGGCTGGTTGCTGATTCGCTGGATATGTTGGCCGATGCTTTTGTTTATGCTTTGGCACTAATGGCTGTTGGCGCTGCTGTAATAATTAAAAAGAGGGTGGCACGTATCAGTGGAATTCTTCAGCTTTTCCTGGCTTTCTTAGGTTTTTCAGAAGTGATAAGGCGATTTCTGAACCTTGAAACTGCTCCGAATTTTCAAACCATGATTATTATTTCCTTTTTGGCGCTCATCGCCAATGTTATCTGTCTTTTATTATTGCAAAGAACAAAAAGTTCAGAGGCTCACATGCAAGCCAGTATTATATTTACTTCCAACGATGTTGTTATTAATTTGGGTGTTATTACAGCTGCGGTGCTGGTTTGGTATTTTAATTCTGCATTACCCGACCTCATTATTGGCAGCATTGTTTTTCTAATCGTTATTCGTGGTGCAATACGCATTTTAAAGCTATCAAAATAATATCTAAAAGCTGGGAGACGCTGAAGTAAAATAAGAAGTATTCCATTGCTGATATTGAGAAACAAGACGACACAATGCTTTATATGAAAAAATCCTTAACCTATATTATACTTAATCGTTAGACTTTTAGAATATTAGATGCGAAGCATTGCGTAGTTCCGGTTTATCGGAATAAGATAAAAGCAAGTTATTGATTTTATATACATTACGCTTTCAACGGGCATATTTATATATATCTGCAAATCAAACAAATAAAAGAGTTTAACGAACTATTAATATTAATATCAGCCACTTTTTAAATATATGGATGGATAATTTTGGTAAAAGCCAACCTTTTTTTAATCTTGCAGTAAAAAGAGTAATTTAGGCAGATGTAAACAACGTAATTTATTTAGTATGCTTAATAGGTTGGTGGCAGGATTTCTCTTATTTTTTTTAATCAGCTTTAATGGCTTTACCCAGATAGACTTATCGTACCGGTACAGTTATGCCGAGTTTGACACCCTGCATGCGAATCAGTTGCTATTCCGGCTCGAAAACACCAATTTTATAAAAAACAATGAATACTTTGGGGTGAGCGCCGAAGGATATACCTTGCTGGGTTATGCCCTGGCACCTTCGGTAATGTATTATGCCGGTTCTCGTTTAAGTTTTCAGATTGGGATAAACGCACAAAAATATCATGGCGCCGAAAAATTCTCGAAAATAAATCCGGTTATTGCAGCGCATTTAAGACTTACACCAAACCTTGATTTGATTATGGGTTCTCTCAGGGGAACCATTCATCATCGTTTATCAGAATCAATTTACGACTTTGAGTGGCAATACACCCGCCCCGTTGAAACGGGACTACAATTTATCTATTCCACTGAAAAGTTTTGGGCAGATGCCTGGCTCGATTGGGAGCAATTTATAAAACCGGGCGATGCTTTCCCCGAAATATTTACGGTAGGTATCAGCACTCAAACTAGCCTTTTGAATTCAGAATCGGGCTGGAAAATAAAAATGCCCCTGCAAATGATGGCCCGGCATTCTGGTGGTCAAATAAGCGAAGAAGAAACCCCCATGCAATCTGTTTTTAATCTTTCGATGGGATTCGATGTCTCAAAAAAAACAGAAAGTTTTTTCAATACGCTGGGTTGGTTTGGCTCTGTTCTGACTTACAATGATGTAACGAATGCAAATCATCTGGGCATTTATAGAGGACATGCTTTTTATACTGGTATAAAATCTGAAGGGAAAAAAGGAATTGCCATGGTGGGATACTGGGATGGCAAAAATTTTATAGCCCCAAAAGGAAGTCCATTGTTTCAATCGGTCTCTGCTTACGACCCTACAACTGTTATCCCAAACCGCCAACTGCTTAGCGGCAAAATAGGATTTTATCGCTCATTTCAAACTCAAATACGATTTTCATTCTTGTTCGAGGGTTACTACGATTTACCCAACAGCCAATTCGATTATGCGTATGGCATCCATTTATCGTTCACCCCAAATTTTGTGATTGCTAAAATTCCGTTCTTTTAAACTTAAATCCCATCAGGAAGACTTTAAAACATATCGCCAGAGTACATTCGCCCAATATTCACCGGCGTAATCAATGCCCACTCGAGGCCTGGTTTCAAAATTATGTTGACTATTTACTCCTGATATCAACCACAACCGTTCTGATTTACTAATATCCTCACCATAAAATGTTTTATCGAGCTGTAAAGCTTTCCCAATACGTCCTGGCCCTGAAAATTGCTGTGTACCTCTTATTAAAATTGCCTGCGGATGGTTAACCGGACCAGTAGTGATATTCAAAAGCCAATACATACCATAAATCAGATATACATAAATACGCCCACCCTCGAGATACATGACCTCGGTACGCGGTGTTCGGCCTTTTGATGCATGGCACCCTAAATCTTCCTCGCCTCTGTAAACTTCTATTTCGTTAATATCCAGAACGAGTTGTTTCTGGTTGTCGAACTGTCGTACCAACTGCATACCTAATAATTTGGGAGCAATTTCAAGGGCATCGGCCTTGAAGAAATCAGAGTTGATGCGACTACCCATTAGTATGCTTTTTTATCAACCTTTAAATTCCAGTCTTTAAAAGTTTTAAAAGCCTCGCTACTTAATAACGGCTCCATTAATATACTCCTTTTCTCAATGGGCTGACTCAGTTCCTGATATATAAAATCATCATCGAAGCCAATAGAAGCTGCATCTTTTCGGGTATTTCCATAGAAAACTTTTGGGATACGTGCCCAGTAAATGGCGCCCAAACACATGGGACAAGGTTCGCACGAAGTATAAAGAACACAATTGCTCAAATCAAACCTGTTTAGATTCTTAGATGCATTGCGTATGGCAAGTACCTCGGCGTGCGCCGTTGGGTCGTTGTGATTAGTTACCTGGTTGGAACCTTTGCCCACCACTACACCGTTTAATACAATCACCGCTCCAAAAGGGCCTCCTCCGTTTAGAATATTCTCATTGGCCAGTTCAATGGCCTGCCGCATAAAAAAATCATGTTGCTCCATCCGCAAATAATTCGATAAATTTACAAATTCTATCCTTATTCAAAGCGGCTTTGGCAAGAGGTATTTATTGCACGAACCTGCATATAACCAATCTGAATAAGTCAGCCTGTAAAGATATATCTAAATTTTTTCACTGCCAGACATGGCCAACCAATATTAATGCTATTGAAAAATTCCATTCCAAAAAATTACTTAGCGTTTAACAACAAGAACAGACTATTTTTAAAAAGAAATATTCACCGTCAAATGTTGTATAGTTAGTTAAATAATAGATATTTCCATCGCGCTCTTTTTTATTCTCCAAGGAAAGGCACCCTGCGGGTTTGGGTTTCCCCCATGGGGGATTAAGGGTTAGCGTGAGGGAAAGATACCTTAACTAAACAACATTGATTCAACATCTATGAACCTGAAACCTTCAGAATCACTTATTAAAAACTTGAATATCTATCATATAACTAAAAAACAACAGAATTTCAACTGCCAGTCTGCCACCACATTAAATAACACTAACCAGAAATTTTGCAAAAGTCAATAAATCAATTGTTGATAAACCATTGGATGTTATAAAAAAATAATCTAATTTTGCGCCCGATTATTATCCGTACCCAAGGTGTAATCCGGTTGTTTTTCAGTTGTTTGTTCACCGCCTTAGAGTAATTCCGGCTTTAGGGTGCCCGACTGATTCGCCCGTTACACCGGCAAAAGTTATTAATAATTGTAGGTCTAATTTCAAATTAAAGAGAGACTGTGGATACATTAAGTTACAAAACCGAATCAGCCACACCTGCAACCATTCGTAAAGAATGGCTCGTAGTAGATGCTACCGACAAGGTAATTGGCCGGTTAGGTTCAGAAGTGGCTAAGCTTTTAAGAGGAAAGCATAAGCCCAATTACACTCCCCACCTCGATTGCGGGGACAATGTTATTATTGTGAATGCCGACAAGGTGAAGCTTACCGGCAACAAATGGAACGACAGGGTGTTTTTCTATCATAGTGGATACCCCGGAGGACAGAGAGAAGTAACTCCTGCTATGCTTTTTGCTAAAAGCCCCGAGCGTTTGGTTGAACGCACTGTTAAAGGAATGCTGCCCAAAACCAAACTGGGACGTCAGCTTTTCAGAAACCTGTTTGTATATGCAGGACCTGAGCATAAGCAAGAGGCTCAACAGCCAAGGGTAATTGATTTAAACACCATTAAATAAGCAGTATGGAAGTTATAA
Source organism: uncultured Marinilabiliaceae bacterium (assembly GCA_937920475.1). Taxonomy (GTDB): domain Bacteria; phylum Bacteroidota; class Bacteroidia; order Bacteroidales; family Marinilabiliaceae; genus CALEUX01. Next base: position 47,686 of record CALEUX010000005.1, read on the forward strand.
ATGCCATAGGAAGAAGAAAAGAAGCGGTTGCCCGCGTATATCTGAGCGAAGGCAAAGGTCAGATTACCATCAACAACAGAGACCTTTCAAATTACTTTCCTGCAGCCACTTTGCAGTACATTGTAAAACAACCTTTGAATGTGCTTGGTGTTGCCGGAAACTTCGACATTAAAGTTAATCTTGACGGTGGTGGTGTAACAGGACAGGCACAAGCCCTGCGTCTTGCTATTGCCCGCGCCCTTGTTAAAATTAACCCCGAAGATAAACCTGCTCTTCGTGCTCAGGGTTTCATGACCCGCGATTCACGTGTAGTTGAAAGGAAAAAACCAGGTCGTCCAAAGGCCCGCAAAAGATTCCAGTTCAGCAAACGTTAATATTGCCCGGGAGCGTTTAGTATCTAAACCAGAAAGATTTCCGGTGTGGGACTACTTTCAGGTTGCCTAAACACAAGAATGTAAACGACTTAAAAAAACAAAAATGCCAAGAACAAATTTTCAGGATTTATTAGATGCCGGAGTACATTTCGGTCACCTTAAAAGAAAGTGGAACCCCGCCATGGCTCCTTTTATCTTCATGGAGCGCAATGGTATCCACATCCTTGACCTGCACAAGACAGCCGTTAAAATCGACGAAGCTGCCGAAGCATTAAAACAAATTGCCAAATCAGGACGGAAAGTTTTATTTGTAGCAACCAAAAAACAAGCCAAAGACATCATTGCCGATAAGGTAGGGTCAGTGAACATGCCCTATGTGGTGGAACGTTGGCCTGGTGGTATGCTCACCAATTTCCCCACCATTCGTAAAGCGGTTAAAAAAATGACCTCTATCGACCGTTTGATGGGCGAAGCCAGCTGGAACAGCCTCTCAAAAAGAGAAAAACTTCAGATATCACGCCAAAGAGCTAAACTGGAGAAAAACCTTGGAAGTATTGCCGACCTCAACCGTTTGCCTGCTGCCATGTTTGTGATTGATGTAATGAAAGAACACATCGCCGTTAAAGAAGCCAACCGCCTTAATATTCCGGTATTTGGCATGGTAGACACCAATTCAGATCCTAAAAACATCGATTTTGTGATTCCTGCCAACGACGATGCCACCAAATCAATTGAGCTGATTACAGGTGTTATGATTGAGGCTATTAAAGAAGGTTTAGCTGAACGTAAAGTTGAGAAAGACAACGAACCAGCCGCTTCTAAAGATAAAAACGCCCCATCGAAAGGGAAAAGAGGCGATGGCAAAGCTCGCGTTAAAGCTCGTAAAGATGAAGACCTCGATGAGGAAGTTGAGGAAACCATTGAAGCCATCGAAGATGAATCTTCTGAAGAAACCGAAGATTAATTCACAAACCATTTAAAAAAAATATCATGTCTATATCAGCTGCTGATGTTAGCAAACTAAGGAAAATGACTGGCGCCGGTATGATGGACTGCAAAGTAGCCCTTACCGAGTCGGGTGGTGATTTCGATAAAGCAATCGATATTATTCGCAAAAAAGGACAGGCTGTAGCCAATAAACGTGCCGACCGTGAAGCCACTGAAGGTGTGGTTTTGGCTAAAGTTGCTGCCGGTAACAAAAAAGGTGGTTTGGTAGTTTTAAACTGCGAAACCGACTTTGTTGCCAAAAACGAAAGTTTTATTGCTTTGGCTGAATCAATTCTTAACCTTGGTCTTGCCAACAATGTTACTACCTTAGGCGAGCTTAAAGAACTCAAATTAAACGGTATTGCAGTTAAAGATGTAATTACCGAGCAAATAGGTGTAATTGGCGAAAAACTCGATTTGGCTTATTTCGATGTTGTAACTGCCGAAACCGTTGTGGCTTATATCCATCCCGGAAATAAACTGGCTACTCTTGTTGGTTTAAACGAGGCTGGCATTGAAATCCAGGTGGGTCGCGATGTTGCCATGCAGGTAGCTGCCATGAACCCGGTTTCAGTAGATAAAGATTCTGTTCCTCAGGATGTTATCGAAAAAGAACTGGAAATTGCCAGAGACCAGGCTCGCAACGAAGGCAAACCTGAAGAAATGCTTGATAAAATTGCTCAGGGCCGTTTGTCTAAATTCTTCAAAGAAAGCACCCTTCTTGAGCAGATTTATGTGAAAGATGGCAAAATAAGCATCCGTGAGTATTTGCAACAAACCAGCAAAACACTTACCGTTACAGGCTTCAAACGCTTCACTCTAAACAACTAAGAATAGAAGATTGCATTAAAAAGAGGCTGTCTCAAAAGAGTCAGTCTCTTTTTTTATGTAGTTATTAACAGCTAACTGTTTATAACTTAACGAAAAAAGGGAGCTCATATATTTCCTTATTTC
>CALEUX010000006.1 GCA_937920475.1 uncultured Marinilabiliaceae bacterium
ATCTATTGAGATTAGTTCCTGGCAATAATCCCTTTATGAGAATAATTAAAAAAATATAGAACTCCACTGAGCTATATTGTTAAACCACCTTTGAAAATAATAAAACACATCACTAAAAATGTACAATAGCAATAAAATCATCACTCAGGTAGTTGATGGCAAAATCTGGAATAAGGATTATGAATTATTTGAAGCCGGCCTTTTTAATTCGTACGAGTGGGTTGAGTCAATTTCCAATCAAAATACTACACCCATTTTTTTAAATTTTATTAGAAACAATGAGGTTATTGGTAAAATAGGTGGGGTAGTTATTAGTGCAGGCAGAATTAAAGGAAACCAAATTTATTTTACTTCAGGACCGGCACTTAAAAAATGGGATAACATCATATTTGAGCAATGCTTGCTTGAGTTATATAAATTTTCTAAAAAGAAAGGTTACTCGCGCATTCATATCAGGCCTTTTGACCAACCAGTTCATGAAATAGCTGCCCCTAAGCATTTCTTTGGTACATCCTGTGAAGAGTTTTTGGTAACCTACCACGACAAAATGGACAAAATTGATTTCGGATCAAATTTTATCCGAAATGTAAAAAAAGCTCAAAAAGCAGGGGCAACCTTTCACCGCGACCAATCGCCCGAAGTATTAACAAGAATGCTTGAGCTAATTGATGAAACACAAAAAACAAGGATTGAAAAATATGGCAAGGCTTACAACCCGATGTATATGGTTAACTTAAACCAGGAATCATTAAGAAAAATATTGGAATCGGGAATGGGAGTTTTAAACTACACCTTATTAAACGGACAAATAAACAGCGTTCTGTTTAGCCTGGAGAAGAATAAAAAGATTTATTTCTTACTAATGGGGTCAGACGAAACAGCTTATAATTTTGGATTACCATCCTTAATTGGATACAATATCTCAACTAACGCGCTGGCTCAAGGCTACACTTATTATAATTTGGGACTTATTCCATCGGCAGAGGAAGGTGGGCAAGGATTAAAAAGATTCAAGGAGTCGCAAGGTGCTAATGTGGTAATCAGGCATGGATACTACTCCTATTACCTAAATTTTCCACTTAATACTCTTAACCCATTAATTAAAATGAGTAAGAAACTACCAAAAAACAAGCTCGTTAATTTTTTCCGTAAGGCTTATAAGCTCTTCTCTGTTCATAATTAGTCTGGCTTAGATGCAATTAAATAAAGCATTAAATGTAAAAAGTTAACCCTAATGTTTATCTCAAATTTTAAAAATGGAAAGTAAATCATTATATGGGGTATTGGCTGATGTTGAGAAATGGAATACCGATCTGGAAAATTTTCAATATAGCTTATTTCATTTGCGAGAGTGGGTTGAGAGTGTTTCAACACCAACCCTCCAACCCATTTACATCGACCTTTATGAAGGCGAAATTAAAATAGGTAAGATTGCCGGATTAGTAATTATTAAAAAAGGTTGGGTAAACAAAAAATACTTATTTTTTTACTCCGGACCTTCACTTATTGATAATTCAGAGCTAATTGCAGAAAAATGTTTGAATGCCCTTGTTGCCTTTGCAAAAGAAAACAGATACATTAGTTTACAGTGCACGCCCCTTGATTCAAAAATGCATGCAACATACAACACATGCAATCTTCGAAAAATCACCTATAATGAATATATAATCCGATTTGATGATAGTTTTAATGATTTTAAGCCAGGCCAGAGTTTAAAGAAAAAACTGCATCTTGCCGGCAGGGTTGATACTCAGTTTTGTTCGAGCGCAAATCCTATAAAAGACTTAGATTTAATGTTGCAATTAATGAATATTACCAAGAATAAAAGAACTGAACATTCAAGATCCAACTATAACCCATTTTCATTAAAATTTGTAACTGCCGAATCTTTGTCAAAGCTTATAAAAACAGGCAAAGGGAAAATCTATCATGCTTTAAATAATGGTGAAATACACTTTGTAACCCTATCGTTAGAAAATGGCAAACAAGCTTACGGTTTATACAATGGAACTAATGAATTCGGATATAAAAACGGGATTCCGGGTTTTATGGCCTTTATGTTATCGCAGTATTACAACAATAATGGTTTTGAGTACTTTAACCTTGGTGCCAGTTTAGATAATAAAGAGGATGACTTTCACTTGTCGAATTTTAAGAAACAGGTAGGATGTGTTCCTTATCCGGTTTTTACAATCAAATCAGACTACCTTATTTATCCTTATAAAGCCTTAATAGCTGCCAGGAAATCAAAAAGGCTTTTTAAATAGTACAACAACGCGCTATGTATTAATCAATACCAACAGCACTAACCTGAGAGTTGTTATGTTTAATGCTAATGAACAAGTCTTTTTAAGAATTTAACCAGGAAATTATTTGTTGGCAGCATTCTGCTTAGGGTTAACAATGGATTTAAAACTTTTTGCGGAGACACTAAAAAATTGGTAGTAGCACCATAAACGTGGTGCTTTATGCCTCCCATCGACTTTTTATATTTCTGAAGATTATAGCCCGAACTATCGTCGGGTGCGCCTCCTACGTTGTAATAGCTAAACCCACGGTGTTTTAGTTGTTTTAACATTGAATTGTCTAAAAACGATGGAATTCCATAATTATAAGCAGTTTTGCTGGTTCCCATGAGCAGCCCATACGATTTTCCATTAAACTCAAGGTTATATACCACACATTGGGCATTTCCATCGCTATCATTAACATAATGGGTATTTCCTATGCCTGTTTGGGTTAACCGTTTTATGGATTCTTTATTTAAATTACTAAGGTAAAATGGATTATAACTTGATTTATACTTTTTGGCTTTCCTTTTCCGGGTAGTTTCAATAAGATTAAACAGATCGTGGAACTTTTTATCTGAGCTATCTTCGCAATATTGCAAATCATAGGTCTCAGCCTTTTGGATATTCTTTTTAAAACCTTTACTATAATTTGAGTTTAAATCCTGAGTTAAATCAACAACATATTCGTTTCTGGAGGATGCAAAAAACTTTCTGGTTTTTACTTTTAATAAGTTTTGTTGGTCGTACGAACCTATAATAATCCTGGAAAGCCTTTTCTCCCGGGCATATTCAAGCAATTTTTCAAAACAGCCATCGTAAAGAGTTTGATTAATTTCTTTGAGAGCCGGCCCTGCATAACAATATAATTGTTTCCCCTTAAATTTACCCCGGTTACAAATTAGCCCTGATAATTTTGCAACTGTTTTTTTGTTAATTGTAAAGTCAAGAAATATAGGAGCGTCAGTCTCATTACTCATCGACATAACCCAGTGTGAGGTAATAAACAAGCTGAAATTAAAATCCGGCAAATTGGCCATCCATTCCTCAGGATTATAAACCTCAACTATTTCTATTCCTAAATTATTGTAATCCATAACTCCCTGTTTTCAGACTGAAGCTTAATTCATCTTTCTTGCCACTGCATTTCCATATTGAACATCATCAAACTGCAGAAGCTCAAATCCGGCCTCTTTTAATTCGGCTTCAATTTCCTCGTCTTTAAAAAACCTTGTAAACTCCGGAGTAAGCACATCGCCAAACTCAACCGGTTCATTTCGAAAGAGCCTGGCCGACCAATTACCTATTTTTTCTATTCGGTGCAAATTGAGCTGCTTAAAACGTTCGTTATAAAATCTCCACGACCAAAAAGAAATCAATATTACGCCATCCTTGTTTAGTAATTTGCCGGCATCTTTCAGAAGTTTAATTCTCACATCGCGCCCTCGTACATGTGTGTATGCTCCCCATCCAATTATAATTCCATCAAAGGTTTTATCAGTATCTGGCATGGAATTGCGCTCAACACCTTCAATTAATAAAGGAATTTGCTCGTGAGTGAAAAACTCGTTACCAAACTCACGTAGTTTCTCATTCGATTCGTAAGGAAAAACCTTATAACCTGATTTGTACAATGAATAAGCTTCCCGGCCTGCCCCTACTGCTATAATTAAAACTGAGCCATTTCCCTTAAAATATTTTTCAACAGCATTTTTCTCCCATAAATGATATACCTTATTATAATTATAAGATAAATACTTGTTCCGCTTTCGATAAGCTTTGTCATCAATATCCTTTAACTGGTTGCGGTTGAAAACCCCCAGAAACAGACCAATCCAAATATTATGGAGAAAATAAACCGGCTTTAAAAAAAAACCAAAAGCATTTTTTCGTAAACCGGGAATAAACCTTTGAATAAATAAGAAAAATGATACTAACATATTTTAAATAATTAATAACAAACTAAACACAAGCTAATTGCAGTAATTATTAGAAAGAAACCAGTCTCCGGAAAACATCCGAAATAGATTTTTGTAGCACAGACTAAGAAAAACAAGGCTGATAAGAATCCTTCAGAAATGGTAAAGTCTAAAAATATTTAACCTTACATGAAACAACAAATAAATTCCATTATCAGACCAAATTATTTGATTAAAGTACTACCTGAAAAAAACTATTCCTATTCAAGAGTACCGGGCATAATAAAGGAAATAGAATTATTACGACGTATTGTAAAATGGATAGAACTAACAGAAAACCTCAGGTAAAAACACCTAACACATTAATTTTAAAAGATTTGCAAAAATAAAATACCCCAGAGTGTACTCAAATGTAGAAGCATAAAAACTAAAAAATTGCATGAACAGACCTACCTTGCCACTTTTATCCTGTAACTCACATCCACTTTACCCACCGAAATGGCATTGAGTTTACCTTTAATTAGTCGTTTGCGCAAGGGGCCAAGATAATCAACAAAGAGTTTACCTTCTATGTGGTCGTATTCGTGTTGAATAATGCGTGCTGCAAAGCCTTCATAAACTTCATCGTGCGGGTTAAATTTCTCGTCAACATACTGAATTCTGATGCGCGAAGGGCGTGTAACTTCTTCTCTGATACCGGGCAAGCTCAGGCAGCCTTCATAGTCGGTCATGGGAAGGCCATCTTCTTCAACAATGCGGGCATTAATAAACGTTTGTTTAAAGCCCATCAGCTCGGGATGATCGTTGGCCAAATCGCTGCCATCAATAACAAACAGGCGAACAGGAACGCCTACCTGTGGGGCGGCCAATCCCACTCCATCGGCATGATACATGGTTTCCCACATATCCTCGATGAATTTGGATAAATTATCATAATCTCTGTCAATATCTTCAGCCACCTTTCTTAAAACCGGGTGACCATAAACAACTACCGGTAATATCATCTTTTCTCTAAATACGATTGTAAAATAATAGTGGCGCTGATTTTATCCACCAGTTCCTTGTCGCGCCGTGCCATTTTCTTTAATCCTGCATCAATCATGGTTTGAAATGCCATCTGACTGGTAAATCGTTCGTCCATCCATTCAACAGGTATGTGTGGGAATTTGTTCTTTAAGCTCCTTACAAAAGGGTTAATGTAGGCCATGGATTCGGAATCAGCACCATTGGTTTGCCGGGCATAGCCTACTACAAACAAATCAACCGGTTCCTTTGCCAGGTATCCAACTAAAAAGGGCAACACCTCCGATACCGACAATGTAGTTAATCCGTTGGCAATAATCCGCAGCGGATCGGTTACGGCCAATCCAACACGCTTTTTACCTACATCAAAAGCAATAATTCTTCCCACTACTCTGAAATTTGAGAGGGCGAAATTACTTAAAAAATTTGGGAATAAACGAAAAATGCTTTAGGTCAAACAACCGGCAACTTTAAACTTTTAATGGTAGCAATGGGGTCGGCCGATTTAAAAATATAACTCCCCGATACCAAAACATCCACTCCGGCCTTAACCAACGTTGCTGCATTGCTGTTATCTACACCGCCATCAACTTCAATAAATGCTTTGCTGTTCTTTTTCAGAATGAGTTCTTTCAGTCTCTTTATTTTATCGATGCTGCCGGGTATAAACGATTGGCCGCCAAAGCCGGGGTTTACCGACATTATAAGCACCAAATCGAGCATGGGAATGATTTCCTCGAGTACTGAAACAGGCGTGTGCGGATTAAGCGTAACGCCGGCTTTCATGCCGTAGTTATGTATAGATTCGATGGTACGATGCAAATGCGTGGAGGCTTCGTAATGCACGTTGAGTAAATCGGCCCCGGCATTTTTAAAAGTTTCGATATAACGCTCGGGCTGAACAATCATTAAATGTACATCGAGCGGTTTGCGCGCCATTTTTTTAACGGCTTCAATTACCGGCAAACCGAACGATATATTGGGCACAAAAACGCCATCCATAATATCGAGATGAAACCAATCGGCCTCACTGTTATTAATCATTTCAATGTCGCGGCCCAGATTGGCAAAATCGGCCGCCAAAAGCGATGGAGCTATTAAATGCTGCATAAAAAACTTCACCTGTTAGCTAAAAAAACACTTTTATGTTTGAGAAACTGTTTAAAATTATTTTTTAGACATAAGACAAAAGATGCAAAAAGTAACATGCCTAAAATAAGCAAAATAACTTAACTGTCTTATTTGTCTGTATTTCTATTTAGTCTTTATCTTTCTGTCTAGTATCTAAACTTCTAAGATTCTTTAATAAAACCAGAGAACTAAATTTAAACAGATACTTAGAGTTAATTCTTAATCACCCAAATACGACCTTAAAATACGGCTACGATAGGTGTGTTTTAACCGTTTAATGGCCTTCTCTTTAATTTGGCGAACCCTTTCGCGGGTTAAATTAAACAGTTTTCCAATTTCTTCGAGCGAATAGGGCGGTTCACCGTTTAATCCATAGTATAGCCTTACAATATCAGCCTCCCGGGCCGAGAGCGTTGATAATGACCGCTCTATTTCCCTTCGAAGCGAATCATCCAACAGATGAGAATCGGGGCTGGTAGAATCAGTAGATAAAAGCACATCGTACAAAGTATTTTCTTCGTCGGATTTTAAGGGGGCATCCATCGACACGTGGCGCGACGAAACTTTCAGCGCCTCCTTAACCTCTTTGGGCGCCATATCAAGAATATCAGCTATTTCGTATGATGTTGGTTCGCGCTGAAACTCCTGCTCCAAACGCGAAAAAGTATTATTAACCTTATTGATGCTTCCAATTTTATTAAGCGGCAACCTTACAATACGCGCCTGCTCGGCAAGCGCCTGTAGTATCGATTGCCGAATCCACCAAACCGCATAGGATATAAATTTGAAACCGCGTGTTTCATCAAAGCGTTGTGCAGCTTTAATCAGGCCCAGATTACCTTCATTAATTAAATCGGGTAAAGTTAATCCCTGATTCTGATACTGCTTGGCCACTGAAACAACGAAACGCAAATTGGCACTAATCAACCGCTCCAGAGCAGCTTCATCGCCCTGCCTGATTCTTTTGGCCAACGACACTTCCTCTTCGGCGCTAATTAGTTGAACTTTACCAATTTCGTGCAGATATTTATCCAGTGATGGAGCCTCCCGGTTGGTAACTTGTTTTGTAATTTTGAGTTGTCTCATATTACTTATAGATGGTCTGGTTGGGTAATAAGGTTTGTAATATTAACAAAAAAACGGCTGACTGAGTTTAAAATTGCCAAATATTTACTAATTGTAAAAGATAAGTTCATAAGTTTTTAAGAATCAGCCATAAATTTTTTATTAAAATTTTGTTGGTTAAAATGTATTGTTTAAGTTTGCAGAGAAATTCATTCGGATTTCTTCACTTGTTTTCCATTCGTTTTAGGCTGTACCCTGTTGCTTGTGGCAATTCCCTGAATCATACTTCGGTTACCATTTTGAGCAGCATATGTTGGGTTTTAACTGAGCGATTAATAGTTTTGAAACCGAAAAGTAGTCTTCAAATATCATTTATCTTTCATGTGTCTAAAATTTGTTTTTCAATGATCACATGAAATTCGCCACTTAGTCATTCCCCTATGTGAGAAAGACTTGCTCATGGCTCGTTTCGTTTTTATCTTATAAAAAAAGTAATTTGAATTCGATGGTGGTGTGACAATATTTGCAGGGGTGATTTAATAAACACTTTTACTTTTTTCTCAATTTGAAATATTTACCCATACAGCTTTCATTAAAATTAAAACCCTAACTTACCTGAACAGAACTCAATAGTTAAACAAAAAAAATAAATTATTCCATTAAGTTTTACTTACCATTATGTATGATATTTTAGAGTTGAATAAAAAACTCCTGATTGACTTGCGAAACATCGCAAAAGAACTGGACATCAAGAAAGTTGAATCGTTTAAAAAGCAGGAATTGATTTATGCAATTCTTGATGCTCAGGCCATTAAAGCCTCTGAGCGCAAGAAAAAAGATGCAGGTCCTGCCGGTAAAGAACAGGATGCACGCGGACGTAGAGGCCGACCGGTAAAAAAGGAGAGAGATTCATCGGAAGAAAAGCCGGCTCAGGCAGCAGCACCTCAAAAAACTGAAGTTGCTAAAGAACCTGAAGTTGAGGCGAAAAAATCCAGAGACATCGAAAAAAACGTTGTTCAGAAGGAAAAAGAAGTAATTCTTAAAGAGAAAGAAGTTAAAGAACCAGCTCAAGCAGCACCCCCTGCTGCCATCGAAGCCAAAGAAGCGGCTTCACCTGCCGAAACACAAGCCACAACAGCTGATACTGCTGATACACGTCAGCGACCCGAGCGTCGTAAATTTGACGACAACCGGAAGTGGAACCGCACCGAACGCACCGAACGTACCGATCGAAATGAGCGTGGGGAACGCCCAGACCGTTTTAACAAACAGGACAATCAGCCATCCAAAAGGTATATCGATCGTCCTGAGCGCACCGAAAGACAACAGGATAGACCTGAAACTGCTGAAAAAGTTGAAAGAGTTGAGAGGCCAGAAAGACAAGAGAGAGGCGAAAGAGTTGAGCGAGCTGAAAGACAAGAAAGACCCGAACGTACAGAAAGACCGGAAAGACCACTTAGAATTGAAAGAAGCGACCGTAAGGAAGACAAAGCCTTTGAATTTGAAGGAATTATTTCAGCCTCAGGCGTTCTGGAAATCATGTCGGATGGATACGGCTTCTTAAGATCATCAGACTATAATTACTTGAACTCACCCGACGATATTTATGTATCACAATCGCAAATCAAACTCTTCGGACTAAAAACAGGCGATTTGGTACTTGGAGCTATTCGTCCGCCAAAAGAAGGTGAGAAATATTTCCCGCTCATAAAAGTGGAGTCTATCAATGGCCGTACGCCCGATTATGTGCGCGACAGAGTTCCGTTCGATCACCTCACTCCTATTTTCCCCGACGAGAAATTCAATTTAACAGCCGGACCAAAAGCCAATTTCTCAACCCGTGTAGTTGACATGTTTTCGCCCATTGGTAAAGGACAGCGGGGTTTGATTGTAGCCCAGCCTAAAACAGGTAAAACCGTATTATTAAAAGACATAGCCAACGCCATAGCCTTTAATCACCCGGAAGTTTATATGATGATTCTGCTTATTGATGAACGTCCCGAGGAGGTTACCGATATGGCCCGCAGCGTTAACGCCGAAGTTATTTCGTCAACCTTTGATGAGCCTGCCGAACGACATGTAAAAGTTGCCAATATTGTGCTCGAAAAAGCCAAAAGAATGGTTGAATGCGGCCACGATGTGGTTATTCTGCTCGACTCCATTACCAGACTGGCACGTGCTTACAATACAGTTTCACCTGCATCGGGTAAAGTGCTTTCGGGTGGTGTTGATGCCAATGCTCTACATAAACCCAAACGCTTTTTCGGTGCTGCCCGTAATATTGAAGGTGGCGGCTCGCTCACAATCCTGGCAACTGCATTAACCGAGACCGGCTCGAAAATGGATGAAGTTATTTTTGAAGAGTTTAAAGGAACCGGTAATATGGAATTGCAACTCGACAGGAAACTTTCCAACAAGCGTGTATTCCCGGCTGTTGACCTTACTGCTTCAAGTACTCGTCGCGAAGATTTACTGCTCGACAAAGAGTTTATGAACCGTATATGGATTCTGCGTAATTATCTGGCCGACATGAACTCCGTTGAAGCTATGGAATTCATTAAGGACAAAATGTCGAAAACCAATTCAAACGAAGAGTTTCTTATATCAATGAATTCTCAGTAATCAATATTATATTACTGCTAAAACAAAGGCGTTGGGTGAATATCCCGACGCTTTTTTTATTTTTAATAGTTTTAAATAACAG
>CALEUX010000007.1 GCA_937920475.1 uncultured Marinilabiliaceae bacterium
TCAATGCCACTTTCATACTCTTTTAAAATCTTTACAATTCGGCTCTCTGTGAATCTTGTTTTTTTCATAACTCTGTTTTGACTGCTTAAAATTAATAATTTGTCTAATTTTAAACTGTCCGTTTTTCAGGGAAGGCTACAGTTGTAGAAATTCAGCCGAGCGGGCATACCATAAACCTTCCTGAACGCTGGCTACTGTTTGAGCCAATCCGATGGGTAGTACGCTTAACAGCACCATGGCTGCCAATCCGATGTTAATGCTCCAGAAGGCAAATTTAACCCACTTTTCTTTCCAAATAGCAGTTGTATCCATGTCGCGCAATACAAACAGCATTAACCCAATACCCAGCATTCCATAAACACCAAATAATGCGGTATGACCATGAACAGGTGTTGTATTCAAACCTTGCATATAATAAAGAGCGATGGGAGGGTTGATAAGAAATCCGAATATGCCAGCACCAACAAGATTCCAGAATGCAACAGCAATAAAGCTGTAAATGGGCCATTTGTATGCTTTAATCCACTCCGAGCTACGACTTATTTTTAGGTTGTCGTAAGCTTCAAATCCCATTAATACCAATGGCACCACTTCTAATGCGCTAAAGGTGGCTCCAATGGCCATTACTGCGGTTGGTGTTCCGGTAAAATAGAGATGGTGAAATGTGCCCAGTATACCGCCCGAAAGAAAAACTATGGTGGTGAATAATACGGCAGTGGTAGCCGTAGAAGCTTTTACCAATTGCATACGTACAAATAAAAATGCTGTAACAACAACTGCAAAAACTTCAAAAAATCCTTCAACCCAGAGGTGTACTACCCACCAACGCCAATATTCGGCAATGGCGAGGTTGGTTTGTTGTCCCCACATTAAGCCGGCACCGTAGAATGACGCAATGGCTATAGATGCAATCAAAAACAGAATAAGTAAGTTGCGACTTTCCGATTTTTGTTGCAGTGCTGGCCATATAGCTCTTCCCATCAGAAATAACCAAATAAATAAGCCAGCAAACAGAAAAATTTGCCAAAATCTGCCCAAATCAACATACTCATATCCCTGATGACCAAACCAAAAGTTCTGAGATAAGCCTAACTTTTGCATAACGCCCATCCATTGACCAATTAAAGAGCCAACAACAATTACCAACAGAGCGCCAAAAAGCAGGTTTACTCCAAGTTTCTGGAATTTAGGCTCAACACCCGAAATGGCCGGAGCATAATACAAACCGGTTGCAAACCAGGATGTTGCAATCCAAAAAATGGCTAATTGCACGTGCCATGTTCGCGAAATTGAATAGGGGAGCCATTCAGCCAGCGGTATGCCATAAAATCCAAGACCTTCAACGCCATAATGGGCTGTTATTACGCCCATTACCACCTGCGCCAATAGCAAGGCTGTTACAATCCAAAAATATTTCAGTGTTGCTTTTTGCGATGGAGTTTGTTTCAATTTTGCAAGCGGGAAAATATCGGGGGCTTCTTCTTCTGCTTCTTCACGTTTACGAGCATAATACCACACCATTAAGCCAATACCAGCCAATAAAAGAATAACACTAAAGCCCGTCCACAGCAACATGGCATCGGTAGGTTGATTGGCCACGAGTTCTTCGGCCGGCCAGTTGTTGGTATAGGTTATTTCCTGACCGGGGCGCTCGGTAACACATGCCCACGAGGCCCAGAAAAAGAAAGCATTAAGTTTTCGTACTCGTTCGGCATCTTTTAACGAATTGGCCGGAATACTGTAAGCTTCGCGCAAAGAGGCCAGTTCAGGGTCGTTAGTAAAAAGTCCGCCATAATGCTTACTATTGTGGGCAATTGCCTGAGCACGTAACTCAGATACCGTAATGGTTTTAGCTGAAGGATTATAGGTGTTTGTGCGTACATCATTCTGTAAAGCTACTTTTAGTGCAGCCTGCCTTTCTTTAGGTAATTTATCATAGGGAAGACCATCAGTTTGCTGTGCCAGTTGTTCTAAAATAAATACGGCTTCGCGATGCAGCCAGTCGGCACTCCAATCGGGTGCCACGTAGGCTCCATGTCCCCAAATGGTTCCAACCTGATGGCCCCCCAACGATTGCCAAACATTCTGCCCATCTTTAATATCCTGGCCTGTGAAAAGAATCCGGCCCTCGGCAGTTACTACTTTTTCGGGTATTGGTGGTGCTTCCCTGTAAATCTCACGGCCATAATAAATCAGCACGGCAAAAGAGATTACCATTACAGCAATAAAACCAAACCATAGTTTTTTTGTGTTCATAACAGTATAGTTTAAGGGGTTTAATTTTTGCAAATATATACCAAAAAAGATAAAAAGACATTTAAGTCTATTTATATTTTAATACCTAGTCGAACGTGAAAAAAGCCTTTGTTTTGTGTAATCATTTGATAACTAACCGCAATTTGTTAATAACCTTTTAAAAAAGGAGCACCATTTCTATCAGGAATTTACGAACTTGTGAAAAAACCTGGTAGAAATGGTTCAAAAAATAGACAAGACCCCACAATTGGAAATGTTTAAAACACCACTTCAACATTTCATTAGAGAAGAACACAAGCTCATATTGCTTTCGAAGCGAACAAATTGGGACTGGTTGGAAGCTGAACTAAGCAAGTTTTATTGTTTGGGCAATGGGCGGCCCGGCGTTCCGATTCGAACAGTAGCAGGAATGTTGCTTCTACGCCGCATGTTTAACGAGAGTGATGAGAGTGTTATTGAGCGTTGGGTAGAAAATCCATATTGGCAATACTTCTGTGGGGAGGTTTATTTTCGTCATGAACCACCCTTT
>CALEUX010000008.1 GCA_937920475.1 uncultured Marinilabiliaceae bacterium
TCTACAGCCTTGACAGTAAAGCTTTTTAGATGAATCCTTTAGTAAGCTTATCCCTAAATAAAACGCATCCACACACAGATTCATTTGTTTTAAATTAACGCATTAGCATGCCAATTTGATTTTTATTTTACCTTAGTAATCAGAATAGTGCTACTAAGTATAAGGATAAATAGAATGATTCATTTGCATTCTGCCTTTTTTTCAAAGTGCAGGGTACTTATTCATATGCTGACAGGCATTAGCCTATCTAAAAAATCTTTTCTATTGATTTGAAAACAAATATTAATTATTCGCCATAATCAGATGTCAAACAAAATTAAATATCAACCAAAATCAATTAAAGAAATTCTCATTCAACGAGTTAAAGTATTGGCTGGAGCCATATTATTTGGACTTTTCTTTAGTCTGGTATTGATGACCGAATTTTGGTACATTACTCTTATCACCTATATTCAATTGGAACTATTTTTTTGGCTTGGACAACAATTCTTTAAATCTATTGAGATTAAATCGACCAGATTTAAAACCACTATTATAATCCGGCTGCTTCTTTTTTATGCAACAGTATTATGTATTGCGCTTATATTCCTAATAGGTGTGTTTTTCTTCCAACATTATATTGAAGGACAGAATCCGGTTAGTTTAATACCCTCTTTAACCTCGTTGGAGATGAAAAACTTCTTTAAAATGTTGCTGATTGGCTTTGCCATTGGATCTGTTTTCTTCTTTTATGTTCAATGGTCTGAAGCCCTAAAAAACCAAGAGCAGTTGGAAAAGGAAAAACTCATTTTTCAATACGAAACTCTTAAAAATCAATTAGACCCTCACTTTTTATTTAACAACCTAAATACCTTATCATCATTAGTTAAAAGTGACCCTGATTTATCCGAAGAGTTTATTCAAAAATTAGCATCTGTTTATCGATATATTCTCGATAATCACGAAAAAAAGCTGGTTTCAGTAACCGAAGAGTTGCGCTTTGTAGAGGAGTATTTCTTTCTGAGAAAAATAAGAGATGAAGAAAAAATTGAACTTCATATGAATCTCACCGGTTTGGAGGACGCCCTTATTCTTCCGGTTTCAGTGCAACTTCTGGTTGAAAATGCACTTAAACACAACCTGGCCACTCGCCAAAATCCGTTAATTATAACCATTAAAAAGGAAAACCATAATAGCCTTACCGTTACAAATAATTTACAAAAGAAAATGCATCTTACTGATTCGTCGGGCATTGGCCTAAAGAATTTAAACGAACGTTGCAAATTAATCCTAAACCGGGAGATTAGTATCGTGCAAACCAATAACGAATTTATGGTAACCATACCAGTCGCATTATAATTTCGATTTCACAAAACCTATGAACATGACAGCGGTAATTATTGAAGATGAACGTTTGGCCACAGAAAGACTTATTGATTTATTAAACCAAACGGCACCTGACATAGAGATTATTACCAGCCTTGAATCGGTAGAACAATCCATCAATTGGCTGTCGGCAAATCCATTGCCCGACCTGATTTTTATGGATATCCAGCTCGACGATGGCCTCTCATTCGAAATTCTTGAAACTCTAAAAATTGAGGTGCCAGTAATTTTTACAACCGCCTACAACGAATATGCCATTAAAGCTTTTAAGGTAAATAGCGTGGATTATCTGCAAAAACCTGTTGATAAAGCAGCTTTGGGCAAAGCATTGGATAAATTCAGAAAGGTTTTCAGAACCACTGATATGGAAGAGAAATTATCAAGGGTGGTTGAACAGATTTCAAAACCTTGGAAAACCCGTTTCTTTGTAAAAGTTGGCACCCGTTTTCAATCAATTCCTGTTACCGAAATCAGTTGTTTTTATGTTGAAGAAAAGTGTACATTTTTAAAAACAATCGGAAATAAGAACTATGCGCTCGATTACTCACTCGACCAATTGCAAAAACGAATCGATCCCAACACTTTTTTTCGAATCAACCGGGGTTATATCGTCAACATCAGGTTTATAGCTGATATAATCAGCTACTCAACCAACCGTCTTAAATTAAAAATCGAAAATTGTGATGAAGACGGTTTAATTGTCAGTCGCGATAAAGTAGCAGAGTTTAAACTTTGGCTCGATCAATAAGCTAAACTCAGGAAATAAACTCCCTCTAATCTGGTATCTCTAAATCCTTTTTGGAATCACAATCCTGCAATCTTTTTAATATCATTCAGTTTATTAAGCGCTTCCATGGGGGTAAGGTTATTAATATCCAGATTGGCAATCTGGTCTCTAATCTGCTTGAGCACCGGGTCGTCCAATTGAAAAAAACTCAACTGCATGCCTTCACGGTGTTTGGCCAAATCGCCAACGGGCTTGCCGGGTTGCCCCTTTCGGTGGGTGCTTTCCATTTCCTTCAGAATAGCCTCTGCCCTCTTTACAACACTCTTTGGCATGCCTGCCATTTGTGCCACATGAATACCAAAACTATGATTGCTGCCACCTTCAACCAATTTGCGAAGAAAAATAACTTTATTATCGACCTCGCGTACCGACACATTAAAATTTTTACATCGCTTAAACGATTTGGCCATTTCATTTAATTCATGGTAATGGGTAGCAAACAACGTTTTAGCGCGCGCCCTGACATTTTCATGAATATATTCCACTATGCTCCAAGCTATTGAAATGCCATCATAGGTGCTGGTTCCACGGCCCAGTTCATCAAATAAAACCAAACTTCTATCCGACAGGTTATTGAGGATACTGGCCGCCTCATTCATCTCAACCATAAAAGTTGATTCCCCCTGAGAAATATTATCAGAAGCCCCAACTCGTGTAAAGATTTTATCTACCACGCCAATTTTAGCCGATTCGGCCGGCACAAAACTTCCAATTTGAGCCAACAACACAATTAAAGCAGTTTGTCGTAATAAAGCCGATTTTCCGGCCATGTTAGGCCCGGTTATGATAATAATTTGCTGTTTTTCGTTGTCCAGATAAACATCGTTGGGCACGTAACCCTCACCGGGAGGCAGTTGCTTTTCAATAACCGGGTGCCGGCCCGATTTTATTTCCAGACTGTAATCATCATCAACCACAGGACAAACATATTTATTTTCTGCAGCCAGCAAAGCAAAACCCAACAAACAATCAATCCGCGCCAAAAGATTGGCATTTAACTGAATGGCCGGTATAAACTCAGCAATGGCAGCTAAAAGCCGGTTGTACAATTCGGTTTCTATGCTCAGGATTTTCTCTTCGGCACCCAATATTTTTGTTTCGTATTCTTTAAGCTCTTCAGTAATATAGCGTTCGGCATTAACCAGAGTCTGTTTGCGAATCCAATTCTCCGGAACCTTATCTTTATGGGTATTGCGTACTTCTATATAATATCCAAACACATTGTTAAAACTGATTTTTAAGCTGCTGATACCTGTTCGCTCGCTTTCGCGCTGCTGTAATTCGGCCAGATAATCTTTACCTGAAAAAGCGATCCTTCTAAGGTCGTCCAGTTCGGGTGATACGCCATCGCGCATAATGCCCCCTTTGCTCAGCATATTAGGCGGGTCATTTTCCAACTCACGTTCTATACGTTGACACACACTGCTACAGGCATTTAACTGTTCACCAATGTGGTTAAGCACCTCATTGGCAGCCTCCATACAGTACTGCTTAATGGGAACAATATTAAGCAAGGCATGTTTCAGTTGCACCATTTCGCGCGGCATGAGCCTACCTGCTGCCACTTTTGAAACCAGACGTTCCAAATCACCAATAGGACGAAGATGTTTCTCTAACAGCTCTTTCAGCTCAGGATCTTTAAAAAAGTGTTCCACAACCAACTGTCGATCACGAATGGGCCTCACATCTTTTAATGGCAAAGCAATCCAGCGCTTCAACATCCGGCTACCCATTGGGGTGATGGTTTTATCCACAATATCAATAAGGGCTTTACCACCTTCGCTCACCGGTTGGAACAACTCCAGATTCCGGATGGTAAACTTATCAAGCCATACATACTTCTCCTCCTCAATACGCGACAAAGACGTAATGTGGGCAATCTGGCTATGTTGGGTAATATCCAGATAATGCAAAATTGCACCTGAGGCTATGGTACCCAAAGCAAGATTGTGCACACCAAACCCTTTCAGCGATTTGGTTTCAAAGTGTTTCAGCAGCCTGTCGCGCGCTGCATCAGCATTAAACACCCAATCTTCCAAACCAAACGTATAATATCGTGTACCAAATATTTCCTGAAACAATTGCCGCTTACCCTTTTCAAATAAAACTTCTTTGGGCTTAAAGCCCGAAAGGAGTTTTTCTAAATGCTCAAACGACCCCTCGGCTGTTAAAAACTCACCAGTAGAAATATCCAAAAACGAAATTCCTCCAAATTTTGAGTCGAGATGTACCGATGCTAAAAAATTATTCTCTTTGTGCTCCAAAATATTATCGCTGATGGCCACACCGGGAGTCACCAATTCGGTAACACCCCTCTTTACAATGGTTTTGGTCATCTTTGGGTCTTCCAACTGGTCGCATACAGCCACGCGTTGTCCGGCCCTAACCAACTTAGGAAGGTAAGTATCCAATGCATGATGAGGAAATCCGGCCAACTCAACAAATTGGGCAGAGCCGTTCGCTCTCCGTGTAAGCGTGATACCCAGAATCTCAGACACTTTTATGGCATCATCCGAAAAGGTTTCGTAAAAATCGCCAACCCTGAAAAGCAATATGGCATCGGAATACTTATTCTTAATGCCGTAATACTGTTTCATTAACGGAGTTTGCACAACCTGTTCCTGAGATTTCATCAATGAGAGGTTTTATTTGTTATGGAATGATGGAACCTGCTTCTCAGGCAGGGAGGCACCTATGTTGAATATTTGTTCGCTTGGTATAAGCATATTCAAAACACAAATGTTCCATACTAAAATAATTTGTTCAAAGATAAAAAAATACATTAAGAGATTTTTCATTAAAAAAATTGGAAAAATCGCACTCTGTTTGTATTTTTAAACAAACCCTTAAAAAACAGTTATCATGAACCAGTTATTAAAATACCTAGGCGTTTTTATGATACTCATTGCTGTTGTCATTCTTGGCTTATATATGTATGAGAATGCCGTTAGCAATACGCTGCTGATAGTATCAGGCTTATTACTTATTGGCGGTCTTGCTGTTTACGTTATCCTGAACAAGATAACGGAATAGCTAAAAGTCCCTCCTGCAGGCTCCATCAATGTATTACTTTGATTTATCCCTTCGTGTATTTGATGGTGCCTGCACTTTTTTAAATTTTCAAATAAAACGCTCTGGTGAGTGCTTTATATTCGTCTGAATACTGATGTCGGCCCCAAGGTTCAATAACCAACTCGCTAATTTCAGGTTCTTTATGTTCTTTTTTTGTCCATTGCGACAAAATTCTAATCACCTGCTTTTTTAGATTAGGATAAACCAATAATTTCCGGCACTCAAAAAAACCGGCATGAATTGCAGCCGATGATAATTTCTCGTATGCATCGGTGGGCAAAATTACAGCAAATGTCCCCTCTGGTTTTAAAAGCTTCTTAACACCCTCTATTAATGCTTCGGGTGGTAAAGCATCGGCATGACGGGCAATGCTTCTCTCCGTCTCAATCGCTTTTACTCCGGAATTAAAAAATGGTGGATTCGTAATTATTAAATCAAATCTCTTATTGGTTGAGGAAACATATTCCTGAAAGGAAATATGCTCTACCGAAATTCTGTCAGTCCATTTACTTTCTTTTACATTTTGCAAAGCCTGAACAGTTGCAGATTCGTCAATTTCTATGGCGTGTATCACCAACTCAGAGTTACGCTGAGCCACCATTAAAGCCAGCAATCCGGTTCCGGTACCAATATCCAATACTTTGCCTGTTGATGGTAACTCTGTCCAGGCTCCAATTAAAACACCATCCGTTCCAACCTTCATGGCTGTTTTATCTTGATGGATTTTAAACTGCTTAAACTCGAACCAATGATTTGGCATGGAAGACTACTAATTAATGTCTAATTCTACTTTGACACTTTTAAATTGCCCTTACAGGGCGACTATTTGGTTTGGTTTACACCCATAGGGCGTTGCCCTATGCTGTTGATATCGCCCCGTTGGGGCTGGCTATTTATAATTCACTTAAAGTATGACTATTTTCCAAAATAACCTAAAAAAAATCGTAATCTGTCGAAGCAGAACTAATGATTTTCATAAACACCAATACCAAACAAAGCGTAATCGTAGTAAACCGGATCGTCAGGCCTAAGCAAACGCAGGTTGGCGGTGAGTTCTTCAACGGCTTTCCAGTCGTCCTGCTGGCGACTTAATAAACCAAGCGTCCTTGCCACACGGCCAACATGCACATCCAGAGGAATCATCAAATCAGCCGGTTTCATTTTATCCCAAATTCCAAAATCAACGGTCTTATCGTTTCTTACCATCCATCTTAAAAACATATTTATCCGTTTGGCTGATGCGTTTTTACTAACATCGGCCACATGCTTTCCGGTTCTTTTCAGTGGTTCGAACGATAAAAACAGCTTTCGGAACCCAATAATGGCATTTTTAACCGAATTCTGACCATATTCTTTCAAAAAAGCATTTTCCAGTCCGCCATGATGTAAATAAATCTCCCTAAGAGCACTGATGAAATAAAGACAATCGTAACCATTAAAGGTTCGGTAAACAAAACTTCCAAAACGATTAAACTCGTTGAGTGAAGCTTCTGTTATAAAAGAAAATGGTTGGTTTTCCATCAGATGCATGAGCAACGAAGCTTTTTTTATGATTTCACTCCGTTTCCCCCATGATAAAGTAGCCGTTAAGAAAGCACTGATTTCGATGTCTTCCTTTTTACTAAACTGATGGGGAATGGAAATGGGATCGTTCGAAACAAACCATCTCTGGCAATAATAATCGGCTTTTTCGTCCAGAAATGCTTTCAGCTTATCATCAGTTACCATGGTTTATGATTTCGCCATCTTTCATATGGATGGTGCGATCCGATTTAACAGACAGATGCTCGTCGTGCGTTACAATTACAAAGGTTTGTTTAAACTGATTGCGCAACGATACAAACAAATCCATAAGTTCTTCCTGATTTTTGGAATCAAGATTACCTGAAGGTTCATCGGCAAATACTACCAATGGATTGTTAATAAGTGCCCGGGCAACAGCCACCCTTTGCTTTTCACC
Source organism: uncultured Marinilabiliaceae bacterium (assembly GCA_937920475.1). Taxonomy (GTDB): domain Bacteria; phylum Bacteroidota; class Bacteroidia; order Bacteroidales; family Marinilabiliaceae; genus CALEUX01. Next base: position 7,185 of record CALEUX010000008.1, read on the forward strand.
ACCACTCAACTCAGATGGTTTGTGATTTAACCGGTGCGATAAACCTAAAAAATCGAGCAATTCAACGGCTTTTTTTTCTGCTTCAGCATGCTTAACACCACCTATTAAAGCAGGTAAAAAACAATTCTCAACAGCAGTAAATTCAGGCAATAATTGATGAAACTGAAATACAAATCCTATGTTGCGGTTACGAAATTGAGCCAACTGCCATTCATTTAATTTATGGATGGGCGTTCCATCAATATAAACTTCTCCGGCCGATGGAGCATCTAATGAACCCAAAATTTGAAGCAGCGTGGTTTTTCCTGCTCCGCTGGCACCCACAATGGATACAATTTCGCCCGATTCAATTCGTATATCTATTCCTTTCAGAACTCTCAGATTGCCGAATGCCTTTTCAATGCCTTTTCCTTCAACCATAAAACTGTCAGGTAAATAAAAAATAAAGATAGGTAAGATAAGTCAGGAAAAAAAACACCCCTTTCCACCTGGTAATCATACCTTTCGACAAAGGGATCATGAAAAGCAATAGCAAAACCGACAATCCCAACATCCAAATCAGGTCAATGGTAAACATTCCCGGGTTATTAATGGGCAAAGGCTTTATAACTGAAGTAGCCCCAAGTACCGCCAGTATATTAAAAATGTTTGACCCAACAATATTACCTACTGATATATCAGTCTCTTTTCGCAAGGAAGCTATGAGTGATGTAGCCAACTCCGGGACACTAGTACCAAACGCAACAATGGAAATTCCAATAACCCTGTCGCTAACACCCCAGCTTTGGGCCAACTCGCGTGCGCCTTCCACCAGCCATTCGGCTCCATAATAAAGTCCAACAATGGATGCTAACACCATTAAAATAGCCCAATGTATAGCCAATTCAGGTGCAGGTGTTTCTATACCTGATTTATTTATTTTTTGGCGCGATTTGTAAAACGACCAAATAAGGTATATGGCAAGTAAAGACAGAAATATAAATCCTTCTAAGAACCCAATCACGCCATTATAACCAACAAACAATAACAAGAGGGTTACTATTGTCATTACAACCCAATCGAACAAAATGGTTCGGTTGCGAATGGCAATTGGATAAACCATTGAAACCAATCCCAGAATAAGGGCAATGTTAGCAATATTTGACCCAACAATATTGCCTACTGCTATATCGGCAACTCCTTTATAAGCAGCTTTAACACTCACGAATAATTCTGGCGCCGATGTACCAAAAGCCACCACAGTTAACCCTACAACAAGTGTGCTGATTTTAAGGTAACGCGCCAGCTGAACACTACCTTTAACAAGATAATTGCCACTAATTAATAATAAAATGAATCCTGCTATTAAATAAACGAAGGCCATTATTGAAAAATTTCAATTTCACTGAAGTTTTACGAAAGAAACAGGAGTATTAACTATTTGTTCGGAGATGGCTCGTTTCCAGCTTCTGAGTCTTCTTTTCGGGCTTCCGTATTATCTTCAACTGAAAGAATCTCTGCATCAGAGATTTCCGGCTTGTTCAATCCATAAATATCGTCAGCCACACTTGTTTGTGCGCCATAATCGTCGCGATATACCTCTTCAGCCAAATCTCTTATTTCGTTGCTGTTTTGGCGTATATTGGTTTCAATTTGCGACAATTCTTCTTTAATCTCACTGGTGCTTTGTTCAAATTCTCTTTTAATATCCTCTGTTGCCTTTCTGAATTCGTTCATGCCTTTGCCTAACGAACGAGCCAGGTCGGGAATTTTTTTCGACCCAAACAACATCAATACCACCAGAAAGATCAAAACAATCTCACCCATGGATATACCGAAAAGAAATAAAGACATAAGCCAAAAATTTTTCTCAAAGTTATAAAAATTAAAAGAGACCAGTACATAAGAAAGGCATATAAGTTTCGTGCAGAAAAGCTATTTCTGAAAAATTTAAATCAGCCCTGACTTTAATTGGGAAACAAT
>CALEUX010000009.1 GCA_937920475.1 uncultured Marinilabiliaceae bacterium
AGAACAATATATAGTGTAGTGAAAAATAAAGAACCATATAGGCAGGATTACATATGTCTTGACCCGAGAGAAGTAAAAAATAACAATAGCTCCACAAAAAAAGTGGCTTAAAAACTTGTAATTTATTAGAGTATATGAAAAAACTAAATATCGGAATACTTGGTGTATCCAACCATTTTATTAAACGCATTGTGTTGCCTCTTTCAACGGCTCAAAATTGCCGGCCATATGCCATTGCCTCCAGAAATGAAGATAGTGCCAGAAAGGCTGCTGAAGAATTCAACATACCTGTTGTACACACCAATTATCAGGAACTTTTAAATGATAAGTTGGTAGATGCTGTATATATTCCCCTGCCCAACCATATGCATGCCGAATGGGTTATTAAAGCATTAAGCGCTGGAAAGCCGGTTTTATGTGAAAAGCCTCTGGCTTTAAATTTTGCCGAAGCCCAAACCATGGTTCAAGCATCAGAAAAAACAGGGGTTCCGCTGATGGAGGCATTTATGTATCGCTTTCATCCGCTTTGGATACATGTTAAAAACCTGGTAAGAACCAACCAGCTTGGACAAATTAATTACATACATACCTCGTTCTCTTACAACAACGCCTCTCCATCGAATATAAGAAACATTGCCGCTTATGGCGGCGGAGCATTAATGGATATTGGCTGTTATGCCGTTTCTGTTCACCGGTTTATTTTTAACAAAGAGCCTATAAGAGTAATTTCGCAAATGACATTACATCCTGATTTTGCCACTGATATGCACACCTCCGGCCTTTTGGACTTTGGAGAGGCCAGAGCCTCGTTTCATGTATCAACCTTATCGGAACCATTCCAGAAGGTTGATATTGTAGGCTCGGCAGGCTCAATTACCATTCATATTCCATTTAACACCTATGTTGATACACCATCATCTATTACCATAAACACTGGTCAGGGTTCACGTGAGGTTGTTTTCCCTATTTCCGATGCCTATCAGCTAATGTTTGAAGCCTTTGCGGAATCTGTTCTTCAACAAAAGCCGGTACCAACACCATTATCCGACGCCCTGAACAATATGAAAGTTATTGATGCCATGCGTCTATCAGCCGATACAAATAATTGGGTTATGGTATGAAAATTTTCTATGTCTGAATTCAGAATCTGTTTAAAATTACTTTTTAGACAATAGACATAAATCGTAAAATATTTAAAATAAGCAAAATAAATTAGCAGTCTTGCTTGTCTCTTCTTTCTATTTAGTCTAATCCCGATAAACCGGGACACGTCTATCTGTCTGGAGTCTAAACTTCTAATAGTCTTTAATAAAAGAGAAAACTAAATTTAAACAGTTACTCAATATTTTCCCAATATCCTGCGTTATTGATATAACTGTCAATATTTAGATGTAATTGCTGTAAATTTTTTAATACCTAACAGGTATTGCATTATCTTTCGGTTTCCAATTTGAATAAGCTAATAGTTTGGAATTTACAACCTAAACCATGCCGAAGATTATTGTTGCAATATTATTCATCTTCCTTTTCTCCTGTTCGCACGATAAACAGGTGCGGATATCAACATTCAATATTAGGTACGACAATTCAGGTGATGGTATCAATAGTTGGGAATCAAGGATGCCATTGATTCAATCTTTTTTTCAAAAAGAAAAAATTGACATTATTGGAATGCAGGAAGTTACTCATAAACAACTTGTCGACTTGCAAAAAATGCTTCCCGATTATAATTATGTAGGGCAGGGACGTGAAACCGGAAAAGAAAATGGTGAGTATTGTCCCATCTTTTACAAAAAATCAAAGTTTTCTATTCTGGCTAAATCACAATTCTGGCTTTCAGACACCCCTGACGTTCCGGGAAGTGTCAGTTGGATGGGACCCATTCCAAGAATTGTTACATGGGCTAAAATTAAAAACAACCATTCGGGGCATATTTTCTTTGTTTTTAATACCCATTTTTGTCACGTTAGTGAAACTGCCCGCGAGAAAAGCGCTATTTTGCTTTTGCATAAAATTAATGAAATTGCCGGGTATGCACCTGTTTTGTTAACCGGTAACCTCAACGCTGAAAAGACATCCAAAACGTATCAGATTTTAACCTCCAATTGGGATCGTTTTATTTCGATGATGGATTCAGAATCGATGGCGAAAAAATTCGTTAATCGCGACTCTACAACTTTTAATAATTTTGGGAATATATCTGTGCCTCAAAAAATTGACTACGTTTTTGTAAACAGCTACTTTAGTGTTTCAAACTACAAAGTTCATGTGGTTAAGGAAAATGGCGTTTATATTTCCGACCATTACCCTGTTTCCATTACTGCCAACTTTTTGTTCGAGCGTCAGGCCAGATTAGGCCCCGCAACAGAGGTACCCTGGTAATCTTTTTATTTTACTTTAAGCTCCACAAGGTAACCTGTATGTCGCCTGATGTTTATTACCCTATCATCATCAAAAAGCAGGTATTGCCCTTTTATTCCGGTTAAAAATCCAGAAATAAGTTTTTCATGTTCCAGACTGATGGTTTTTGGGTGCTGAGGGAATCGTTTAACAGGGTATTTTATATAATGAATACCATCATCTGAAAACTGATAGCCTACCAGTTCTTCAGGCAACAACGATATAGCCGCTTGCCGCAAAACAATAAGATTAACCTCCTGATTAACCACATCCATTACCATTTTTTTCCATTGGGTTTTATCGGAAAAATCTTTCGTTAAAAAGGCTTCTATTAACCCGGCTATATGTCGGTTGGGTGTTTTACAAATTCTAATGGCAGCCGAAGCGCCCTGATCAATCCAGCGAGTTGGAATTTGCGACTCACGCGTAACACCAACTTTTACTTCGCCGGTATTGGCCAAATAAACATAATGCGGCTGCAGGCAATGCCCTTTGGCCCATTCCATATCGCGGGCTATTCCAAGGTGCGCTTTGCATTGAAGCGGCCTAAGCACACAATCGTCGGCTTCGGGGGCCGTTTGCATACACGAAAAACAAAACCCCTGTGCAAAACTTTTTGAAGTAATTTTACCGCAAGATACACAGTTAATGATGCCGATATACTTAATCTCAATCTCTCTTCCAATAAGTTCGTTTAATGAAACTTTATGGTTTTCAAGTTGTAAATAGTATTCAACCGCATTATTTTGATTGAGAATACCACTCATTTTTCTGAGATTTCCTTTGTACACCATAGTTTTTATTGACGGTTGGCCTCATGTGCCGGTACAATTTTAAACAATTTATCGGCCCTGCGAATTTTTACTTCTACCGGCATTGAAAACCGGTCGCCCCGCTTTACCTCATCAACAGGATTAAGATCTACTCTCAGCTCCGGAACAGTCATTTCAACGGCTCCTGTTGTAGGGCCAGTAATCAGTATCTCGTCGCCCACTTTTAAATCGCGGGTTTCGAGTAAAAATTCTGCCACCCCAATTTTTGGGAAATAATTGGTGCCTTTGCCAATATAAATTTTCCTTTTGGTAGCCAGCGAACCATAATTGGCACTCCACTCACCCAAACGCTGACCCAAGTAATACCCATTCCAGAAACCACGATTAAAAACAGAAGAGAGTTGCTTATCCCAATCATCTATCATCTGCTGATTGTAAGTGCCGTTTAATACCGACTGAATGGCTTCGCTGTAACAACGCACCACAGTTTTAACATATTCGGGACCCCTGGCCCGACCTTCAATCTTAAACACTCTAACGCCGGCATCAATCATCTTATTTAAAAAATGAATGGTCTTCAGATCCTTGGGCGACATAATGTACTGATTGTCCACTTCCAACTCGTCGCCTGTGTCTTTATCGGTTACAACATAAGCCCTGCGACAGGTTTGTAAACAGGCACCTCTATTGGCCGAAGAGTTTAACTGATGCAAGCTCAGATAGCATTTACCCGAAACGGCCATACACAAAGCTCCATGCGCAAACATCTCAATTTGTATCAGTTTTCCGCCAGGGCCTGTAATTTTTTCATTAACAATGGCTTCATGAGTCAGCTTTACCTGATCCATGTTTAACTCGCGCGCCAAAACCATTACATCGGCAAAGTGACTATAAAATTTTACTGCCTCAATATTCGAAATGTTTACCTGCGTAGAAATATGCACCTCCATGTTTTGCGAACGGGCATATTGAATGGCAGCCTGGTCAGATGCAATAACGGCACTGATGCCACTTTCTTTAGCAGCATCAACCATTCGGCGCATCTCGTTCAAATCTTCATCATACAGCGTAATGTTCAGCGTTAAATATGACTTTAAGTCATTATCGCGACAAATAGATGCTATCTGTTTAAGGTCGTCGGGCGAAAAATTGGCCGACGATCGCGAACGCATATTTAAATCACCTGCACCAAAATAAACCGAATCGGCCCCCCCCTGAATAGCCGCCATAAGCGATTCGTATGAACCCGCCGGCGCCATTACTTCAAAATCTTTTCTGTTCATTTTACAAATTTACTTCACTTAATATGATGAGCTTGGCAAACAGTACAACACAAATACCGTTTTTATGTTCTTGTTCAACGCCTTAAATGGTCGGCCGACAACACCTGAAGATATGCCTTTGCTCGCAAGCTATCGGTTTTAGAAATTTCTCCCTCGGTTTGAATATAGGCTTTTGCCCGATTATCATATACCTGAAACGAAGTTGGCGTAATATAACCAAAAGCATCTGGATAAGTAAAAAAGGCAAACCCGGGAGAAGCTGCATCCAGCAAATTCTTGCTAAAAGGAAAACCTTCGCTGTTTATTTCTAACTGATGAAGCAGCGTTGCCACCATGTCGGTTTGGCTCCCTAAAGTATTGATTATTGTATCCTTCACAGCCAGGGCTCCTCCAGTCCATAGCATTGGAATATGATACCGCTCCTTCATTTGTGAGGTAAATTTTTGAGGCCCGGCAACGCCATGATCGGCAATGAGGACAAAGAGTGTATTGTCCCATAATTGATTGTCTTTAACTGCTCTGAAAAACTTTCCCAGTTCACGATCGGTATAGTGCACCGAATTCATGTAAGGATTCTCAAAAACCTTCTCCATAGGCACATCAAAAGGTTCGTGACTGCTCAGTGTAAAGAAAAATTTAAAATATGGCGACGAGGCCCGCTGCATTTCTGTGATGAGCCTGTTAAAAGTATATTCATCGTGTACACCCCATTTTTGTCCCTGGGTTGAGCGGGGGAAGTCGCTGATAGTAATAACATTATCGAAACCTGAAAGGGTAACAAAAGAATTCATGCCCTTAAAGCCTATGTCTCCGCCGTACATATAGGTTAGATTTCCATAACCGTTGTCGCGTAAACGCTTTGGTAAGAAATTGAGCGATTGCGATTTGGCAGGATATTGAATAATTGAATACGCCGGAACAACCTGATACCCTGCCAATGTTGCCACAAGACCTTTGTCGGAGCGGTCGCTAGCTGCATAAATATTATTGAAAAGAACGCCTTCTTTAACCAACGAATCTAAATTTGGTGTTACCGGTTCACCTCCCAAAGCGCCAACTACCTGGGCAGAAAAACTCTCGAGCAAAATAATTACAATGTTAGGCCGATTGTTCTTTAGCAAATTAACACTTACCCCTTGATTGCTGAACATTCCATTAAAAATTTCAAGAGCCTTGTCTTCGTCCATAAATTTATAATGACGTGTTCGGGCATCCATACGCTTAAAGCTGTAGAGCAAATTCCAGATAGGATTAATAGCTGCATGGTTGGCAAATATGTGCTGCGAAAAATAGGCCACCCCTGTATTGATAGGTGCCACACCAAAACTTCCGCGTATGGGAACAATCATTAAAGCCCCGGTAAACAAAACCAGAAAAGCGGATATTAAAGTTTGTCGCCAGTTTAAAGATGGTCGTGCGTCTTTAACCTTTACGAATTTTCTAAACAAATTGACCCATAACAGAATAAATGCCGTAAGTATAACAAAAAACAACACCACTTCAATCCACGATAACGAGGCCAAAACAACCCAGGGTGTTTTCAGAAACGCGAGCGCTTCAGCATCCATGTGGCGCCCCCAGTACGAATAAAGATTGATATTGCCTGCTAACAAGGCAGAGAAGGCTCCTATAAAGAAATAGTTAACCCAGTTCAGCAATTTGTATTTAAACTCCCTGAAAAAAAGCAACAATGGCACTTCAAGTACGCATAGGAGTGCAATCATATAGCCGGTCATAGATAAATCGAGCCGAAGCCCAACTGCAAACGAAGCCAATAGAGAAATCGTAGTGGCTTCGCCGGAAAATTTAAAATTATATAGAATGAAAAACAATCGGTAAAATGCAAAAAATAACAACCAGAAAACTGTTGTACGAAATAGTTTCTTCAAAAAATAATTCATCCTGTGTTCTTTAGTTTAAGTTCCGGTATTCCCCATATTTGCTTCATCAGGGTAGCATGAAGAGCGTTATGGGAAGCTAGTAAAATGAATGATTGTTGCATATTAAGAACATCCATTTTAACATCATTATTAAACCGCTATAACAATCTTGAAACAACAATAATATTAGTCATAAATTACAGTCAGAAAAACAAAGACTCCCTTTTCAAAGTTATTATCCCGGTTTTAGAAAAAAACAAAACTAATAAAAAGAAAAGTCTATAAATAACTTTTATATGACCAAACATCTCTAAATTTGTAAAACTTTTGTCAAATAAAAGCACTTTTGGTTACAAATAAAAACAAATATATAACCATGATTAATTCTGAATTCGTTTCTGTTATTTTTACTACATATAATCAACCGGAATGGTTAAAAAAAGTATTGTGGGGTTTTGAATGTCAAACTCATAAAAATTTTGAGGTATTAATTGCCGATGATGGTTCTGGCGATGAAACACGAAGAATTATCAACAGGTTTATTGACAATGGAGTGCTAAAAATAAAACATATCTGGCATCCTGACGAGGGATACCAAAAGTGCCCTATATTAAATAAGGCTATTTTAGCCTCTGAATCAGATTACTTAATCTTTACCGATGGAGATTGTATTCCACGTAACGATTTTATTGAACAACATTTAAAGAATCGCGCAGCCGGATATTTCTTATCAGGTGGAACTCTTCGATTACCAATGAAATTAAGCGAGAAAATTACTTGGGACGACATAAAAGAGGGAAGAGTCTTTAAATTGGGTTGGTTATATACTAATGGGTTACCCTTTAGTGTAAAAAGTAGTAAATTATTTAGAAACCCACTCTTTACTAAAATTATGAACAAGATAACACCAACAAAATCGTCCTGGAATGGTCACAACTCGTCAGGATGGAAAAAAGATATTATGGCAATTAATGGGTTTAATGAAAATATGCTCTACGGCGGTCAGGACCGAGAACTTGGTGAACGATTAAGCAATTATGGTATTAAATCAAAACAAATACGTTATTCAGCTATTTGCATTCATTTAGAGCATGCACGGCCCTATAAAACAGAGGAGTCGATCAAAAAAAATAAGGAAATTAGGAGACTTGTTGATCAAACCAAAGGTTTTTGGGTAAAAGAAGGAATAAGTCAACACAAGTAGAGATTTAACTCACTGATTAATTGTATGTTGCAAACAGTATCAACAAAAAACTCTAATTATTAAATATAACCTGGTATTCTTCAAAAAGCCGCTTTTCAGAAAATCTAGATTTAACAATGCTTATATTTTGGTTTATTTGTTCTTTAGTTAATTGGACAAGTTCAAAATCTGTTAAATTAATATATTTTACCTCAATGCCTAAATCCATTAACATTTCACATGTAGTAACTTGTTTGCGGAGGTAAACGGTTTTTCCCATTCCAATTAATGTAATAATATTTCCTACCGCCTGCTGTCGCCAATGGTTAAATATAGCAATATCTATTCCGTTTAGTAATTTCAAATAATCTGACAAAGACAAAAACTCGGTAATAGGTATAAACTTTTTCCCAAAAAACTGTTGCCCTACTGCAATTATTGAGTTGGCATATCTTTTGTCCCCATAGGATAGTGGGCAGTAAATCTGAATATCAAAGTCCTTGTACTTAAATAACTGTTCTAAAATTTCGTGATGATTGTTTGAAGCATGAGAAGAATTTCCCAGTAGAATATTTATAGTTTGATTGTTTAAACTTTCTGTCGAAATTGGTTGGTTGAAAACGTTACTTGGATAAAGCAAACAAGGAAGATGCTTTCCCTTAAACCCAAATTGTTCCCTTGCTATTGAAACATCGCCATTAATATGTGTAAGAATAAAGCCTAACCGGCCAACAACCCGCTTAAATATAAAGTTACTAAGATTCCTTTTGGCCCTTATGGTATCGTCCGATAATCTGTAATACATATCTCCTCCCCATAATAGCCAATATGCCTTTTTACAAATAAACGGGAAAAAAAATAAACAAAAAACCACTTTGGTTTTTGACAGACTATGTAAAAATATTCTATCATAACGACTCATATATAAGAATAGTTCAAAGTAATTCAAAAAAGGAATTTTATAAAACCGCATTTTCTTAACATTATCAAAATTATTTTCGGTCCCATCCATTCTTAAATACAGGAACAAATGATCTTCAGCCTTAAAGTTATTGTTTATGAACTGAATGTATTTATTAAAAAATTTTTCGGGGTAAACAATATGTAAATTTTTTTTGTTTTTCATCTATTTATAATTTTGTTTTTAATTGATCAGATTGCCTTCCGCGCTGCGGAACAGGTTGCCCCGATTTGTCGGGGGAACTCGCCAATAGCCATGTGTCTGTGCGTCGAAACATTCGACGTGGCTCGCTTCATGTATATAATTAAAGCTAAAGGTATTTATTTGTAATCATCAATATTCTCATCTTTCGGCAAAAACGAACTCAGGTTTGACCACAGATTTGAGGCTGGAATACAAGCCTCATTTATTCCTGAACAATACATTTAAAACCTGTAAGTTAATCCTACATTAACTCCATAGCTATGGTATAAATCACCAAAGTCAAAGCCCATCGATCCAATAAAATCAATCGATGTCGAAAATATATTTTGATGTTTTACTTCAAAGTAAGAATATACTTGTTTTTTAGTTGATACAAAAAAATAATCAGGCGATAATTCCCAGCTGTATCTGCCTTTATACTTCTCGGCCCAATTACCATCATTAAGCGAATAAGTAAATTTTAAAGCATATTCCCATCCAATATTAATATTGCCCTGTAACCCAATATTTAATGCTCTAACTCTGTTATTAATAAAAATTCCATTATTAATTGGTTGCCAATGGGCGGCATAATGTTTCACCATAGGATAAGTGTGAAATAAAGGCGTGCCCATAGATTGCCCCATATAGGTATAACCTCTGTAATACAGCCCATTATTAAGGTTGTCAGCTCTGCCCCCATAGTAATGGTCATTGTTGAAATTCTTTTCCCAAAAATCATTAAATCGTTCTTCATTCCAGCCACCTTCAGGTGTTGGGATGCCAACAAAGTTTTCTTCCATAAAAGAGCTCCAATCATTGATAAGCCACGGAAAAATTAAATGTCCTACTTTTGACGGATCTTTTGTATACTCCGCAGGGAACATCGGGTCTGGTATTCCCTCTCCTGATTGATGGTTGCTTTTAAAATACTCCACCAAAAACCGGTTTAAAACCTTGGATTCATTTAATTTCCAGTCGAGAGTAATAATAAAGTCATGGTTTAATCGAAATGCCCTGTTTAATGAATACCCGTTCCGGTCTGTAAAGGGCTTATGCAAAGCCAAATGAATCTGTCCCAATGAAGTAATTACATCCAAGCCAAAATCCCAGAAACCCTCATGCGCCCCGGCAGCATTTGTGAGTTCACCTCCTCCTATCTTTTCAGATCCTTTGGCTTTAAAAGTAGCCCAAAAGTCAATCGGTATTTTTTGCCCATTGCTATATTCGCCTCCAAATAAAGCAGAATGAACAAGCCCCGCATATGGCTTCACTTTAAACTTGCTCAACCGTAAATATGCAAACTTTTCGTGCAATAATACATTGCCTGTTTTTAAATATTCCGGCTTCTCGTTTAAAAAACCCTGACTAATAAAGCTCTTTACATCCAGCCATCCTTGAGTAAACGGGACGGCTTTAAATTCGAAAATCCCTAAACTAATACGAGGAACCGGTCTGGCATTAGAGCTTAATAAGTAAGAGCCGGTACCTAACTTGTCGTATTGGCCAAGTGGAGAAAAAGCCTTTTTTCCTATAATAAAATCAACAAAATAAAAATTACCACTAACATATAATTCATGAAAAGGGCTATCATTTTCAGATGACTTTAATAATAGAGCTGCTCCTGTATTTAAATTAAAGTTGTTCTTATTGAACCATATTATTTCGGCATCGGCTTTAATGAAAGCTTCACTCCTGTTAAAAGCATTTAACAATCCCCAGTTATTGGAATAAATCCACAAAGGTTTTAGCTCGTTTGTTGATAAACTTACCAATGAACTTACTGAGCCTTGATACTGTATTTGCGCCCTAATTGACATTAAAACAGTTATAAAACCAAATAATGCCAGGCCTCTAAACCAATATTTGTTCATAATTTGGGAGTAATATTTACAGTTTTGCACTCATAAAACAACGACACATTATCCTGCTTACAAATCTTGCACAAAGGAACAGATCAACTAATCTTCATCCAACTTATCCTTATGAGGTTCATCATTTAAATATTTGCTCAATCCGTTATCACACCAAAACATTCCGGTGTTTCTAGCTTTACAAATAGCATCATTATGGATCGATTCGTTGTGCTTAGAAGCCGTTTTGTGCCAAAGGTGATAAACGACTCCTCCCATTTTCAGGAACCGCTTTTTCTTTCCTGCATTAATAAGCCGATAAGCTAACTCTGCATCCTCATGTCCCCATGAGGTTAAGTCCTCATTGTACCCATTAACTGCCAGCAAGTCATTTCTCCAGAATGCCATATTACAACCTCGAAGTCTGTTAATTTTTTTCTGACCATAACGCGATGCTAAAAAATTTCTTAACAATCTACTTCTTAAAGAATTAAGTCCATATTGCCAGGGGCTCTTAAAAAGAGAAAATTTAAAACTGCCCAACTTAAAAATGTGCTCAGTATAAGATCGGCTTAAAAGAACTCGGCTGCCGCAAACAAAAGCATCTTCCCTCGCAACTTCGAGGTGATCTTTGATAAAATTCTTATCTAAAATGATGTCTCCATCTGTTTGAATAATGTACTCTCCTGAAGAGGCTGCAATCGCCTTGTTACGAATGGTGGTTAATCTGAATCCGGTGTCTTCGTGCCAAACGTGTTTAATTGGTATAGGCGATACGCATTGATAATGAGATACTAACTCTCTGGTGTCATTTTCAGAACCATCATCAGCAATTACTATTTCGCATGGGAGTAAGGTTTGTTGAAGTGCACTTTCAATTGTAAAACTTAATGCTTCTTTCCAATTATATGTACTGACAAGCAATGTAACTAACTGTTTAATAGATGTTTTCATTAAGTGCCTTTCTATCTGTTTCTGGCCAAATGCTAACTGCTAATTATTAATTAGAAAACCGACGCGATTCAATAATTTTGCTCAAGGTATTAAATTTATATTGCATTTTGTAAATGGAAAATATGAATCCCGGCAAACCATCTAAAAATGCTCTCTTTAGAATGTAAAATTTTAAAAAAGTTAAAACTGGATTAATCAATAAAACAAATGTGTTAACTTTTTGATTTTTACGCTTAACAATTTCTGCTGTTGTATAAGTATTGTGCTTGTCTAAAAGTGCTTCAATGGAATCAATAGGTAAATGTTCAATAGCAAGTCTGTGGTTATGCCTCGAAATTTTATCGATTCGCCCTTTAATGATGGGCTGCATATGAATACTTGAAGTCCAATAAATCAGATCCTTCTTAAAAAACCTCAAGTTGAAATCGGGATAAGCAGAGCGCATCCAACGTCCCATGAAATAATTTTTGCGGGTAATATACAAACCATCGTAACAGTTGGGGCTTTTAATATACTGGTAAAGAAATGTTCTTAATTCATTGGGGATAATTTCATCGGCATCTACAACCAAAACCCACTGGTTGGAAGCTTGTTGAACAGCAAAATTACGCGCTAGTTCTACATAATTCATTTTCTTATGATAAACCACCTTACATCCATATTGTTCGGCAATGAATCTAGTTTGGTCGGTACTATACATATCACAAACTATAACCTCATCAAAATCCATAACCGACTTCAGCACCTTTGCTAAATGTTTTTCTGCATTATATGTATTTATAACAACCGAAATATGTTTATCTGAATTCAATGACATTGAAGCTCTCTTTAGTTTCCCTTATAACCATATATATAACATGTTCGGATTAAATCAACATGAATGTATTACTTTATTAACTCGCTCAAATGCCATTTCAACAGTGATGTAGTTCATACAGGCAAAATCGCCCCGGTGGCAAGGTTTATTGCCAAAAACAGAACATGGCCGACATTCCAAATCAACCTGAATGGCATTTTGCGCATCCTGATCCAAGCCATAAAAACCCGCATAAGGATGCGTAGCGCCCCAAATGCTTACAACAGGCGTTTCTACCAAACTGGCCAGGTGCATATTTGCAGAGTCCATGCTAATCATTAAATCAAGTCGGGCCATTATCTTTAACTCCTTATCAAGGGTTAATGTTCCGGCTAAATTATGGCCATTTAACAATTCTGAGGCCCAAAGCTCCAGTTTTTGCTGCTCTTCTCCCCGACCACCAAATAAAAAAATCTGAAATCCCTTTTTATCCAGCAGGGAGAGCAACTGGCGCATTTTATCTTCGGGCCATTGTTTCCAAGGGTGCTTTGCAAAAGGGGCAACTCCAATTTTTTTCCCCCGCATTAACATGGCATCATGCGGAACCTCATCGTCCCAGTCATAAATAATTTTCCCGGGAAAGGGTAATAATTTCAGGAAGAAACCACCTTTTTCAAAAACTCCAAGATAACGGTCGAAGGTGCTTTCAAGAGGCTTAAATGCCTTGTTCTTTTTCCTGATAAGTGCCTTTTTCTCTTTTCTCCCTTTATCAATGGTTATTGATTTTACACCCGAAAGCATGAAAAGAAGCTTTAGAATTCTGGTTCGCATTACTCCATGCAAGTCAGCAACCAAATTCCACTTACCCTCCTTTCGTAAAGCAATAAAAAGTTTTACAATACCCCAAAATCCTTTAAAATCCTTATTAAAATTTGCTGAAAAAAAACGAACCCCTTCAATTGGCTCAATTAAATCCCTGGCAAAGGGCCGTGAAACAAATAAAATTTCACAATCAGGATGCTGCTTCTTTAGCGACCATAAAACAGGGATGGTCATAGCAACATCGCCCAAGGCACTAAACCTGAAAACTAATATCCGGGGATTTTTTCGCACAGCTTACTTTTTATAGAGCACCGGATTTAATGCCGGATCGTTGTACATTTTCATTTGCTTGTAAAGTTTCATGTACTTGCGGCCGGCTTCAATATCGGCTAAAAGTTCATCAATGGCTGTGCTTAAATCAACACGTTGGGTTAATAATGTCTCGTGCTTTTGTTTGCACGAAGCCAAGTGCTCAGGCGAGGCTTCTTTGCGCAGGGTTTCCTGCTCCATGTGGTAAATTTTCAGCGCCAGAATCGATAAGCGGTCAACAGCCCAGGCTGGTGTTTCGGTATTAAGTCCAGCTCCCGTTTGGGCTTTTACACCTATATATTTGTTCATGAAATAGCCATCAATGTATTCTACCAAATCGGTTCTGTCCTGATTTGATTTGTCGATACGTCTTTTAATTTTCAGCGCTTCAACCGGGTCAATATTCGGATCGCGAATAATATCTTCCAGGTGCCACTGCACAGTGTCAATCCAGTTTTTCGAAAATAACAAAAACTCTATACTACCTTCTTTATAAGGATTAACCGCAGTAAAGTCAACATCATCTGTTTGGTGATACAACTTAGTGGTATCCGAAAAAATCCTGTTACAAATTTCACTGAAACTCATTATAGTGGTTTTTAATGTTAATACGGGCAAAAATACCAAATTAATAATCTATTCCGAATTTTTACATTACAAGATAACCCTTTCTGCAAAGAAAAGATTCAACGTTGGAATTGATTTAGGGCAGGCAAATAAGTGAATTAAAAATCTCCTTCTTTTGGTGGATGGTCCATCAAAATAGTCATGTGGTTATCGAAACATTCAACTACTCCTTCACGACAGCGGTAGCGTCGTTCCACCCCATCTTTACCAATAATTCTGATAACACCGGCAATGAGGGTAGAAATAATGGGGCCGTGATCGCGCAATACGGTAAAACGGCCTGCAGCGCCTGGCACATCAACCATGCCCACAGGTCCGTCGAAAAGAATTTTCTCAGGTGTTATTACCTCCAGATAAAGGTCCATCATTTTCTTCGAGCCTCCCTTAAAAGCATTTCTCCTTTTTCAATAGCCTGTTCAATAGTACCTACAAGGTTAAAGGCTGTTTCAGGATATTTGTCCATTTCTCCTGAAAGAATCATGTTAAAGCCTTTTATGGTGTCTTCAATGGAAACACGTTCTCCTTTTAAGCCGGTAAACTGCTCGGCCACAAAAAACGGTTGCGATAAAAACCGCTGTACACGTCGGGCACGATGCACCACCACTTTATCCTCTTCCGATAATTCTTCCATTCCTAAAATGGCTATAATATCCTGAAGTTCTTTATAGCGTTGCAGAATTTCCTTAACATTCTGAGCTGTTTTGTAGTGAGCTTCGCCAACAATATCAGGGGTTAAAATTCGGGAAGTAGAATCAAGCGGGTCCACAGCAGGATAAATACCGAGTTCAGAAATTTTTCGGCTCAGCACGGTGGTGGCATCAAGGTGCGAAAATGTTGTGGCCGGCGCCGGGTCGGTAAGGTCGTCGGCAGGAACATAAACAGCCTGCACCGAAGTAATGGAGCCATTTCGGGTTGAAGTAATCCGTTCCTGAAGAGCACCCATTTCCGACGATAAGGTGGGCTGATAACCCACTGCCGAGGGCATACGTCCTAATAGCGCTGACACTTCGGAGCCGGCCTGCGTAAACCTGAAAATATTATCAATAAAAAGTAAAATATCACGCCCGCCTTCGCCTCCATCGCCATCGCGAAACCCTTCGGCAATGGTTAGCGCCGACAACGCCACACGTGCTCTGGCTCCGGGTGGTTCATTCATCTGACCAAAAACCATGGTTACCTGACTGTTCTTTAGTGCTTCAGGGTCTACTTTATCCAAATCCCAACGACCTTCTTTAAGCCCTTTACGAAACGCATCGCCATAATCAACGATTCCCGATTCCACCATTTCTCGTAACAAATCGTTACCCTCGCGGGTGCGCTCACCCACACCTGCAAACACCGATAACCCTGAATATCCTTTGGCAATATTATTAATAAGCTCCTGAATCAATACAGTTTTCCCTACACCAGCTCCTCCAAATAACCCAATTTTACCACCTTTTGAGTAGGGTTCAATAAGGTCGATAACTTTAATTCCTGTATAGAGAATTTCTGTTTCGGTTGATAAATCTTCAAACTTTGGTGCCTCTTTGTGAATCCCAGCATGCTTCTTTGCTACTACAGGACCCAAGCCATCAATTGCACGCCCAACAACATTCAAAAGACGTCCTTTAACCTCATCGCCCAAAGGCATAGAAATGGGAGTACCTAAAGCAACAACCGTCATGCCTCGCTGTAGCCCATCGGTTGAGTCCATGGCAATACATCTGATGGTATGCTCTCCAATATGTTGCTGACACTCAATAACAACTTTGCTTCCATCGCTAATAATTTCAAGCGCTTCATCAATATTTGGTAGTTCGTGTTCACTTAAATCAAATTCCACATCTACAACGGGGCCGATAACCTGAATGATCTTTCCTTTATGTTGTGCCATGTTTTCAACTATTTAATTAATGACTTCAAGTTACAAAAAAAATAATGAGTTTCTACCTTCCAGTTTTGAAAAATTTGTTGCAATAAAAACTCCTTCTTTGATACTATTAAATAAACCCGATGGTTTCAATTATTAACCGGGACTGAAAATTATTGAAAAATAGCGACAGGAAACAATTAACGGGTCCGTTCCATCAGACTAAATGCCACCTCTTTAAGCTCTTCTTTAACATCTTTGGCTCCATTAATTAAATCCAGTTGCATGATGGCGTTCTGATGGTAATAATTCATCATGGCCTTTGCTTTGGCAGAAACGTTGGCTTCGTTATAAAGGTTACGAACGGCAGCCACTTTTTCATGAAGGTCAAAATCTTTTTTCGAAATCCAGTTATTGAGTTCTTGTTTGGAGCTACCTGTCAACATATTAAGTGCACTGATGAGCAAATAGGTTTTTTTATTGCAGGCGATGTCGCCACCAATAGCCTTTCCAAATGCATCGGAATCGCCAAAAACATCGAGCCAATCGTCCTGAAGCTGAAAAGATATACCTATGTTACTTCCAAAACTGTATAACAAATTGGCGGTCTGCATAGAAGCCCCTCCAATAAGGGCACCGATTTTCAGACTGGCACCAAGCAAAACGGCAGTTTTTAAGCGTATCATTTCCAGGTATTCGTCTTCAGTTACATTCTGTCTGCTTTCAAAATCCATGTCTAACTGCTGTCCTTCGCAAACCTCAAGTGCTGTTTTGCTAAAAACATCCAGCACAGGATTCAGAACAGAAAAGGGCGCATTGGCAATTAACTGATAAGCCATGATTAGCATGGCATCGCCCGATAGAATAGCAGTGTTATTATTCCATTTCACGTGCACAGTAGGATTGTTCCTCCTCATTTTAGAGCCATCCATGATGTCGTCGTGTAACAAAGTAAAATTATGAAAAACCTCAATACCCAATGCCGGATTGAGCGCATCAGGAACCCGATGGTTATCGAACAAGGCACAGGAGGCCATACAAAGGGCCGGGCGTATTCTTTTGCCACCCAACGATAATACATAAGCCATCGGTGCATATAAGCCGGTTGGTTCTTTTTCGGTGGCCAGATTGCTGAGAGCAGCCTCAATCTCTTGCTGAAATCCTTTAATGATTGACATATTTGGGTATGATTAGGTTTTAAGTATCTGTGTCATTTAACGATTGTGGTTTTTTTTCAATAACCAAACCATCAAGTTCTATATCTTCATCTTCATTATAAATGGACAACAATGGCTCCTTAAACGATTGATTGGTAATCATTTTTTCAAGCGTAAGCAAAAGTGTCGGCAACAAAATCAGATTTGAAAACAATGCTATCAAAAGTGTTACGGCTACTAAAATTCCTAAAGCAGAAGTCCCTCCAAATTCGGAAACACTAAAAATTCCAAAACCAAAAAACAATATAATGGAGGTATATATCATACTTAGCCCGGTTTCTTTCAACGCAAGTACCACCGCTGCTTTAATGCTCCAGTTGGTCTCGCTTAATTCCTGGCGGTATTTGGCTAAAAAATGAATGGTGTCGTCCACCGAAATACCAAAAGCTATACTGAAAACTAAAATTGTTGACGGCTTTATGGGAATTCCGAAATAGCCCATTAAAGCTGCCGTCATTATCAGTGGTATCAGGTTGGGAATCAGCGATACCAGCACCATTCTTTTGGAGCTAAACATCCAGGCCATAAACGAAGCAATGATGAGCACTGCCAAAAAAAGACTAACAAACAGGTTCCGAATAAGATAGTTAGTCCCCTTAAAAAATACAACACTGGCCCCGGTAACCGATGTTTCATAATCTTCGGGAGGGAAGATTTCATTTAATTTTGAACGAACAATAGCGTCTAGCTCTCCCATTCGGGTGGTGCCAATATCGGCCATTCGCAAACTGATTCGGGTTCTTTGCCGGGTTGAGTCGATAAATGATGTCATAACTTCGTTGGATAACCCCTTGGCACCCTTAGCATACGACATAATAAAGTTGCGTTCCTGGTTATTGGGCAAACTGTAAAACGATGCATTGCCATTATAGTAGGCCTGCCGGCTGAATTTCATCACTTCAATAACCGATAAGGGTTTCGATAGCTCAGGCAAAGCATACAATTCCTCCTGAAGCTGGTCGAGTTTGCGCATGTTGGCCAGTAACATCACGCCATTGGGGCGCTTGGTGTCGATGTATATCTCGAGTGGCATTAAACCACTAAAATTCTCTTCAAAGAATTTTAGGTCGGTATACAATTCATTCTCATGCGGAATATCGTCCAACATAAAACCTGTGGTTTTAATTCTTGAAATTCCATAGCCGCCTAATAGCAACATAATTAGGGTTATCGAAAAAATAACTTTTGGATGGTGCAGGGTTATATGTAATAAATGATTAACGGTATTAATCATTATTTTACTGTCGAGATGTTTGATGTGCCTGTCTGCCGGATCGGGCAAAAAACTGAAGATAATTGGGATTAATAACAGCGACAAAAGAAATACCCCCAGAATGTTAATGGCAGCCACCACTCCAAACTCAACAAGAATACGACTGCTTGTAAATATAAATGTTGCAAAACCGCTGGCTGTAGTAAGGTTGGTTAAAAAGGTGGCATTTCCAATTTTTCGGATAACCCGCTGTAATGATTTAATTTTATTGCCATGTTTACGAAACTCCTGATGATACTTATTTAAGAGAAATACAGAGTTGGGAATGCCAATGACAATAATTAATGGCGGAATCATTCCGGTAAGAATGGTAATTTTGTAACCAAGCATGGCCTGACTACCCAAAGCCCATATTACCGCTACACCAACAACCAGTAAAGCGAACAAAACAACCTTAAACGACCTGAAAAACAAATAAATAATAACCGCCATTACCAACAGTGTGAGTAGAATAAACATATTCAGCTCCCGCTTTATCATCTCCGCCGTTTCAACCCGTATAAATGGTAATCCGGAATACGTTAGTTTGGCACCCGTTTCAGTTTCGTAAGCCAACCCTGCTGCTTTAATCTCTTCGATTAGTCGCACCCGGTCGGGGCTTTCCAATATTTCAGAAACCAGAGTTACCGCCATCAGGTAGGCATTGGTGCTGTCGTTATATATTTGCTCGCGGTAAAAGGGCATTTCAAAAAAGAGCTGTTTTAAACTGTCAAGCTCTTGTTGATTTTGAAACTGCTGAAAATGTGGGTTCAACTCGAACTTCCTCTCTGATGAAGATTTAACCAAATCGTATGCTTCAGAAATTGAAAAAACTGATTTTACGCCTGATATTTCTTTTAGGTCCTGGCTGAGCTTTTGCCAAACCTTAAAATGGTTCAAATCAAAAAAATTATCGTCCTGTACACCCAATACCAGAAGGTTTCCTTCGTTTCCAAATAAACTTAAAAAATGCTCGTATTCCTGATAAGCAGGATCATCAGCGGGTAACAACGGGGCATATTGATACGACATTTCAATCTTTCTGGCCTGAAAACCCATAAAAATGGTAATAATACCAAGAAGAAAGAGAATGAATAAACGATTTCTTAAAATAGCACTGGCAATCTTAATCCACATATATTATAAAATTTCCAATATCAAAAATGTTGCGAAGTTAACGAAAAAGATATAGGGCTGGAAATAATACACAATGATTCACTTAACTGGGTAAAGGTTTCGTTTCCTTTCGTAAATTAGATGATATCGTAAATTGGTTGAATTAACTATATGATTTTATGTAAAGTTCAAGACGGTAAATATCATTAATCCGGTTACTAAGTTCATTTACAAAGTGTCGGTTCGACAATAACAAAACGTTAACATTTTATAAAGTCAATTTTTTCGTCACGTTTTTTTGTCCTTTTATAAAATTTTTCACAATTCATCGTCAAGTGAATTCAACTAGTAATTATCTCCATAATATTGTCATTCTGTTGGTTATGTGTTTTTTTCTTTAACAGTCTAAAAAAGCAAAGTGCAAAAAATCAATAAATATTTTTAAAAAAGAAACCAAAAATAGTTGTGTTCGTAACAAAGGGAAAGAAAAACCAGGAAGGATTTAAGTTATGATTATGAAAAAAATTTACTTATTCGCATTTTTGCTATTGATACCCATGTTTTCCATGGGGCAGGTGGCAAAATTTAAAGCCGTATTTACGCTAAACTTCATACGGTATATCGGATGGCCTGAGAGTTCCAAAGAAGGAGATTTTGTAATTGGTGTTGTAAGAAGCAAAGAGGTGGCAGATTGGTTAAAAGAACAATCGGCCGGTAAACCCTTTGGATTTCAAAACATCGTTATAAAAGAGTTCCGCAGTGTAGAAGAAGTGGAAGGCTGCCAGGTAATTTATGTTTCGTCTGCCATAAATATGCGTAACAACGGAGCCCTCATTCTCGACAAAGCCAAACAAAAAAGCAGTTTAATTATTGCAGAATCGGAAGGCGCCACTCAACATGGGGCAGCTATTAACTTTGTTGTACGTGATGATGTTCTCAAATTTGAGCTACACAAGGCCAATGCTGCCAGAATGGGACTGCAGTTCAGTTCCCGACTGGAAGGAATGGCTGCAGCAATTAATTTATAAGAATTCGTACTTCTAAAAATTTGTTATACGGCAACTGAAACCTGTCACACCGGCAGGTTTCTTAAATGTAACAAGGCCCGACAAAAATTTAATAGTACATTTTATTTAACATTTAGCTTGTTTAACAAGACTTCATTTGTAAAGAAAATCCAATACGATCTAAATCCCTTTATTTAAAGGTTTTTGTTCGGCTAAAATTTAATACATTTGAAAATCTTTGTTTTAGCTCAAATATTTGCTAATTTGAGTATTATAGATTGGATTAAATTGATTTATGCTGAATATAAAGGCCATTACATAGATTTATTTTGGTTATAGTATTATTTATTTCCAGATAAAAATATGGCATAAGAGGCCGTGATTCATTATATTGCAGGATACTTAACAAAAAAACAAGTAACAAACAGAAAACAAGCCATGGTAATGCGATTAATTATAAAGCCTTACCCTTTATGGCCATAACAAAAAAACTCTAAGCATATGAAACGAGCATGTTTTACCAAGCATAAACACATTAATAATAAAATCATCAACATGCGAGTTCCATCATACCTTTTAAATTAATTATATTATGATGAAAATAAAACTAAACATTGCTCAAAAACTGATTTATGGCTTTGGCCTGATTCTGATTGTGGTATTCCTTAACAGTTTATTGACACTGTTTACTGTTAACAGAAGTACAAGCCTTAATAATCGGGTGACAGCCATTTATGGGCCTACGGTTCAATCACTGGGCGATTTGGACATGCTTATTACCCAAAGCAAAATGCTTATACGTAACTGGGTATTTATTGATAAACAACCCGGAACCCCAGACAAGCTCAGGCTTGTGGAACTCCATAATACTGATTTCACTACTATTAAAAACAGATTGAACGATTTGACAAAAGAGTGGAATAATGAAACCGACCAGGAAGCTCTCGGTTTAATCATCCATAAAATTGACTCCCTGTTTACCATGCATAAGTATATTATGGATAACCTCAACTCCTTTGATGCTTACGAAGATGCTTTCATTATGTTTGAGGTAGAAGATATGGTAATGGAAGGCGGAACAATCATCACCCTTACCGATGAAATTACTGCCAATATTCTTGACCTTTCAACCAAATATAACCAAGGCAACAATGTTGCTCTTTCCGATATGAAGAGGGCGTTTTCAAGATTAACATGGGTGGTAATAATTATGGGGCTTATTTTATTAGCTGCCTCTTTTGCCATCGCCTGGTTGCTTTATTCTTCTATTGTTCATCCGCTTATTAAGGGTGTTGATTTTGCCAAGGCCATTGGAGCCGGCAATTTGAATGCTAAAGTGGAAGTGAACCAGGATGATGAAATTGGGATTTTAGCCAAAGAGTTGAGTAATATGGCTGAAAACCTGAAAAACACCGTGGTAACCATTAAAGATAATGCCTTGAACCTGGTTAATTCAAGCGAGCTGTTAAAAACCAGTTCTCTTCAGTTATCACGCGGATCGGCCGATCAGGCGGCTTCAGCCGAGGAGGTTTCTACTTCTATTGAGGAAATGGTTGCCAATATTGACCAAAATACCGACAACGCCATTCAAACCGAGAAAATTACGGTCGAAACAGCTAAGGATGTTAACGTAGCCAACCAATTAAGTTCCGAAGCAGCCAAAGCCATGACAGCCATCTCTGAAAAAATATCCATGATAAGCGATATCGCCTTTCAGACCAATATTCTTGCGCTTAACGCTGCAGTGGAAGCAGCCAGAGCCGGAGAGCATGGCCGTGGATTTTCTGTTGTAGCCGCCGAGGTTCGCAAATTGGCCGAACGAAGCAAAACTGCTGCTGATGAAATTGTTACTCTTGTAAATAAAGGGTTAAAAGTTTCTCAGGAAGCAGGCAACAAAACAAAACTGCTTGTTCCCGATATTGAAAAAACAACTGTGTTGATTAAGGAGATTGCCGCTGCAAGCATGGAACAAAAAACTGGTGCCGACCAAATTAACCTGGCCATGCAGCAATTAAATATGATTACACAGGAGAATGCCTCCTCGTCTGACCAGTTAACTCAAAGCTCTGATTTATTATTACGATTGGCGCAAAATCTTCAGGAAGCCGTAAGTTATTTCAGTATTGGCAACGAAGAGGCTGAAAATAAAAAGCGATCAGCAGAATCGGGTAAAACAGAAACAAAAACGCAGGAGACAAACAAACCAAAAACAGCCAAAAAAACAACCTCTGCAAAGCAACGTCCGGTTCAGGATCTTTCAAATCTGGAAAAAGAATTTGACATGGATAATTATGAAAAGTTTTAACGCTTTTTCGTAACCTTTTTAATGCTAAAATGTATGACTGAAAACTTTAACATCAATTTTAAAGAAAATAAAGATCAATTAGATATGGTTTTTAGCGGTCAGTTAACAATAAATTCGATTGGTAAAATTACTGAAAGCGTTAAGTCGCATTTGAAGAATCCATCAGTTGTTAACATTCAGGTTAAAGACGCTGATAACATTGATCTGACTTTTATTCAACTATTACAGGCAATTAAAAACAGCGGAAAGAAAAAAGGTTTCGACGTAAATGTCTCCTTTTCGGTGTCGGACGATATTAAAGCCCTGCTTAAAAATGCAGGATTTACAAACTATGTAAACGATAAAAACTAAAACTCTATATCACTATGGCTAAAACCGTTTTAATTGTTGATGACTCCGAAAGTATCCGCGAAGTCGTAAATTTTACTCTGCAAAATGAAGGGTATGACGTTCTGGTGGGCATAGATGGAGAAGACGCACTCAAATTTTTGGATGGTCGCCACATCGACATTATTATCACCGACTTGCACATGCCTAATTTAGATGGGTTGGGTCTTATCAGAAAGGTTCGGGAAATGGATAACTACAAACATATTCCCATTCTGTTTCTGACCACTGAATCGCAGGCAGCGAAAAAAATGGAAGCCAAAGAAGCCGGCGCCACCGGTTGGATTATAAAACCATTTGTACCTGCTAAACTTTTATCAGCTATTTCAAGGGTTATTAGATAATTAAAGCTATGCTTGAAAAAATTAAAAAGCAATTCTACAAAGATACCATTAAAGAGTTGCTCTTAATAAATGCTAAATTATCTGAAGAATCAATACATCCCAACGAAAGCATTTCGCTGGTAAATCGTATTTTTTCAATTACCCATCAAATTAGCGGAACAGGACCGATGCTTGGTTTTAACAACACATCAAAGATTTCAAAGAAAGTTGAAAAAACCTTTTATGAAATAAGAGTAGGCGAAAAAGAACTTACTGCACCCATTATTATGCAAACCAGGCGCGCCCTGGAATCCATAATTGACTCCATGAATCTGGAGTTTAACAGCAGTATGGTTATTTCAAAGTAAGTGTTTCCTGTTGAATTAATAATGCTAAAAAGCTTTACATCTCATGATAGATAAGTTTAGAGCGAAGTTTGTTGAAGAGTCCTCGGATAATATCCACGATCTGGAAGAAGCGCTCCTCCTTCTGGAAAAGGACATGAGAAATAAAGAACTTATTGAACGCATTTTCAGGGCCATGCACTCCCTGAAAGGCGGCGGAGCTATGTTTGGCTTTAACCATTTGAGTGAATTTACCCACCATCTCGAAACCATTTTCGATTATGTTCGTGGCGGAAAGCTTCAGGTGAGCACGGAACTTATTTCACTTACATTCTCTGCTATTGATCAAATAAACTTCCTCCTTAAAACCGGAGACCTTACCCGTGAAGAAGATTTAACCGAGCAAAAAGCGTTTATCAAAAAACTGCAATCATTTTTATCAGGATCCGAATCTTCCTCGCAACCGGAAGAAAAAAAAGAATCTCTTTCAGATGTTTCTTCTGGTCCAGAAACCAATGAGAAAACATTTCTGATAAGCTTTCTTCCACATGAAGACCTGTTGAAGAACGGTACCAACCCGTTTTATCTGCTCGATGACCTTCATGCTATGGGCAATGCTATTACTCTTGCGTTTGCTCATAAAACACCTTCGCTTGATTTGTTCGAAGTCTCTACCAATTATTGTTTTTGGCAGGTAATTTTAAGCTCTGCAGATTCGATTAACGAAATCAGAGATGTGTTTATTTTTGTTGAAGATGAGTGCGAACTTCATATTGACCAGGTTTCTGAAACTTCAATTGTTAACCGACCCGAAGTAAATGCCCTGATTGAAAAAGCTTTGCAAACAAACACCCAACTATCTGTCGACGATTTTAAGCAAAGTGAATGGACCCGAACCGAGGAACAAAAAGACACCGATGATAAAAAGAAAGCCTTTTTAAAAGAACATAAAATAGCCAGTATCAGGGTTGCTTCGCATAAGATTGACGAGTTGGTAACTCTGGTAAGCGAAATGGTTACCATTCAAGCACAGTTGTCGTTATATGCCGAAAATAGTGGAGAGCCCACCATAATGGCACTTACCGAAAATATACAGAAACTTACCCGTCAGTTGCGCGATAACGCTTTTGACGTAAGCCTGATACCTTTACAAAGCGAATTAATGCGATTTCAAAGGTTGGTACGCGACCTGTCGAAAGAACAGAAAAAGGATATTGATTTTATAATTGAAGGCGGTGATTTGGAGTTGGATAAAAACATTGTAGAGCATTTAACCGATCCTCTGCTTCATATTTTGCGAAATTCCATCGACCATGGAATTGAACTACCACAAGAACGAATTGCAGCCGGCAAATCGCCCAAGGGAACTATTATTTTTAAAGCCTATCACTCCGGAGCAAACGTAATTATTGAAATTACCGACGACGGAAAAGGGATTGACCCTGAATTTATTAAACAAAAAGCCATTAGTAAAGGAATTATTGAGCAGGGAGCCACCCTTGATAAAAAGGAAATTTTTGACCTGCTCTTCATTAGTGGATTTTCAACCCGCGAATCTGTATCAGACTTGTCAGGCCGAGGCGTTGGTATGGATGTGGTAAGAAGAAAGATTGCAAACATAAGGGGCGAAGTTTCGTTGGAATCAGAAACCGGCAAAGGAACCATTATTTCAATTCGTCTGCCACTTACACTTTCGATTATTGATGGATTATTGGTTAAGGTTGCCAATAATCAATATGTAATTCCTATTTCGGCCATAGAACAAATTTTCGCTTTTGATCAATCACAAATGAAAAATACATTCAACAATGTGGTTGTTATCAACAACGAACAAATACCATATATTATTCTGCGCGACCTTTTTAACGAACCTAAACACGACGATGATAAATTCCAGATGGTTTTGATTCGTAGCGAGGAGAAAAAACTAGGAATCATCGTAGATGCTGTAATTGGTGAATACCAAACAGTTGTAAAACCTATGGGCCGGTATCTGAAAAAGCAGGAAATTATTTCGGGAGCTTCAATTATGGGCGATGGAACAATTTCCTTGGTAATTGATACCTCACGATTATTCCAATCAAGGAGAAGCAGAAAAGTAACCCATGTTGAAAACTAAAAGCGCCATCTGAATATAAGACTTTATGGAAAAAGCAAATAAAACCATATTATCATTTCAAATCAACCAGAACGAGTTTGCTGTTGATGCGCTTCAGGTTGTTCATATTCTCGAAGTTCCGCCGCTCATTACCAGTGTGCCCAATACATCTGCTTTTATGAAGGGCGTTATCAACCTGCATGGAAATATTGTTCCCGTGGTTGATATGAGATTAATTATGGAAGAAGAGATTGGAGTTACCAATGCCGATAATGCCATTATCGTTATTAACCCTGTTGATGCCCAGGATGCCCGTTTTGGCATTATGGTGGATATGGTAAAAGAAGTTTTAGAGATAGATACTGCCAACCTGAAAGAAACCATTCTGGAAGGGAAAAAAGGATTGATTGAATCATATGAAGGCACCTTATTGTACAATGATACCTTCATTCATATAATTGACATCAATCATTTGGCCGAAATAATTGAAAACCATTAGGATAACCAAAACAATATGGCTTCTGTACTGAATTCATACCTCACGTTCAAAATCGGAGAAGAAGTTTTTGGCGTAAACGTGGCAAAAGTAATGGAGATTCGTGAGTATCAGGCTCCAAAACCTCTGCCACAACCACTGCCATTTGTCTCCGGTGTAATTGAATACCGTGACGAGATTATTCCATTAATTGATACCGGTATCAAGTTTGGAATGTCTCCTATCACTATACAATCCGGCACCTGCATCGTTATCCTGCAGTTAATCAGCGATACGCTTGGAAAAACCTATAGAGTTGGTATTTTGGTTGATACCGTTGCCGATGTTTTGGAGTGTGACGATACAAACATGAAAAACATCAACGACGATTATAAGCCCCATTATATCTATTCTACCTGCCAAACCGACAACCATTTGGTTTTTATTCTGAATGCCGATGTCGTTTTCAGTCAGAAAGAAATTATTGGGATGCTCGATATGGTCAATAAATTAAAAAAACAGGCCTGATAAATGGAGAAAACCGTAAATACATCGGGAAGCTTCGATTGCTTTAAAGCGGAACTTTCGGAAAGTGATTTCCAGGTTTTCAGCCGGTTTATTTATTCCGAATACGGAATTAAAATGCCGCCAATTAAGCGAATTATGCTTCAAGGCAGGCTGTTGAAAAGAATCAGAGAGCTCAACATGGGCTCTTATTCTGAATACAAAGAATACTTTTTCAGTAAAGAAGGTCAGGATAAAGAATTACTACAGTTTTTAAACGTAGTAACCACCAATAAAACAGATTTTTTCAGGGAACCGGTTCATTTTAATTTTTTAAACGATACGGTACTTCCTGCTTTCAGAAGCCAAAGCACAAACGGCCAACCGTTTAAGGTTTGGAGTGCCGGTTGCTCAAGCGGCGAAGAACCATATACCATATCAGTGGTTCTTAACGAATTTGAACGACTCAATCCTAACTTTAAGTTTGATATTCTTGGTTCTGACATTTCAACCCAAATGCTTGAAAAAGCGGCCAAAGGCGTTTACCAGGCTAACAAGCTTGTTACAGTACCGATGGAACTGAAGAAACGATATTTTCTAAAAAGCAAGGATCCCCATAACCAAACAGTAAGGGTGCACCCGCTTTTGCAAAAAAACATTCGGTTAACCTATCTTAATTTGATGGATAACCTATATTCAATAAAAGAAACATTCGATGTGGTTTTCTGTCGTAATGTGTTAATCTATTTCGACAGACAAACACAAGAACGGGTGATTAACAAGCTTTGTTTGCAACTTAAACCGGGAGGTTATTTTTTCATCGGACATTCCGAGTCGCTGTCAGGCATGAATGTACCTCTTGAACACATAAAACCAACCATATTTAAAAAACTGTAAGTATAACAATCAAGACGAAATAACACAGCAAAACTATGACGAACATTTCTGACAAACAGCTTTTGAAGGAGTTAAAAACCAAACTCGAAGAGCGTAAGAAATATGAGGAAGAGATTAGCCTGCTATCACAGGAGCTTCAAACCGTTACTCAACGTTTTAAAGAATCGGAAGCATTAAAAAGCCACTTTATTTCAAATATATCCAATGAAATAGTAAACCCGTTTACTTCCATTCTTGGTTTATCCAAGTCCATCCTTTCTGTTGAGAAAAACGACTGGAAAAAAGTGGTAAGCATGGTTGCATTAATTCATAGCGAAGCTTTTAATCTCGATTTTCAGCTAAAAAACATTTTTGTGGCCGCAAAAATTGAAGCTGGCGAAGTGGTACCAAACATTGCGAAGGTTAACGTTCGCAACATTGTACAAACAATGATTGAATCATTTGGCCTTGTGGCACGCAAAATGGCCATCGACATCGAGTTTCAATTCAACATTGAATACGGATTTGGCAAAAACTTCTATTTTAAAACCGATAGCGAAAAATTAAAGCTTATCCTGAGCAACCTCATGAATAATGCTTTAAAATACAGCTATAAGGATAGCAAAGTTATTATTACTGTTTGGGTAGATGAAGATATTCTAAACATTTCGGTACAAGACTTTGGCACAGGTATTTCTGAAAAAAATCAAAAAGTTATCTTCGAACGCTTCAAGCGACTGGATTCAGGCATTAACTCGATTAACCGTGGACACGGTCTTGGGCTATCCATAACAAAAGCCTTACTGGATGTTATGGGCGGTACCATTGAAATCGAAAGTAAAAAAGGAGAAGGATCAACCTTCTATGTCAGAATTCCGGAAGCAAAAAATATTGTTGAAGGGTTCAGTGGTGAAGGAAATGATATTTTCTTCGATGGAGATGATGAGATTTTTTAAGAAAGCATTAGATGGACCAATATTTACAACATTTTTTGTATCCTTCTACGCTGTTTGCCAGTAAAGAACCTTACATGGTTAAAACCATTCTTGGTTCATGCGTGGCAATATGTCTGTACGATCCGGTACTGAAAGTTGGAGGCATTAATCATTATATGCTGCCCAACTGGAACGGGAACGATCTGGCATCGCCAAAGTACGGAAATATTGCCATCGAAAAGCTGATTGAACGAATGGTGTTTTATGGATGTAAAAAAGAAAACCTTCAGGCGAAAATTTTTGGCGGTGGCGACCTTATTGCTGCCGACAGAAGTGCCATGATGATAGGAGAGCGCAATATTCGGGTAGCCCGGTTAATACTGGAAGAAAAAAACATTCCCGTAATCGCCTCAAGTACCGGAGGACGAAAAGGTCGGAAAATATTGTTTTTCACCGATACTGGTGAGGTTCGGCATAAATTTCTGGATAAAAAGGAGTATTAGATACCTGGCAAGTCCAACACAGCTATGGAGAAAAAAATCAGGGTATTAGTTGTTGATGATTCGGCAGTGGTTAGGCAGAGCCTCACCTCAATTCTGGAGTCTGACCCCCAGATTGAAGTTATGGGTACTGCCGCCGATCCGCTTATTGCCGTGAAAAAAATAATGAAGGAAGTCCCTGATGTAATTACCCTTGATATTGAAATGCCGCGAATGGATGGACTTACCTTCCTTCGTAAAATAATGTCGCAACACCCTATTCCCGTTGTCGTTATTTCGTCGTTAACCAGCCAGGGAACCGAAGTTGCCATGAAGGCTCTTGAATATGGCGCTTCCGAAATTATTGGGAAGCCGGCCATGAATGCTGCACAGTTTTTTAACGAATCTAAAATTATGCTGTGCGATGCTGTTAAAGCAGCCTCGCAGGCTAAACTGTCTCGTCTGAAGATTATTTCCACACCTACGGTTGAGTTGGTTAAACCCAAATATTCGGCCGACATAATTCTTGAGAAAGCCTCACTAAAAAGCAGGATCGTTGATACTGAAAAAATAATTGTTTTGGGGGCTTCCACCGGCGGCACCGAAGCCATTCGTCTGTTATTACGTAATTTGCCTTCACGTATGCCTGGGATTGCCATTGTACAGCATATGCCCGAAGGGTTTACCAAATCATTTGCCAACAGCCTTAATGCCAATTCAGAGCTGGAAGTAAAAGAAGCCGAAGATGGCGACCGGCTTTATCAGGGCCGCGTGCTCATTGCTCCCGGAAACCATCACATGTTGCTTAAAAGAAACGGCAAAGAATACTCCGTAGAAGTAAAAGAGGGACCACTGGTTAACCGGCATCGCCCGTCGGTTGATGTGCTTTTCCGCTCGGCAGCCAGGTATGCGGGCCAAAATGCCACCGGAATTATACTCACAGGAATGGGAGCCGATGGAGCCAAAGGGTTATTGGAACTAAAAGACGCTGGCGCCAATACCATTGCCCAGGACCAACAGACTTCCGTTGTTTTTGGTATGCCCAAAGAGGCGATTAAATTAGGTGCAGCTGATGAAATTCTTGGTATAGATGCCATTGCTCCATTCCTGATTAAAAAATTTCACTAACCTTTTCATTATATTTCCGTATTATTACGGACTTATAGTTTGACAAAAAATATTTAAAAAACGTTTTAAATATTTGATTAGAATACCGAATAGTTTATTAATTTGTTTCTAATCATTTAAACAATTCTAACAATTTAAAAAATTGTCATAAACAATTGTTATTAGGGTGTTTATATAACTTAAACAACACCAAATTCTCAAAATTAAAGGGAAAAATGTTTAAGAAACTGTTTAAATTTAGATATAAGATTTTTAGAAGCGAAGCATCGCGTAGTCCCGAGAATCGGGATAAGATTGATTGATAAGATTTATAAGTTTTTATAGATGTCTTGGCATTTTTCCAGACTTGTTTATCCGTCTAATCATCTTAATAAAAATTTCAATATTTAATTTAAACAGTTGCTAAGCTTTTTATTGTTGGTAAAAGATATATAAAGCAAGAAAGTTAAATCCTTTGTTCGTTTTAACCACCAGGCTGTTATCAAAAAACCTTAATTAATTTTTTAAGGATGAAAAAAATTAGAATAAAATCGCTGTTAACAAAATATAGCTTTCAAGGAGCCGTGCTAGGGATTATTGTTTCCCTGATAATATTTCTTTTAAGCATGGACTCCCCTATTTATAAAACAACCAATAGCTCGTTTACCGATCTGTTCACCCTTTTTCCTGCCTTATGGGCTGTGTTGCTGATACCCGTTGTTGGCACCCTGTCTGGATATTTTGTTGCCAGGCGGTTTTCGTCCATTATTAAAAAGCAATCCAATAAATTAAAAAAAGAAGCCAGTCGTACCGAAATGGTTCTTTCGTTTATCGACAATTTAAGACAGGATAAATTAGACGAGCACATTAGCGATAAAGATAAAAACGATCCGCTTACACAAGCCCTATTAAACTTACGGGGCTTTATGGTTCAAAGTAAGCAGGAACAACAGCAGCGTCGGATTGAAGAGGAACAAAGAAACTGGGTTACACAAGGGTTGGCTCAATTTGGTGAAATTCTGCGTCAAAACACCGACAACCTCGAAGAGCTTTCCTACAATATTATTCGTTACCTTGTTACCTACCTCAAAGTTAATCAGGGTGGCGTATTTCTGGTTAATCAAAACAAAGCTGGCGAAAAATATCTTGAAATGAACGCCTGCG
Organism: uncultured Marinilabiliaceae bacterium; assembly: GCA_937920475.1. Classification (GTDB taxonomy): domain Bacteria; phylum Bacteroidota; class Bacteroidia; order Bacteroidales; family Marinilabiliaceae; genus CALEUX01. Next base: position 31,466 of record CALEUX010000009.1, read on the forward strand.
TTGCCTACGACCGTAAAAAATTTGCCGATAAAGTTGTTAACTGGGGCGAAGGTTTGTTGGGCCGTTGTGCACTTGAAAAAGAAACCATCTTTATTACCGATGTCCCAAACCACTATATAACCATCACATCCGGATTAGGAGATTCAAACCCAGGAACACTTCTTCTGGTTCCTTTAAAAACCAATGAAGAGTTGTTTGGCGTTATTGAACTTGCTTCATTTCAAATACTTCAAAAATTTGAAATTGAATTTGTTGAAAAAACAGCCGAAAGTATTGCCTCCACCATTGCCACGGTAAAAAACAATATCCAAACCAACAAATTGCTTCGGGAAACACAAATCCAGGCCGAGAAAATGTCGCAACAGGAAGAAGAACTGCGTCAAAACCTGGAAGAAATGCGTGCCACCCAGGAAGAAAGCGACCGACGCGAAATTGAACGTAAAGGTATTCTGGATGCCATTGACCATGCCGCCATCTCCTGTGAATTTGATACTACCGGAACACTTTTATCTGTTAACGAGAATTTCCTTAAGACTTTTAAATACAAGCCAGAAGAAGTAGAAGGGCAGCACCTTAAAATTTTCTTCTTTAAAGATGATGTAAGCGAATTAGACCGCATACTGGCCGACCTTTCAAACGGTCATAACTTCCGAGGACGGGTGCGCAGAAGAACCAAAGCTGGCGAAGAAATTTACCTGTTAACTACTTATAGTCCTGTAATTGACCACAATGGCGAAATCCTGAAAGTTCTTAGCCTCGAAAACGATGTAACAGAACAGGTTAAGATGGAAGAGGCGCTGAAACATGCCAAAGAGGAACTCGGGTTACTGCTCGAAGAAGCACGTAACGAAGTGAAGGAACAGTTTAAGGAAATTGAGTCCGTTAAGATAAGAAATGAAAAAACCCTCGAAGGCGCGCTTGATGCCATTATAACTACAAACAAGGATGGTATTCTTGAATTCTTTAACGTTGCTGCTGAAAAACTCTGGGGTTACGACCGCAGCGAGGTGCTAGGTCAAAATGTATCAATGCTCTTCTCAAAAGAAACAGCCAAAACCAACGAGTTTGTCTCTGAATTTATTTCAAGCGATGGACAAAAAATTGTGGGTGAGCGCCGTGAAATACCAATCCGTAACAAATATGGCGAAGACATACCCGTTCTATTTCTGCTTTCAGAAGCAAAAGTAGGCGACGACCATTCATTCACTGCTTTTATACAGAATGTTGAAGTAGAATTGTTTTAATAACACCCCTTAAGCATGCAGAATAGCGAAGAGGATATTACAATTAAAGAATATCTGCAAATACTTAAGGATTCCTCACCTTACGATTTCAGTGAGTATTCCGATAATTCGATATACCGGCGCATCCATAAGGTTATGCGCGATTACCGACTGAGCCTAAACGAATTAGTTGCAAAAACAAAATCAGACCAAGAGTTTGTTGAGCAAATTGTTGAGGCAGTTACAGTTAATACCACCGAACTATTCCGCGATCCCTCGGTTTGGGTTTACATCTTACAAAAGCTGCTCCCCCAATTTAAAAATAATCCCAACATAAACATTTGGCACGCAGGGTGTTCTTCAGGTCAGGAAGTTTATTCCAACTTAATTTTACTCGATCATCTGGGGCTTTTAAAACAGTCAACCGTTTATGCTACCGATATAAGCCAAAAAGTGCTCGACCAGGCCAAAAAAGGCGTATATAAGTATAGATTTAATTTGAATTACATCGAAAACTTTAATCAGGTTTTGGGTGTTAACGAACCCAAAGTTGATTTTTCAAAGTATTTCGATATTAATGAATCCGAAGACAGAATTGTAGTTAAAGACTTCTTACGAACTTTACCTAAATTCATGAAGCACGATCTGGTTCAGGAAAAACTTCCTTTCTATAACAAATTTGACATTATTTTTTGCCGAAACGTATTGATTTATTTCAACTCGGGCTTACAGTCGCGCATCATTCAACGATTTCACGATAATCTTTTCCCTGGTGGGTCTATGATTTTAGGCACGCACGAAGCCATAACCGGTTTCTTTAAAACCAAATTTGTTAAAAACGGGCCAGTTTATTTAAAAAGCAACGTTTTTCATTTTAAATATTAATTATATAAAGTGAATTTCAGTATAACTGATATCAAGGAATTGACCTTATCCATGCTGGGCTATCCCAATATGGACTATACCAACTATTCATTATCTTTTTTGAAAAGAAGGTTGGCAATAGTTTTCACAAGCTTAAACATAAGGCGAAAAGACCAATTTCTTGAAATGCTGAAGAAAAAGGATTTCAGAGATCAGGTAATCACTCGCATGCTGGTTGATAATACTGAGATGTTTAGAGACCCGGCTTTTTGGCGTATGCTAAGAGATAAAATTGTAAAGGATTTGCCCTCCAATAGTTCCATATGGTTTCCGTGCGAAAGCAGTGGAGAAGAAGTTTATTCATTATCCATTATTCTTAATGAGCAAAATTTTGCATCCCGATTTAAATTAATTTGCAGCAACCCATCATCAGAGAAATGTAATGCTATTAACCAAGGTCGGTTAAACGGAAAGCACTTCGATTTAAATCACACAAATTACAGGCGCTTAGAAGAAAATGATTTCTTCGATTCATATTTCACTATACAGAACGGCCATCTTATTGTTTGTGAAAAATTAAGAGAAAATGTAAATTGTGTTCACGGAAGTGTTTCTGACACCATACCTTCAGGAGTTGTGTCGCTTATATTATTTAGAAATGTCTCAATATATTACAATCATCGCCAGGCAACCTCGATTTTTGATTTATTGTATGAAAAACTAATGCCGGGAGGTTATCTCGTTATAGGAGTTAAGGAACAACTCCCCGAAAAAATTGCCGACAAAATGATAGTAATCGACGAAACAGAAAAAATTTATAAAAAACCTTTGCCGCGAACCAATGGATTATATTAAATCAGACAGAAATTTTAAACTCATTGTTTTGGGTGGTTCTGCAGGAAGTTTTTCTGTGGTATCAAAAATTTTGTCTCAATTAAAACCCGATTTTAAAATACCATTGGTTCTTTCGCTGCATCGGTTAAAACACGTAAGGTCGGGGTTGGTTGAAAGCCTCAGTTATAAATCGGCCATTGAAATCATTGAACCCTGCGATAAAGACAAAATCAATAACAACTTTGCATATCTGGCGCCCTCAAACTACCACCTTTTTGTTGAATTCGATGGAACACTGTCTTTGTCAACGGAAGAGTCGAACAACCATAGCCGACCTTCCATCGACTATACTTTATCGTCGGCAGCTTATGCCTACCGTGATAAAACATTGGGAATTCTGCTTACCGGAGCCAATCGCGATGGGGCCCAGGGGTTAAAAGATATAGCCGATCACAACGGATATACCATTGTGCAGGACCCGAAAACCTGCGATATTGACACTATGCCCCTGGCTGCCTTACGATTGTTTACCCCCAACCAGATTCTGACGCCCGATCAAATTGTGCAATTTTTAAACAGCCTACCACAATGAACATACAACTAGTCAAGAAAAAATCGCTGATGTTTTGGCTTTTTTTATTGGCAGGCATTATTTTTCTGCTGTCAATCACTCGTCATTTTCTTTTCGAGGTGAACGCCGAATCGTGGTTTTATTATTTTGAAGTTACATCGTTCCTTTTGCTGATAGTCATGTTAATTCTGGCCGAAAAACTTTATCATAATTACAACAATCAAATAACCCGGCAAAAAGAAAAGTATCAAAGCGAAATCAACGAATTGCACGAAAAAAATGTGTCCTTAACCAATAAAATTTCTTTATACGAAAAAACTGAATTCGAGGCCTATGAGCTTAGTGAAAAACAAGATAAATTATTAAGCCGCATTGTAAACATGGGGGTGTCATCCAACCCCTGCCGAAGTTTTCTCAGTTTGTTTTCAGATGCAACTCAGGCCATGTCGGCAATTCTTTACACAGAAACACAACCCTCGGGCAATTTTATCGTACAAGAAACTTACGGTATTCCCGAGGATTACATCCCGGCACCGTTTTCAATATCAGAAGGGTTAAACGGTCAGGCCGTGGCCGAAAGAAAACCCTTGGTTATAGAAGAAATACCTGAAGAATATTTCAATGTGCAAACGGGATTAGGGAATTCCAAACCACGATTTCTCTATTTGTTACCGGTTATAAAAGATAAAACATGCGTGGCTTTAATTGAATTGGCTACCTTTAAAAAAACTGATTTAGAAAAAATGTGGCACAATATTTCGGCCAAAATAATTGAAAAAGGATTATTATAACAGAACGAAATGCCTGTTAATACCAACAAAATAAAAGAATGGAGGAAACTATTGTCCCTTAAGGAGGTTTCCTACTCACAGAAATTCATTCTGTTTTCTTCTGTGATTTTTCTGCTTATTCTCATCTGGTCGGGCTTTCTGGCATTAAAAGAAGCCAAGCTTTCATTATTAAATATTATTGCCCTTCATAAAACAGTTTTAGTCTGGTTTACAGATTCTCTGGTACTTGCCTTGGCATTTTCCGGCATTGTTTACTATAATTTGCTGAAAAACAAGACTCAAAAACTGAGAAATGAAATTGCTGTTTTAAATGAACGCATTACACATAACATTAATCTGGCTAATAATTTAAAGCAGGCTAAATGGGATAAGCTCAAATCAAATGGAGATATTTTATCCCAAACCCTATTAGATTTGGGTGAAAATATAAAAGAAAGCAAAAAAAGAGAAGAGGAACAAAATTGGATAACCCTGGGTAAAGACCAAATATCGGAACTCCTTCGCAATGCTCATAATCTGGAAGACCTTTCTGTTTCTGTGTTAAAGGCGCTTATCAATTACATGGGTGGTATTCAGGGAGCATTTTATCTCGAACAAAATAATATTTTGAAGCGAACTGGGATGTATGCCTATGGCCGCCGTCGGTTCGAATACAATGAAATACCTATTGGGAAGGGATTAATAGGTGCTGCCGCCTATGAAAAAGCACTTATTTTTCGGTCTGAAATACCCGATGATTATTTTACCATTACCTCAGGTTTATTAGGAGAACAAAAGCCCAAAAGTATTTTACTGATACCGCTTTTACAGGAAGAAGCTCTTCAGGGAGTTCTGGAAATCGCATTTCTCGAAAACCGAATTCCCCGGTTTAAAATTAGTTTTGCCGAGGAAGTTGGATCCATAATTGGTCAAACCATATACAACCTGAAGATTACCACCCGTACCGAAATGCTTCTTAAAGAATCGCAGGAAATGACCAGCACTCTCAAGAAAAATGAAGAGCAGCTACGTCAAAATGCCCGCGAAATGATTGAAGCCCAGGAAGAATTGGAGCGCAGCAATCAAATGCTTGAAAAACAAATTCAAGAGGTAGCCAATTCACAAAAGAAACTGGAAGCTCTGCTCACCAATGCCTCTGAGTTTATTTCAATCTACGACGAGAATCAGGAGCTGGTATTCGAGAGTCCTTCGGTAAAACGAATATTGGGTTATTCCGACAATGACATCGTAACTGGTATGGATCCTGATGTTTTAACCCCCCGTGGACTAAAAACCATCAACCAATTATTCCAATACTTAATTGATACTCCGGGAGGAGAGCAAACAGCACAATACACATACCTTAGAAAGAACGGTGAAAAACTTTTCCTCGAAACCAAAGGGAAGAACCTTCTGCACGACTCCGCTATTCGCGGTATCATCTTTAACACTCAGGACATTACTGAGCGAAAACGGGCCGAGAAAGAGGAGCGCATGAAAAGCCGCATGCAAAGTTTGTCTGAAAACTCTCCGGATATGATTATCCGCATCAACCTGTTAGGGAAACTTGTTTATGTAAATCCTGCCGTCACCAGTTTTATCGATTTACCAGCAGCCGACCTGGTTAAGAAAAGAATTGTGGATCTTGAAATTGACCCACGCTTTATCGATTTCATGCAAGAAACGCTGGCCTATGTTAAAGAACAACAACAACAAATAATTTCCGAAGTGGCCGTTAGTTCTCAAAATGGAGAACGAATTATGGAAATAAAGGCAATTCCGGAACTTGGCGAAGAAGGTGAATTAGAAACCATTCTTTTTGTTGCTCATGATATGACCGAGTTCAAGAAAATTGAACAGGAAATTAAAGAGAAAAACAAAAAGATTTCGGATAGTATCAATTATGCCCAACGAATTCAAACGTCTATTTTACCCGACACTCGTCTGTTGCAGGAATTCTTCCCCCGGTCATTCATTTTCTATAGACCAAAGGATGTGGTGAGTGGCGATTTCCCATGGTTTTTCCGTAAAGACAACATTTACTATATAGCTGCCGTGGATTGTACCGGACATGGCGTGCCAGGGGCTCTCATAAGTTTTATCGGGCACTTCCTACTCAATAACATCGTAAGTTTGGAGAACAACCTCACAGCATCTCAAATTCTTGACAACCTTCATCTTGAAGTCAGAAGTACGCTAAAGCAAGATCAGGAAGGAGCTTTAGGCCGCGATGGTATGGATTTGGCTCTTTGTAAAATCGACCCGGATAATCAGGTTTTGGAATTCTCAGGAGCCCACCGTCCACTTTATTATTTACGGAAAGGCGAATTAACAGAATATCAAGGCACCCGAAAGGGCATTGGAGGTATTCCTTTGGCAAAAAAAGTAGAGAAAGACTTTGAAAACCATATTATTCATTACCAAAAAGGTGATCAGATTTTCATTTTTAGTGATGGACTACCCGACCAGTTGGGCGGCCCCGAGCGGAAAAAATATCAGACCAAAAGGATACGTGAAGCCTTAACCGAAAAACCAGATGCATCAATGGCTCATTTCTCTCGATACTTTTCAATGGACTTTTATGAATGGTTGGGCGATGAAAAACAAGTTGATGATGTACTTTTGATTGGAATTGAATTGTAATTATATTTACGTAAATTTAGACACTATTTTGAAATAAACGTCATGGAAAAGGAGAACCAAGGGTTTCTGGAGTTTGCTTATCAACTCTACAAAACCATGAAAACCAATGAAATAAATTTGGTTTACGAAGGAGAAGTCACTCAGGAAATAACCAAAACCTTTACTTCTCTTACCGAAAAAAGCCTTTCTAAAAGTGCGGAATCAAACACCGTGCAAAAGAAGGTTTTTAATGTAATGGTAGAATGTTTACAAAACATCAGTAAACATGCCGACTCTTTAAACGATGAAGACGAAGAACGCAGAGGAATTGTAATGGTGAGCAAAGGTGAAGACAGCTACAATATCATTACCGGCAATGTTATTAAAAATGAAAAAGTTCCTGAGCTGAAAAAAAGCCTTGAGCTCATCAACAGTCTCGATAAAGAAGGTCTCTCAACCCTGTTTAAACAACAGATAAAAGAAACAACCATTTCGGATAAAGGAGGCGCCGGACTTGGATTAATTGATATTGCAAAAAAAACGGGAAGTAAATTAACTTACCAGTTTAAAGAGCTTAACGAGAATGTCTCCTTTTTCATTTTAACATCTACCATTAAGAGAAACTGATAAAATTAAGCACCATGAACAATATAAACATCAAAGGTACTGATGATACCCCTTCTGTAATTCTTGACAAGGATAAGGGTTTGTTTGAAATTTCTGGAAGATCCTTACCGGAGGATGTAAATATGTTTTATGAACAAATTCTGGACTGGATTGACGAATATGCCAAAAGTCCCAACGACAGAACAGAGTTCAACTTTAAACTGGAATATTTTAACACGGCTTCTTCAAAAGTCATTCTCGATATTCTTCTTAAATTTGAGGAAATCGTAGAAAATGGAAAAGAAGTGGTAATTAAATGGCATTACCATGAAGATGAGGAAGATATGCTGGAAGCTGGCGAAGAATATGCTGATATAGTAGAAATTCCTTTTGATTACGTGGTTTATAATCAATAAACCTGTTTGATTGACCTTTAAAAAATGAGCGAAGAAATTCTAAAAGCCCTAATGCAACTGTTTGGCTTGCTGACCAAACAGGACGGTGGTGTGGAATCCAATGAAACGGAGTATGTTCGCACTTTTCTGAAACAGCAGCTTAATAGCGAGGCAGTTGAAGAATACTTCTCTCTTTTTTTAAGTTTTACCGAAGAGGAAAATAAAAGCCGTAATGGCGAGGAGGAAGGAAAGGTTCAACTTACTTCCATGAAAGACTCGGTAAAGATTCTCGGCATTTGCAAAAAAATTAATAAGCAGCTCAACCGCGAACAAAAAGTAGTAGTTCTGGTTCGGCTCTACGAACTTATCAGCATGGACATGAAGCTGACAGACCAGCGCATGGCCATCGTCAATACGGTTGCCGATGTTTTTAAACTGCCAAAAAACGAAATTGTTGCCATTGAAGCTTTTGTTCTTCAAAACGATTCTGAAAAACTCGGCTTCCCGGATATTTTAATTGCTGACGACCGCGAAGTAGATAACGTTCAATATAAACACATTACCACTACAGGTCTGCATGGAGCCATCCTGGTTTTAAACGTTAAAAGTGCCGATTTGTACTTTATGCGTTATACTGGCGATCAGGATGTTTTTTTAAATGGCCTTATTATCAGCAACAAACGAGTTTATCTGTTCCCCCAAGGAAGTTTTATCAGAACACCCAAAGGAAAACCAATTTATTACACCGATGTTGTAAGCCGTTTTCTGGAAGATGCTGATTCTCCTAAAATTTCGTACGAAGTTAAGAACGTTCATTTCCGCTTTAAAACAGGCGATGTTGGATTGCGTAACATCAATATTGCCGAAGAGCAAGGGCGGCTGATTGGAATTATGGGTGCATCGGGCGCTGGTAAAACTACCCTTCTAAATGTTTTGTCAGGTATAGAAACGCCAACTGAAGGCGAAGTTCTCATCAACAATTATAACCTGCACACCGATAAAGAAGAACTTAATGGAGTTATCGGTCTCATTCCCCAGGACGACCTGCTCATTGAAGAGCTTACTGTTTTTGAAAATCTCTATTACAACGCCAAACTTTGTTTTAAAGATAAGGGCGAAGAGGAATTAACCAACCTTGTTAATGAAACCCTCCAAAACCTTGGACTTTTCGAGCGCCGGCACCTGAAAGTTGGTTCGCCGCTCAATAAAATGATTAGTGGTGGCCAAAGAAAACGATTGAATATTGCGCTTGAACTCATTCGCCAACCCTCAGTATTGTTTGTTGATGAACCAACATCAGGACTTTCATCACGCGATTCGGAAAACGTTATGAACCTGCTTCAGGAATTGGCGCTTAAAGGGAAATTGATTTTTGTTGTTATTCACCAGCCATCATCGGACATTTATAAAATGTTCGATAAAATGTTTATTCTCGATACAGGCGGTTACCCCGTATATTATGGTAATCCCGGCGAATCGCTTATTTATTTTAAACAACTGGATGCCCAGATTAACAGCGACCAAGGCGAATGTCCAACATGTGGCAACCTTAATCCCGAATTAATTTTCAATATCATCGATGCCAATGTTATTGATGAATATGGAAATTATACCAACAAACGAAAAGTGGCACCAGAAGAGTGGTTCCATCATTACGAAAAAAACCATACCGTACCTGATGTTAAAACCATTCAAACATCTCCACCAAAAAGCCTGAACATTCCTTCGTGGTTTAATCAGTTTAAAATTTACACCTTACGCGATTTTTTTGCAAAAATAAGCAACACGCAATACATTGCCCTCAACCTTTTGGAGGCACCTTTGCTAGGCTTTATTCTTGCGTATTTGGTGCGTTACATCGCCGACCCAACCTCCAGCCTTTATATTTTCCGTGAAAACGAAAACATCCCTCCATATATTTTTATGGGCATTGTGGTTGCTTTGTTTTTTGGATTAATTATTAGCGCCGAGGAAATTTTTAAAGATGCCAAAATATTAAAAAGAGAATCGTTCCTGAATCTGAGTCGCTCCAGCTATTTGAGTTCTAAAATTTTGCTGTTGTTTACCATTTCAGCTATTCAGATGGTTCTGTTTGTGTTAGTAGCCAATAGCGTTTTGGGAATCAAAGATATGTACTTTGAATTTTGGATTGCACTCTTCTCCATATCGGCATTTGCTAATATTCTGGGGCTGATTTTATCGGCTTCGTTTAATTCAATTGTTACCATATACATTCTTATCCCATTGGTAATGATACCCCAGATGGTTTTAGGCGGCGCCATGTTTACTTTCGATAAGTTAAATAAAGATTTCACAAGCGTTGATAAAGTTCCGGCGGTGGCTGAATTTATGCCATCAAGGTACGTTTACGAAGGATTAATTGTACACCAGTATAAACACAATAATTTTAAAAAGAACATTTTTGACGTTGAGCTTGAAGAGAGCAAAAGTGATTTCAAGCAGGTACATTATATACCTGAATTGCGGCAGATTTTAAACGAATGCTCTATTCATGTAATTGATGGCAAAGCAAAAAATGATAAAACGTTTGTCAATAACCTTCAGTTGATTCGGAATGAGATTACAAAAGAAATGAGGCGGGTTCCTGGTTTGCCATTTGCATTGATGGATAAACTATCGCCCGAATATTTCGATACAGCTGTTGCGGCTAGTGTAGACAACTACCTTAACGATTTGCTAAAATACTACAGAGGTGTATTTTCAAAGGCAAACTCATTAAAAGATAGGTTTATCAGCACCAATCTCGACCAGGATGCTGCCCGCTTTAACCGTATTAAGGACGATTATTTTAACGAAAGTATTTCTTCAATAGTACGAAAAGAGTTTGAGAAAAATAAAATTCTTCGCCAGGGAAATAATCTGGTACAAATGGCCGATCCTATTTACCAGATTCCCGAACCATCAGGCTTTTTATCGTTCAGAACGCACTTTTTTGCACCGGTTAAACACTTAGGTGGGCACTTTTTTGAAACCCTCTGGTTTAACATAACAATTGTTTGGATTTTAACTGCACTGCTTTATGCTGTACTCTACTTTGATCTTCTTAAGAAGGGGCTTAACCTTTTGGGATCAATTAAATGGAGAAAAAAGTAACTTTTATTTTTCATAATAGTATAAAAGACAATATTTGAAAACTTTAAATCGCTTTATCATGTTGAAGAAATTATTTTATTTTTTGTTAATACTATCCGGAACACAGTTATTTATCAGCTGCGGCGGTTGTTCGGATAAAAAATCAAAAAGCGGCGATGCTCTTACGCTCAATGATTCACTAATTAGTGATGCGCCGTTGAAATTATCGGAAGATATTATGGGAGAAGTTATTCAAAACATTTCTTCGCCTGTTGAAATGGCTAACCTTATTAAATCATCGGGAGCAGAATTTTCGCAGCGCATTTTAAATAACCCCGACAATGTTTCAAGGTACGAAACATCTTATAAAAGAGCTTTAAATCTGGGCGTTTTTAGTGCCGATTTGGGCTACATTAACATTTACGATAAAAATAATGTGGTTGTGTCTTACCTTTTAGCGGTTAAAAATCTGGCCGATGGTATCAGGGTTGGGCAATTTTTCGATTTTAATGCACTGCGCCGTATGGCCTCCAACTCAACCAACCTCGACTCGCTGATGGAAATGTCGGTAACCAGTTTCAATAAAATGGACTCTTACCTGCGCGATCAGAACCGCAGCAACGTTAGTACACTAATCGTAACCGGAACCTGGATTGAAGGGCTTTATATTGCTTCAAGCGTTGTTAAGGAAACAAAAAGCAAAGAGTTAGCCATTCGTATTGCTGAACAAAAAAATATCATCGATATTCTTGAAATCATCTTAAGTAACTATATTAGCGAACCCAATTTTGCTACGTTGGTTGAAGATATTCGAGAGTTAAAGGCTGCTTATGCCCCCATCAGAATAACTACCGAGTTGGCAGAACCAAAGAGAATTGAGAAAGATGGTACACTTATTGTAATTCAGGATGAAATAAGCACTGTTCACTATACCGAGGAGCAACTGGCTACTATTATGGATCTTATTTCTAAAATTCGTAATAAAATTGTTGAGTAGTTTTGCATAGATAATCCATGCAAAAAGTTAGAAGATAAAATCGTGAAATTAAAACCGGCTGTTACAAGTAACCGCTTGTTTTATTTGACCTTAACAAACAAATATTGACAATATGAAAAAAGTATTATTAGGCTTAATACTTGTACTTTCAATAAGTTCTTTCAGCGCCTCGGCACAACAGTGTGATGAATCGCTTAAGAAACAGGCTTTGAAAGAAATGGGAGACAGCCAATACATCAAAGACTTTTCCATTGATTTGCGAAAAGCCAAAAAAGATATGAAAACAGGCTTTGTAAAATTTTCTGTGATTTTGCACAGTCGCAACCAATATAGATTTACAGTTGTTAACCACCCCGGTAATCCAGAAGAGGTTGTAATGCAATTGTTTGATGGTGACCGCATGCTAATCAGCAATTTTGAAGGTGGAAAAATAACAAAAGCCCCTGATTTTGTTTGCCGCACCACCAAGGTTTACCACCTCACCTTTTCGTTCCGTAGCGGTGAAGAGGGTTGTGCCGAGGCTGTAATTTCTTTAGTAAAACAGTATGCAGAAGGTGAATTATAATAGTCCTTTACACAAACAAAAAGAGGCCGTCTCAAAAGTCAGAGACACCCTCTTTTTATTCGTACTCCTACCCGAGTAGTTTTTCAAATACTCAATTTTCAGAGCCTTAAAAAAACTTATGAGACAGCCTCTTTTTGTTTTATATCAATTAGTCTGGAATATTGTCCTTAGGTCAGTCTCTGGCTTTTTTAATCATACCCAAAGTAAGCCAGCCCAGTAAAAGAATTATTACAATCATAACTCCCCAAAGCCAGAATTCATTTATTACTCTTGGTTTTTGGGGTAAATCATTACTTCGAAGGCTAATTTCATCTCCCAATAGGATTGTTCCGGCATTATCAGGAATATTCTCCGGGAAGCGCTCAATATCATAAGAAACTTTATAAGCCAGCTTATTCCCATAATATAAAAAATAGGTGGTTTGAGGCTGAAATCGTGCAATTAAATAATGGTATAACCCTTTAACTTCAACAGAATCTATTGTTAATGGCTGATTGTTCTGATTATCTATTACCAGCCTCATGCGCGAAACCATTGTATTTGGTAATGAAAACCCATTATTCTCAAAAGAGGAGACTGTACCATTGGCAACAGTTACATAATTATGTCTCCACCCCTGCTCTGTTTTAATGCTGTCGGTTAAACTGCGAATTGTTACCGGGCGGTAAAAATCAAAATCATTACCTACAAATACCTTTACAAGAGCAACAGGAATCTTGTTTTCAAACTCTAAATTAATTATGGTTTGCTTACGTTCCTTATCATCCGTTATTTCCTTATTCTTAACCTTAACAGGATTATAGATTCCCCCTTCAACCTGATTTAAGCTTACTTTAGCATATGAAAATAAAGGATTCTCACTACTTTTTACACATAAACGATAAAACTGATATCGCGAATCGGGAATGACAACACGAGTAAATTTATAATCAGTAAGGTCATTTTGTATCGACAAAATGCGATAATTATTCACAATACCAAACCATTCTTTTTGGTTATGACTTCCTTCCAGTGAAATTTTCCAATCAAAATTAGTACAACCAAAACTTAAGTCTATTTGGTTAATTAATTCGTCGGATTTCAAATCAAATGTAAAAAAATAGCCATCGGCATTATGAGATTTATTCACTAATTGAAACGGTACATCTTTATAAACAATTTTACCTGAAGAGCGCTTTAAAATGTAGGGCGCTTCAATTGTATCTCCTACATCTGAAAAACCATATATTCGTATGTCTGATAAATCATTATTTAGCTTCGAAAATATATCCTCCGGTAATTGAACCTTATGCCATTGACCATCAACTCCGTTTAATGGCCGATTAAAGCTGTAATCAGTTATCTGGCCTTGTAGGTTAAGAGGAACAGCTATAAAACTTATTGCGAATAAAAATTGAATCAATCTCGTCATCATAAAATGTTGTTTATATTTTGGATTAGTCAATAAAATCAACCCATTTTCTATTCCTCAGATATTAGGTGACGGTATTTGTTGTACAAAAATGAAATTCCCAACAGCAATAAACCCAACGAAACAAAAACAATGGTTTTAGCAATGGTATCAAGATGGGCGATATCGTAGAAAAACAGTTTTAAGAGAGTGCCTCCAAATAAAACAATGGCAGCCACACGTAAATAAGATTTTTTCTTCCAAATACCCAGAGCTACCATCAATAACGCATAAACACCCCATAATATGCTTAACCCAAGTTTATAGGATTGGGTTAACCCTGCCAGGTCCATCCAATGAATCAATTCGCTGCTTGCAACCCACAATATTGCTAAATGAGTTAATAAAATGAACGGTTTATTTAGGTTTTCACGAACCACGTTGGCACGAATTGTTTTGTAAAATGCCATCATTAATAACCCGAAGAAAAGTAATGATATATAACGAATTGCAATGTGCATGATTCCCCTGTTATAATATTCGGCCAGAGTTTGATTAATATAGGTTTCGCGTAAATCGCTGAAGTAATAAAGGCTGCTTAATAAAAACACAAGAACAAGCAGTAAATTAATAATCAGGATTATATATGTTAAAACCTGACTTTTAATTTTAGATATATTAATAAACGAAACCAGCGCAAAAAACAATAAACTATAATTAATGAGCCAAACTACTTTAAAATCTCTTAAACTATAATTGTAGTAATAACTTGGATAATCTTGATTTTCATTATTTATAACCAATGATGAATCGGTAAATAATTGTCCCCAATAGGTTGCTATTTCAAGCCGGAATGAATAATAAGAAACAATAACCAGAATGGCACCCATCATAAAACTGGCTATAATTTTTAAGGTGTCGTTGGTAAAAGCTGAAGGATATTGTGCTTTTCGGTTAAAATAGTTCATAAAGACAAAAGCCACAATGAATAAAACTGAAGACAAAAACTGAATATTGAGCAAAAAGGAAACTTTTGTTTCGGGATAATTCGGATTATAATTATCGTATACCAAAGCCCAGTCGTGTATAATACTGATAAAAGCCAAAATCATTAATGGATAGGCAATTTTTTCATATACTTGGATGGCATTAGCACGTCCTATCCAGAAAAGCAACGTGGCCTCTCCTACCCATAAAAGGGTTACCCAATTGCCATCTAATTGAACAGGAATGGCTATGGTTATGAAAATTAAAACCAGACCGGAAACGAAGTATAAAAGTTGTTTGTCGCCTAAATTCTTTCGGTAAATAAGAGTTGCCACAATAAAGTGAATTACTGCATTGGCGAGAGTAAAAAGGCCAAGCAACTTTTCTCCACCGGCAATATCGTTTACAAGCGAATAGCCAAAACCGTAAAAAATAAAAGAGTTTGACAAAACCTGCAGCATGTCACCAACATTGAGTTTCTCTTTTTGTAGAACTTTAAATGCTAAGAAAATAACATAAAAAATAATGAAAAATACGGTCAAAAAACTAAACGCAAGGGCTATTTGCTTTTGTGCGCCAAATCGGAAAAAGAACCACGAAGCATAAATTAACCAGGTAAAAATAAACGCAGAATAATAAAGCGGTTTCCAATATTTATGAAACGCTATTATTAAAATTCCAATATTGATAATGGCAGTATAAGTAAATAAAACTGCCACCCGGCCTGAGCCATCGCTTAACAAAAATGGTACGGCATATGCACCCACCAAGCCAATAAGGGCAATAACCTGTCGGTTATAATTTAATGATGCAGCCACAGCAAACGAAGTAAAGACCACCATCATTGCAAAGGCTGCAATTTGAGGAATTAACTGGTAAAAACTGTAACTGGCATAAGTAATAAAATACATCATGGCCAATGCCCCACTCACCAAAACAGCACTAAAATTCAGATAGTTTTTTTTCAAATAAACTCCTGTACCCAGCATGGCCAAACTAAAAATATAACCTAAAATTATTCGTGCAAGCGGGCTTATAATTTGGTGGTCGATGGCATATTTTGCACCAATGGCAACACCAATTACCGTAATAACAATTCCTATTTTGCTAATTAAATTCTCGCCAATAAACTTTTCAATATTAGATTTTGAAGAAAGCGTAGTGGTTGTTGATGGCTTAATACTTTTGGGCTCATCGGAAATTTTAGAAACTCTCTCCTGCTCAATTACAGGGCCTTTAACACTTAAAGTTGGTGGTTGATGACTCAGAACTTCGGATTTAACTACTGTTTCATCGCAAAAAGAGGATGCTATATCCTCATTACCTATAAGTTCAATTTTCTTTATCTCTTGCTTTAAATTATCAACTTCTTTAAAAAAATCGACTTGTTTCTTTTCAAGATATTCAAGTCGGGTTAAAAGTTGATTCAGTTTTTCCTGATTGTTGTTCATAAATATGGGTTAAGGCTCTGTTTTGCTATATATCTTTTGTTCGGTATGCTCATAATTCTGTATCAAAGATTATTCAACTATTAAATAACCCACAACATTTAACATTATGAACAACATGCCGCTAATAAACATTAAAAATAAGATAAAGGTTTTAACTTCAACCAACTCCCTTCCCTCTTTTAAAATCAACTTATGAAAATTTGGCAATGCAATGGTTAACAGTCCGCACAAAAAAATGGATGAAGTGCCAATTTTTCCACCAATACCTAAGGGTAAAGCCTGATTATGACCGGTAAAGAAATGGTAAACATCGTGAATAACCAGCGAATTCCAAGCAACTATAACAGCAACAACAGTGCTCAAACGAAACGGCGCTCCTCCCTGATTTTGCCTTTTGACAATTTCCATTGGTTTTTGAGTTATTGGATTATTGAGAAAACCTGTATTCTCAATCATTTCCAGTAAATCATCAATGCTTTTCGTGGTATAAAATTCAAGCTGCTTTTTATATGTTTCAACCTTATGGTGGAAACGAATTCCATTCCCTCCAAATCCTTTAACAATTTCTATGTTAACAATATCGGCTGGAGTAAATACAAAACTACCAAGGAATGAAACATGCAAATCGAGCCGGTTTTCTGATACTATCAATTTTGCAAATGGCCAGATTGCTTTACCAACTCCCACTTTGGCACCTCCGGTAATTTCGATTTGTTTCATAGTTTTGGATATTAGGTTAATACAAATATAACAAAGTAACTTAAATAAACCGGGTTCTTTTTATGTTGGCTTATTTTGGCTCTTTCATTAATTAACACAAAACAATTTGCTATTCAGAAATAGATTTTGTAACATCAAACCATTATAAATCGTAGAAAAACAAAGCCGTTTGGATACATAGGGGATGATGACTTCGAAGTTTTGGGCGGTTATGCAAAAGAAATACATCAACAAATTTTTGAAAAATGGGAAACTATACTAACAACTCATATATCAGGCTCTTGTCGGTTTCAACAACTGTAATTGCCGCAGCAATGGTTATCGGCCTTTTTATTCATTCGTCCGACCCCATGATGAAAACATCCCGAGAACAAAATCCCCCAACCGAAAACTTCGTAAAAAGTTATGCTATTCATGCACTACCCATTCCTAAACAAATGACGTTTGCTAACGAAGAGGTGCCACTTAATAAAACCTATGTACGCGAAAGTTTCGACCGTGAGGTGTTGGTTAATACTTACTGGCAATCGCAAACATTATTACTCATAAAAAGGGCTAATAGGTACTTTCCTGTTATTGAGCCAATTTTAAAGGAACAAGGCATTCCCGAAGACTTTAAATATCTGGCACTGATTGAAAGCGGATTAATGCCACGTATTGTTTCTCCTGCCGGAGCTGCCGGTATATGGCAATTCATGCAAAATACAGCCAAAGATTATGGTTTGGAGGTAAATAAGGAAGTTGACGAGCGTTACCATTTGGAAAAATCAACTGTTGCGGCTTGCCGCTACCTTAAAAAAGCCTACGAAAAATACGGTTCGTGGGCTCTGGCAGCTGCTGCCTATAATGCTGGCCCTGCCGGAATCGAACGTCAACTGGGAAAACAAAAATCAACCAGCTATTACGATTTATTATTAGGAGAAGAAACCGGCAGATATGTATTTCGCATTCTGGCTATTAAGCAAATAATTGAAGACCCGCAAAGCTATGGCTTTTATTTTACTGCCGATGATTTGTACTACCCTATTCAATATACTGAGGTAGAAATTAACGGAGCCATTGCAAATATTGCAGATTTTGCAAGCGAAAACGGAGTCACCTACCGCGAACTTAAAGATATGAATCCCTGGCTGCGTGAAACATTTTTAACCAACGCAACTGGTAAAAAATATACGCTTAAAATTCCCAAACCGGGTGCTTTTATGGTAGAGTAGTTACGTTATAACAACTCAGGATTATTATTGGCTTCATCATCTGTATCGACATGAATGGTGACTGTTAATCCCATTTTTTCTTCAATTAGTCTTTCGTACCGGCTGGCAATATTGTGTGCCGTTTCAAGGCTGTAGTAGCCGGGTAACATTATATGGAACGTGAGTTCTGTATGATTTCCATAATAGTGAATTTTAAAATGATGCGGATTAAGCGGAACTTGTGCTTCAACTAAGTTTCCGCATTGAATCAACTGCTCTTCTGTTTCCTTGTCGATACCCTCTCCTATTAGTAAACTAACAGAATCTTTCATTATTCCATAAGTTGTATAAAAAATAAACAGCGAGACCAAAAATCCCAGAAAACTGTCAATCCACCATATTCTGTTGCCAACAAAAATACCCAAAAGAATAATAACACTTGAAATGGCATCAGAACGGTGATGCCAGCCGTCAGCTATCAAAGAATTATATCTGTATTCTTTTCCTATGGTGAGCGAATATCTGGCCATAATCTCCTTTACTATTATCGATGTAACAGTAACCCATATGGCAACAGCACCAAAAACACCTTCCGACTTTTCGCGGAACTTTACAATTGATTCTATTAGAAAGTTAAATCCAACAACAGCCAAAAGCACACCCACTACAATGGAAGCTATAAGTTCAGCTCTTCCATGCCCATATGGATGATTTTTATCGGCAGGAGATTGTGAATATTTAATGCCTATTAAAACAGCCAATGAAGAAACCGAATCGGACAAAGTATGCCATGCATCGGCCATCAATGCTACAGAGTTTGAAATAATACCCGCCCAAATTTTTAATGCAAATAGAGCAGTATTTAAAATAATGGATAGCCAGGTGGCGACTAATGGTTTTCTACTGTTTTTCACAGAATTAATAAAATGTTTGTATGGTTTAATAAAATTAGATGTTATCAAAAACCTGATTTAAGCGATGCTGACTTTAATAGCTCCTTGTCTAACGGAAAATCTTGCTTAACCCAGTTTTCAAAACCACTCTCTAGTTCATACACCTTTTTATATTTCATTTTAGCTAACAGTTTAATAACTTCTTTTGTCCTTATTCCTCTCTCACAATAAATAAAAATTGGTGTGTTATTATCAACGTTGGCTAACAGAGCTTCCAAAACAGCTTTTTCGCCTGCCCATTGAGCATTCGCAATGCGGCTTTTACAAAATTCCTCCTCAACCCGAACATCTAACAAAACAGGGTTCTTAGCTTTTTGCAACTCTTGATAAAAATCGGCAGGGCTAAGCTTTATAACTACTATTGCTATTGTAAAAATCCATAAAAGCAAAATCTTTGCACAATACATAATCAGCAAATTAAAAAATCTTCAATAATTCTATCGACCTGAAACCAATGCTCTTCTTTACAAATTAAATAATTGTTTAATACTGTTAACCAACCTCTGTCAATCCATTTTTCTGCAATTTGGTTAAAACCTTGAAAATACTCCGTAAAATTGTTATTACAATCCTCCATATTTACTCCCCACATGGTGCGCAATCCAAGCATTATCATTTCATTGTAACGATCGGCCTGACTTAATGTTTCTTCTTCGTGCAATAAATCAAACCGGCCGATAAGATATTGTTTAAGGTTCGACTTATTCCAAAAGCGTTTATTTTCAACAAACGAATGGCTCCCGGGACCAAAACCCAAATAAGGAACACTTTTCCAGTAAGATGTGTTATGTTGTGAAAAATATCCCGGACTGCAAAAATTGGATACTTCGTAATGAACTTTGCCGGCCTTTCCAAGCCCGTCGCAAAGCAACAAATACTGCTCCAAACTTTCAACATCGTTCAATTCATTCAAAAGCCCATTTCGTTTCAGGTTGAAAAAAGATGTTCCTTTTTCAATGGTTAAATGGTAGGCCGAGATATGCTGCACAGGCAGATTTTGGAAAGCAGCCAGATTCTCGAGAAAGCTTTGCCTGTTGCTCCAGGGTAAGCCATAAATAAAATCAACGCCAATGTTTTTAAAGCCAACTTTAATAGCATTATCTACAGCCATTTTAGCCTGATGCGAATTATGACGACGTTGCATATTTTGTAAATCCAAATCATTAAAACTTTGAATCCCTACACTTAATCGGTTAAAACCCCTGTTCAGTATTTCGTTGAGATAAGAAGCCGATAAATCGTCAGGGTTGCATTCAATGGTAATTTCAACTTTATCAGATATTAAAAAAAAGTTTTTAATAGCATTTAAAATTTCGGTTAAATGCTCAGGCTTGAGCAATGATGGTGTGCCTCCCCCAAAATAAATAGTATTAATTTGATAATTAAAATCTGGCGCGCGTAAAGCAATTTCGCTTTTTAAATTCTCAACAAATTGAGGAATCGACCTCAATTGAGTCGTTTTAAAAAAATCACAATAACCACATCTCGAAAAACAAAATGGAATATGAACATAAAGTCCTGCCATGAGATAAATTGTTTCACGTGAAACATTAAAAAACAGAAGGTTAAAGGGGTTTATTAACAGTTTTTCAACAGAAATAAACAGTTTTATTAACAATTATTCATTGATATTTGTTAATAAAATAACAAAAACCGATACAAATTCATTTTTTACCAATAATTTTCAAAATAATAAAGTAAAAGCGTTATTTTGCCAAGAAAAAAATGCAAGTAATCGCTTATCTAAAAAAATATCCATTTACCATTATCAGCATATCGATAATTCTTTACCTAAGTTTTATGTCAGTTGGAGGAATTCCCGACAATAAGTTTTTCCAGTTCAGACGTTCCGATTTGATTGTTCATATCTTAATGTATACCTTTCTCTCAGTGGTATTCTTTAGTGAAAGATATAAAAATATCAAGAATGAAAATATTAAGTTGATATGGAAAATATTCCTGGGTTTGATTTGCTTTGGCGCTACCATTGAAATTCTTCAACCCATTTTATCGAACAGAAGCTGTGAGTTTTTCGATTTCATTGCCAATATACTTGGGGTTTTTGCAGGTTTTTTCACCCATAGGTTATGGGTGAAAGTACTAAAGCGATAAAAACAATTTTTCCTGTTTTTCATAATTGGCTGCTATTGAGCCAATGGTTTCGCTGGTAAAAAACTGCTCTACCTCGCTCCTAACCTTACTGTACTGCTCGTGAACAGTACATTTTTTTGAACTGTTATCCTTACAATAACACGGACGTGCCCCAATAATACAATTATCGAATAACTCACGTCCATCGATAATGATAATAATATCGAATAACGTAACTTCAAATGGGTCTTTATTAAACGAAAAACCTCCGTGTGGCCCTCGTAAACTCGATAAAATACCCTTTCGCACAAAAACCTGCAAAATTTTACTTAAAAATTGCATGGGAATTTCCAGCTCCGAAGCCATTTGCCTCACATTCACTTTTGTTCCTGAAGCCGTTTTAATTCCAATATAAATTATGGAACGTAAAGCGTATTTGCATGTCATCGAAACCATAATTCCTATGTTTTAACTTGCCTGTTTTTACACCATTCTTTTCTGAACGATGATTTTGAATTTATTTGAAATTTACGTTTTTTACCAAAAATATTCATAATAAAAGGAGAAAATAATCCTGATTTTAAAAAACTTCCAACGTTATTAAGTTTAGCCGACGAATTCATAACCCACTGAAACATCTTAAAAGCTTCTCTATCTTTTAACCCAGTCAAATCTTGCTCCACAGCTTGTTTGCGGTTGTATAGCAATAATTGTGGCAGGTTAATTTTTACAGGACAAACTTCATAGCACCGGCCACACAAAGAACTGGCAAAGCTCAGATGTTTATAATCGCTAAAAGATTTTAAATGCGGGGTGATAACAGAACCAATAGGTCCTGAATAAACAGCATTATAAGTATATCCTCCAACATTTTTGTAGATTGGACAAGCGTTTAAACAAGCTCCGCACCTGATGCAGGCAAGCGATTCTGATTGGTGTGGTTTGGAATAAAGATTGGTGCGGCCATTATCCAATAAAATAACCACTATTTTTTCAGGGCCATTTTTTTCGTTGGGTTTGCGCGGCCCGGTTATTACTGAATTGTAAACAGAAACCTGTTGTCCGGTACCATGGCATGCCAATAAAGGCCAAAATAAATCAAGATGCTTAACACTTGGAATAATTTTTTCGATGCCTGCAATTACAATATGAATTTTGGGGTAAGTAATGGTAAACAATCCATTTCCTTCATTTTCGGTTAAAGCAATACCACCCTCCTTGGCAATAAGAAAATTGGCACCGCTTATTCCCATACCCGACTCTTCAAATTCCAACCTGAGTTTATCTCTAACATAAGCCGTTAATCCTTCGGCTGTTTCATCGGGCGAAAGATTATAAAGTTTATTAAAAAGATTGGCTACATCCTGCCTCGATTTATGCATGGCAGGCGTGAGAATATGGTACGGCCTCTCCCCTGCTTTCTGAACAATAAATTCACCAAGGTCGGTTTCAATGGCCTCCACTCCTGCTTTTTCAAGCTCTTCATTTAAATGAAGTTCTTCAGAAGTCATTGATTTACTCTTAACCACCTTTTTTATATTGGCATCTTTAGCAATATCAATAATATGGTTAACAGCTTGTTGGGGAGTTTCAGCCCATAAAACTTCAATGCCATTATTGGTGGCTGCAGTTTCAAATTGCTCCAGATAAGACGGCAAATTCTTTAAAACCGAACGTTTAATAGCAGCCGCAATACTTTTAGCTCTATTAAGATCATCATATCTATTTAAGCCAACCTCAAAGGCTGCATCATATTTCGATATATTATAGGCAATAGTATTTCGGTGCTTTAAATTAAAAGCAACATTATCTGAATCGACTAAAAATTGTTTATGATTACTGTGCATTCAATATTTTATCGGCAAAGCGGTATTTTATTGATACGTTGTTCATGACGTCCACCTTCAAAAGGTGTTTCCAAAAACAAGTCAACAACCTTTTTGGCATCATCCACAGAAATAAATCTACCGGGTAAACTACAAATATTGGCATTATTATGAGCACGTGCCAACATCGAAATTTCCGGGATCCAACATAAAGCAGCTCTTATACCCTGATGTTTATTGGCGGTAATATTAATACCATTGCCGCTGCCGCAAATTGTAAAACCAATTTCGCACTCACCTGTTTCAACAGCATTGGCCAAAGGATGCGCATAATCGGCATAATCAACACTATCAGGAGAATTGGTACCAAAATCAACAACTTCAATTCCCTTATTTTGTAAATATTCCTTAAGAATAATCTTTAACTCGTACCCAGCATGGTCACAACCAATTGCAACTTTTTTAAATGTCATTACGCTTCAAAATTTTTAGGTTGATGTTTTATTAATTGCGTTTCAAAGATACTAATTGTCAGTTCAAAAGTAAAAGCAGTAAATGTGCAAATATTAAAAGAATTACAACCGATTGGTTAATAACAACAAATGGTTAAAATGGTGTTAATAAATTGTGAACTGTGGAAAATAACTTTTTAAAAAATTGTGTTGATTTATTCGATTTTTTTTAGAAGGTTCTTTTAAGAAACAGATGTCAAGTTTATTTTTATGGAAAATATAGATTTTTTTAAACAGCTTTAATCTTAAAAAACACTTTTGAATTTAAGGAAAATAATAACTTTGAAATCAATTAACAGTTTGTGAATAACCTAATGTATCAGTTCATTTTCAAAACATTGTAATTATAATAACTGTTAATATAATGGTTATAAAATAATCCAATTTTAAGTTTCAAGGCTTTTGTAGGTTTTTTGTCAACAGTATTAACAGTATAGTATCATCATCATATTATTTTAAAATTAAATATATGAATAATAATAGTGAGTGGATAAAAGCGGGGTTTGTTACTGATGATGTACCTGCTAAAATTAACCTGGTTGAAGAAATAAATAGAATTAAAAAGGAAAAAAATGCCATAATAATGGCTCATTATTACCAGGTTAAAGAAATTCAGGATATTGCCGATTTTGTTGGCGATAGCTTAGCTTTGGCTCAGCATGCTGCTAAAACATCTGCCGATATTATATTATTGGCTGGTGTATTGTTTATGGGTGAAACGGCTAAAATTCTTTCCCCCAACAAAAAGGTTATCGTTCCCGATTTAAATGCCGGATGTTCTTTAGCTGATAGCTGTCCGGGCGATGAGTTTGAAAAATTTGTAAAACAATATACCAATCATGTTGTAGTAACCTACGTTAATACATCTGCAGCTGTTAAAGCTTTATCGGATATTGTTGTTACAAGTACCAATGCAGTTGGTGTAATTAACAGCATTCCAAAAGAGAAACCTATATTGTTTGGTCCCGATAAAAATCTTGGCAATTATTTACAAAGTTTAAGCGGACGCGAAATGGTTTTATGGGATGGTGCTTGTCATGTTCATGAGAAGTTTTCAGTAGAAAAAATTTTGGAATTAAAACAGCAAAATCCAGATGCCAAAATTATAGCACATCCCGAATGTAAGAAACCATTATTGCTTTTGGCCGATTTTGTTGGTAGTACAGCTGCTTTATTGAAATATACCATCGAAAGCAACGAAAAAGAGTTTATTGTAGCAACCGAAGCTGGTATTTTGCATCAAATGCAAAAGGCATCGCCAAATAAAGTGTTTATACCAGCCCCACCCATGGATTCAACTTGTGGTTGTAACGATTGTGAGTTTATGAAGCTGAATACACTTAAAAAAGTTTATTTATCGTTGAAGAATGAGTTTCCTTTGGTTGAAGTTGACGAAGTAGTGCGCGAAAAGGCTTTAATTCCTATACAAAGAATGCTAGAAATATCAAAAGAATTAAAACTTTAGCAGATATTAGTTATTTTTCAATATGATTTATAATTTTGAAATTCTTGTTTTTGGGTAAATGCGGAAAAGTAAAATAATAATACAAAAAGTACATTGGTTTTATAAAGTGTACAAATAATTAAATGTGGCTTAGTAACTGTTTAAATTTAGTTTCTAATTTTATTAAAGACAATTAGAAGTTAAGACTAGAGACAGATAGACGTGTCCCGGTTTATCGGGATTAGACTAAATAGACAAAAGAGACAAACAAGATGGCTAAGTTATTTTATTTATTATAAGCATTATACGTTTTATGTCTATTTCCGATGAACCGGAACACGTGTCTAAAATTCTTTTCTCTATTGTCTAAAAATAATTTTAAACAGATTCTTAATAAACTAATTATTTTCTGATGAATGAACTATCTTTACTCCTTGTTGAGGATAATATTTTAAATCAGAAGCTTATATTTTTAAACCTGGTAAAACATGGTTTTAAAATTGATGTTGCCAATAATGGATTGGAAGCGGTTGAAAAGTTTAAAGAAAGGAAATATAATCTGATACTTATGGATTTAATGATGCCTGTAATGGATGGTTTAGAAGCAACTAAGCACATCAGGCATATTGAATTAATTAATGGAGGTCATACACCAATTGTTGGGCTTACAGCCAATACGTATGATGCTGATAGGGAAAAGTGTTTGGCAAGCGGAATGGATGAATTTATGACAAAGCCTTTTGACATAGAAATTTTCCAGGAAATAATTAAAGAGCTTGGCATTGAAATAAACAGTTAATGCCTCATATTGAATGAGTATTGATATTAGGAAGCTTGAAAACAGCATAAATGCTGATAAAGAAATTGAACAAAAATTACGCCCATTAACTTTTAAAGATTTTAAAGGTCAATATAAGATTGTTGAGAATCTGGAAGTTTTTGTTAAAGCTGCTTTAATGCGGGGTGAGGCACTCGACCATGTTTTACTTCACGGACCTCCCGGATTAGGTAAAACTACCCTTTCCAATATTTTAGCCAACGAATTAAATGTAGGATTTAAAGTTACAAGTGGACCTGTTTTAGACAAACCTGGCGATTTAGCAGGTATTTTAACCAGTTTGGATGATAATGATGTTTTATTTATTGACGAAATACATCGTTTAAGTCCTGTTGTTGAAGAGTATTTATACTCGGCCATGGAAGATTTTAAAATCGACATTGTAATTGATAAAGGTCCGGGTGCAAAATCAATTCAAATAGATCTTAATCCATTTACTTTAATTGGTGCTACCACACGTAGTGGTTTATTAACCAGTCCATTACGTGCACGGTTTGGTATAAATTGTCATTTGGAATATTACGATACCGATATTTTAAGTGGTATTATAGCGCGTTCATCACGAATTTTAAATGTTGATATTGTTGATAATGCAGCTATAGAAATTGCGCGACGTAGCCGAGGTACACCACGTATTGCCAATGCTTTATTACGAAGAGTTCGCGATTTTGCCATGGTTAAAGGTGAAGGATTTATTGACCTTGACATTACAAAGTATTCATTAAAAGCATTGAATATTGATGAATATGGGCTCGATGAAATGGACCATAAAATTTTATTAACGCTTATGGATAAGTTTCAGGGTGGACCTGTTGGTTTAAATACTATTTCTACTGCAATTGGAGAAGATTCGGGTACTATTGAAGAGGTTTATGAACCCTTTTTAATAAAGGAAGGGTTTTTAAAACGTACACCGCGTGGCCGCGTGGTTACTGCATTGGCTTATAATCATTTTGGGAGAAATTCCGGAACTGTTCAAAATTCCTTGTTTTAAATTTATGAGTGGAAGTTTAAAAGGTCTTGCCGGTGAAACCATCATATACGGTGCCACTACTATGTTAGGCCGGTTTTTGAACTGGCTATTAATGCCATTTTATATAAGAACTATTTTACCAGATGAATATGGTGTTGTAGTTAACATTTATGGTATAATATCAATATTACTAGTGGTTTTTACTTATGGTTTGGAAACGGGTTTTTTTAGGTTTGCCCGAAAAGGAAAACAGGAAAATGTTTATAAAACCTCTTTAGTAATGATTGGAAGCACAAGTTTGTTGTTAATTGTGCTTACTTTTTTTACGGCCGGTAGTTTAAGCGATTTTTTCTATGATGGAAAATACAGCAATACTTTAATTTTAGTAAGTATAATTGTTGCGTTTGATAGTTTTTTAGCCATTCCATTTGCCAATTTAAGGTTACAGAACAAAGCTCTTCGTTTTGGAATAATTAAAATAACCAATATCTTACTGAATATTGGATTTAATTTGCTCTTTTTATTAGTTATTCCATTTTTAATTCGTAATAATATAATTAGTATTTACTGGCAAGATGTTTATAACAAAGGTAATGGCGTATTTTATATTATTCTTAGCAATGTTTTAAGCAGTGTTTTAATTGTACTTTTCTTCGTTAACGAATTTAGGAAATTAAAAGGCAGCTACAATTATTCTTTATTGGTTAGCTTGTTTAAATATTCGTGGCCTGTTTTGGTTGTGGGTATAACAGGTATGGTTATTCAAAACAGTGATAAAATACTAATGCCTAAATTATTAGGTGAGAATGGATTTAAGGAATTAGGGGTTTATGGAGCTAATTTTAAGATTGGTGTTTTAATGAGTTTGTTTACTCAATCGTTTCGTTTTGCTTTCGAACCTTTTTTCTTTAAAATTCAAGAAAAAGGAAAAGAATCCTATGCCAAGGTAATGGAATATTTTCTGTTTTTTGGAGGTTTTATTTTCCTTGGAGTTATGCTTTTTATTGATATAATAAACCTGCTTTTAACCAAAGAGTATTTGTATGGAAATATCATTATTCCTTATGTATTGTTAGGACAATTGTTTTATGGCATATATTTTAATTTATCGCTTTGGTATAAATTATCAGATAAAACCATTTATGGAGCGATTTTTGGAATTATGGGAACTGTTATAACGGTATTGTTGAATTTTATATTAATTCCTGAATATGGAATTATTGGTGGTGCTTTAGCAATAATGGCCGGTTATGGAACTATGATGGTTGTTTCTTTTTTTGTTGGTCAAAAATATTACCGGGTACCTTATTCATTAAAACAATTGGCTTTTATAACCATCGGTATTGTTTTAGTTTTTGTTGTTGATAAAATGGTTTATTTTGATAATCTGATATATAGATTTACTTTTAAAGGAGTTATATTTGCTTCCTTTATAGTTTATTTTCTTATCATTAATGGTAATTTTAATTTTTTAAAAGGGAGAACATGGTTGAAATTAAAGTTATAAATAAAAGCAATAATATTTTACCCCAATTTAGTACTGAACATTCGGCCGGAGTTGATTTACGTGCATTTTTAAATGAGCGCATAGTTATAAAACCTTTGCAACGTGTTTTAGTGCCTACTGGTTTATTTATTGAAATACCTCATGGATACGAAGCCCAAATAAGGCCTCGTAGCGGGTTGGCCATTAATCACGGTATTTCTGTTTTAAATTCACCAGGAACCATCGATGCTGACTATCGCGGTGAGGTAAAAGTTATTTTAATTAATCTTTCTGATACCGATTTTGTTATAGAAGATGGGGACAGAATTTGTCAGATGGTTATAAATAAGTACGAACGATTTGAATGGAGTTTAGTTGAAAAACTATCTGAAACTGAACGTGGTGCTGGTGGTTTTGGTCATACCGGTAAGTTGTAAGAAGTAAAAATTTTAATTTTTAAGGATGAATAAGAATAGCATATTATATTACATCATTTTCTTAAGTATTGTTATGATTTCTGGTTGTAAGTCAACCAAAAATGTAACTTCATTTGAAAACACATTGTATCCCAATGGACGTTTTTTTATAGTTAAACCAGTTGATGAAACAACAACTAAACGGTTTGAATATTTTTTACTTGAAGCCAGCAGGTTTAAAATGTTGGGTGATTATAACAAAGCTGTTTTATACTATAAAGAAGCTATAGGTGTTGACACAACTTGTGCTACCTGTTACTTTGAGTTGGCTCAGTTAATATTTCAAAGTGGCGATTCAAAAAATGCTGAATCCCTTGCTTTTAAAGCTGTTCAGTTAGACCCTTCCAACGAATGGTTTTTATCTTTGCTTTCTAAAGTTTATCACAATAATAAGAAACCAGAATTGGCTCTGGAAGCATCTAAATTTTTAGTAAAGCAAAAACCCACTAACGTTGAATACATTTATAATCTGGCTCAATTCCAATATTCATTAGGTCAATATAAGGAAGCAATAGAATCACTCAATAAAATAGAGAAATTACTGGGTAAAAACGAATTTTTAAGTCTTGAAAAGCATAGTGTCCATATCCAGAATAAAGATTTTAAAAGTGCTGAAAAAGAACTTCATTCATTAGTTAATGCTTTCCCAGCAAATCCTGATTATAGAGTTTATTTGGGCGATTTTTTTACTCAGCGGCGTAGATTAAAAGAAGCCTACGAGCAATACAACATCGTTATTAAGGACGATCCTAATAATAGTATGGCCTACTTTAGTCTTGCCAATTATTATTTATTAAGCAATGATATTCCAAATTTTAAATCATCTTTACAAAAGGGGTTTGGTAGTTCAGGTGGAGAATTTGAAGCTAAATTTCAGCGCCTATTGCCTTTTTTAATGAATATGGATGATTCCGAGAATCCACTTACTGACACTGATTTTGAAAGTATATTTCAGACTTTTATTGCAACTCACCCACACGAAAGTAAAGTATATTTATTGTATGCCAATTATTTATCTCATAAAGGAAGAACAAATGAAGCGTTACTGGCTTACGAAAATTCCTTATTGTTAGATGAAAAGCAAGAAGATGTTTGGCAGGATTTTCTATTCCAGTCATTAAACAATCATGAAAAAGATGTTTTTTTAAAACATTGCCAAAATGGAGTTAAAGCTTTTCCTGAAAACCCCATTATTCACTATTTAACCGGAATTGCTTATTCTTTTAACGACAATAGAAAAGAAGCTATTTTTCACCTTAATGAAGTGATTAGATACAGCAAGGACAATGCCAGGTTAGAAGCCCAAACCTATGGCTTTTTAGGTGATTTGTATTATCAGGAAGGAGAGCGTGAGAAAAGCTTCGAAAACTATCAAAAATCAATTGATTTAGACGATAAACAAGTGGGCATACTTAATAATTATGCTTACTATTTAAGCGTTGAAGAAATTAATTTAGATAAAGCTGAGCGAATGATATCTAAAGTTATTGAGCTGGAACCACGCAATGCCACTTACCTTGATACCTATGCATGGGTTTTATTTAAACGTGAAAGATATTTTGAAGCCCTTTTTATAATTGAACAAGCCATATCTAATGGAGGCGATAAAAATGGAGTGATTCTTGAACATTACGGCGATATTCTTTACAAAAACGGAAATGTTGAAAAGGCTGTTGAATTTTGGATTAAAGCTTCTGAAACAAACGATGAAAATTTATCTGAGAATTTAAATAGAAAAATTAAAGAACAACGTTACATTAAATAATTTGGATGAATCGTACCATAAGAATGAGTTCTCACAAAGGCGACGCACTGAGCCCAGTCGAAGTGAGTATTACTATTATGGCGAGTTTCCTCTGGCCGTTAAAAAGCAAATTCTAAACAGATGAATAATTGGTTTAAGGTTCTGATATTTATTTTATTGTTTATCCCTTTTTTATTTAGTTCATGTAAAAGCAAGGATAAATTGCATCGCTACGAAACCATCAAATCAATTGATGAGGATGTATTGGTAAGTAATATTTTGGTGAATGAACTGAACTATAATTCACTTTATTTTAAACGGTTAACAATAGATTTGGATGAGAATGGGAATTTGCGTTCAGTAAAGGCCAGCATGTATATTAAAAGGGATTCTTCTATTATTATTTCTATTGTACCTTTAATGGGGATTGAGATATTCAGGGTTTCTCTCAATAAAAGCGAAATTAGGGTCATTGATCGTCTGAATCGTAAGGTTATGGTTTCTGATTACAGAAAATTATCAGAACGTTTTTTTGTTGAAGTGAACTATAATATTATTGAGGGATTATTAACCAATTCACTTTTTTCTTATCCAAACTATAACCCTGAATTAATAAAAGATTACGCTGCCTATCATCAAGATTCTTTTTATTCACTTCGTTCGTTGAATATGCGTCAATACGAGCGGTTATCAAGACGAAATTCTGATTTATTTCTTCATCAAGTTAACATATTACCAGGCATTTATAAAATTAATGAGAACAGAATTGTTAATACATTGAATCAGATGTTGTTTGTTACAGAGTATAAAAATTTTAATACACTGGGAAATACACAATTTCCTTATTCTGTTAATATTAATGCAAGACAGGGAAGCAATAACTTTAAACTCAGTTTTACTTTTTCCGATATAGAGGTAGATGGTTCAAATTCACTGAATTTCAGAATTCCAGATAAATATGAAATTGTATCTTTCTAAATATTTGATAGTTTTATTTATCTTGTGCCTAACGAGTTCTGTTCAATCTCAGAATGTTGATAATTTGCGTTCTGAAAGGGAACTTCTGTTAAAAGAAATTGAATCAACCAATAAATTATTACAATCGAAGCGCCAGTCACGTGAAGCTACATTTCAACAAATTAACATTTTAAACAAAGAAATCTCTGTAAGGGAGCGTTTAATCGATAACTTCAAAATTGAAATTGAAGCCCTCGAGAATAGAATCGAAACCAATCAGTTGGTTATTAATCAGCTTGAAAGTGATATAAAATCAAGCAAGGAAGAGTACAGTAAATTGATAAGGGACTCTTACCGGCGCCGGAATTCACTTGATGAACTTGTTTTTTTTCTTAGCGCTTCAGGATTTTCGGATTCCTATAATCGTTATCGGTTGGTTAAAGAATACTCTCGATATAGAAAGAATCAGGTTCAAAATTTGATTGATAATCAGGTTCGTTTAAAAGCTTATTTGACTGAAGTTCAATCACAAATGGAGCAAAAGGAAAATACCCTAAAGCATCTGGAAAGGGAATATGGTCAACTAAATAATAATCAGCAGCAAAAGAAACAATTAATTACGGAATTACAAAAAGAGGAAAAGTGGCTATTAACCACAATTAAAGATAAAGAAAGGAAAGCTAAAGAACTGGAAAATCGCATAATGGAGATTGTTAGGGCTGCTCGTACATCTACAGCTGCATCGGCCACCGGTACTGATTTTAATAAGTTCATGGGAAAGTTAATTTGGCCCGTGAATAAGGGTATTGTGGTAAGCAAGTTCGGCGAACATGAACATCCTGTTCTTAAAAATGTGTTGGTTAAGAATAATGGAATCGACATTCAAACCATTGGAAGTGAAGATGTTTTAGCTGTTCATCCTGGCGAAGTGAGTCGGATAATTAGCATTCCGGGTTATAATAATGCAGTTATAATACGACATGGAACTTTTTTAACCGTTTATGCCAATTTAAAGGATGTTAAGGTAAAACAAGGACAAAAAGTTGGTTCAGGTGAATTTTTAGGAAGAGTATTTAAAGAAAGTAATGATGCTGGTGGCATTCTTCATTTTGAGATTTGGAACGAAAGCCAAAAGCTTGATCCATCAAAATGGTTGTTACCCTGAAAAATAATTGTTAATTTAGGAAACTCTTTTTGGGCTTTTTAGTATAAGTGTGTTAGTCAGGAGTAATATTGTATAAGTATCCTGCAAATCTTATAAATATTGAAAAGTGGATAGAATGGTTATTAAATCTGAAATACAAAATATTAATCTCGTTGAGAGATTAATTGACGATTTATCTGTTAAATATCAGATTCATTCAGATGTTTATGGAAAGCTTCTACTTGCTGTGGTTGAGGGAGTTAATAATGCTATTGTACATGGAAATAAACTCGAAAAGGAAAAGGATGTAGTTGTTGAGTACGCAGTATCTGATAAACAGATAGAATTTTTTATAAGTGATAGTGGCAATGGTTTCGATTATAAGAACCTGCCCGATCCTACTAAACCTGAAAATATAGAAAGAACCCACGGTCGTGGTATATTTCTAATGAACCACTTAGCCGACGAGTTAGAGTTTAACGATCCTGGTAATAAAGTAAAAATGGTATTTTATCTGGCGTAATTGTGAATATTCTATATTACTCCGAAAATGTTGATTTTCCTTCAATTAATAAATTAGTTATAACCCAATGGGTTAAAGAAGTTATTTGTCATTATAAATGTAAAGGAGGAAATATAAACTTTATTTTTTGTAACGATAATTATTTACTTGATATTAATAAGCAATTTCTGAATCACGATTATTATACCGATATTATTACGTTTAATTATTCTACTTCTAAGAAAATCTCTGGCGACCTGTTTATAAGTCTCGATACAGTATTTTCTAATTCGGAAAAATTTAAATCTTCTTTTACTACCGAATTGCATCGGGTAATGATTCATGGTGTTTTGCATCTATTAGGTTTTAACGATAAAACTAAGCAAGAAGAAATATCGATGAGAGAAAATGAAGATTTTTGTTTAAAGCTTCTGGATGAAGTTTTTAACGGCAATGGAAGTGTTTAATTATTAATAAAATAGAAGCATTAGGCTCTTGTGGTTTTCTTTTTCTTCCCCTGTATCTAACCATTAAGCCGAATATTTACCTCACGACCCATTAATTATGTTTAATAAACCAATATAATTATTGCTTGTTTTATTAGTGTTTTGATTTCTTCTTTTTATTTTTGCTGATTAAAATAATTTGCTGAATTTTTATCGATGAAACATCCTTGTTGCCTTAAGGCATCACAAAGGAGCATGACTGTTATGGCGAGTTCCATGTTACCATTAAAAAACAAATTATAGACACATGAAATTTGATTACGATATTATTGTTGTTGGGGGAGGTCATGCTGGTTGTGAAGCCGCATCAGCTGCTGGCAATTTAGGACTTAAAGTTCTTTTAATTACAATGGATTTGAACAAGTTTGCGCAAATGAGTTGCAATCCGGCAGTGGGAGGAATTGCTAAGGGGCAAATTGTTCGTGAAATTGATGCTTTGGGTGGTTATATGGGCATTGTTACCGATGCTGCCTCCATACAATTTCGAATGCTTAATAGGTCAAAAGGTCCTGCCATGTGGAGCCCCAGATCGCAATGCGATAGGATGGTTTTTTCCAATAAATGGCGGCAGGTACTCGAAGATAATCCGAATGTTTCTTTCTGGCAAGATTCTGTAGTTGATTTGGTGTTAGATAACAATAAGGTTACCGGTGCAGTTACAAAAATGGGGGTTACCTTTACTTCAAGAGCAGTTGTTCTTACTACAGGTACTTTTCTAAATGGGTTAATGCATATTGGCTCTGTTAAAATGGAAGGCGGACGTATATCTGAACAGGCATCTTATGGAATTACCGAAAAATTATTTAAAGCCGGTTTTACTACCGGTAGAATGAAAACAGGGACTCCCGTTAGAATAGATGCTCGCACTATAAACTTTCATATTTTAACCGAACAGGCAGGAGAGGATGGGTTTCATAAATTCAGCTATTTAAATGTGAGTAATAAGGTACTAAAACAAAGGAGCTGCTACATCACTTATACTAACAATTTGGTTCATGAAGCTATTCAGGAAGGACTTAGCGAAAGCCCAATGTATAATGGAACCATTCAAAGTTTAGGGCCAAGGTATTGCCCAAGCATCGAAACGAAAATCATAACTTTTTCCGATAAGGACAAGCACCAATTATATTTGGAGCCAGAGGGAGAAACCACAATCGAGTATTATCTTAATGGTTTTAGCAGCTCGCTGCCTTTAAAAACACAACTCGAAGCACTTAAAAATATTCCAGGGCTTGAGAACGCATCTATTTTCCGACCAGGCTATGCCATTGAATATGATTTTTTCGATCCAACTCAGTTAAATCACACACTTGAAACCAAGTTGATATCGGGATTGTATTTTGCCGGGCAGATTAATGGAACTACCGGATATGAAGAAGCCGGTGCTCAAGGTTTAATGGCCGGCATTAATGCGGCATTAAAAATTAAGGGACAAGACCCTTTTGTTTTAAACAGAGATGAAGCTTACATTGGTGTATTAATCGATGACTTAGTTACAAAAGGCGTGGATGAG
Source organism: uncultured Marinilabiliaceae bacterium (assembly GCA_937920475.1). Classification (GTDB taxonomy): domain Bacteria; phylum Bacteroidota; class Bacteroidia; order Bacteroidales; family Marinilabiliaceae; genus CALEUX01. The sequence goes on from CALEUX010000009.1 coordinate 66,712, forward strand.
CCTTACCGAATGTTTACCAGTAGGGCCGAATACAGGATTTTATTACGTCAGGATGATGCCGACCAAAGGTTAACCCCAAAAGGATTTTCTATTGGATTGGCAACAAGTAGTCGTATGGATTATTTACTAAAAAAAATTCAATTACGTGATGAACTTATAGCTTTTCTTAAAACGAAGAGTGTTAAAAAGGAGGAGTTGAATCCGTTACTAATTGCCAAAGGAACCACCCCTTTAACGCAAGGCATTAAATTATTTGATATTGTAACGCGGCCACAAATTACCCTAAATGATTTAATCGATTTTTATAACCCACTAGAAACACATTGTAAAATTTTGCCGGATGACAGGAGGGACGAGATAATCGAATCGGCCGAAATTTTAATTAAGTATGAAGGCTATATTGAAAGAGAGCGATTAATAGCTGATAAGCTTAAACGACTAGAGAATATCAAAATTAAAGGAAAATTCGATTATAAAAACATACACACCATTTCTACCGAAGGTCGACAAAAACTTGAGAAAATTAACCCGGAAACCATTGGACAAGCCTCGCGAATAAGTGGCGTTAGCCCAAGCGACATTAATGTGCTTTTGGTGTTGTTGGGACGGTAGTGTTCCACGTGGAACAGGATTGGTAAAAACTTAATTTATCACATGACACGAGCCTTCAGTACGAGTTCTCACAAAGGTGAAGCACTGAGCAAGGTCGAAGAGAGCACAACTATTATGGCGAATTTCCCCGATATATCGGGGCCAACTATGTGGCAATTAAAAATCAAATGATAGACACATGAAAAGCTATTCTGTTAAAGGAAATGTTGTTAACATCTTTAATCGCACCATTTTTAAGGGAGAGGTTTTTATTGAAGCCGGTAAGATTGTTCGCATGAGCGAGGCTAGTTCTGTTCCCGATGTGTTTATTCTCCCGGGATTAATAGATGCGCATGTTCATATCGAAAGTTCCATGCTTACCCCTTCGCGTTTTGCCCAAATGGTTGTTCCACATGGAACAATTGGTGTTGTTTCCGATCCGCACGAAATTGCAAACGTGTTAGGAGAGGAGGGGGTACGCTTTATGATTGAGGATGGCAAATCGGTGACGTTTAAGTTTTTCTTTGGTGCGCCTTCCTGTGTTCCGGCAACACCGTTCGAAGCTTCTGGCGCCGAACTGGATTCTGCAGCGGTTAAGAAGCTTCTGAACAATCCCGACATCTATTTTTTGTCGGAAATGATGAACTTTCCGGGTGTCATTCATAATGACCCGGGGGTGATTGGTAAAATTGAAGCAGCAAAAGTACATAATAAAAAAATTGATGGACATGCGCCCGGGCTATCAGGCGAAGCGTTAAAGAGGTATGTTGCCGCAGGTATAGAAACCGACCATGAGTGCGCCTCTCTTGCCGAAGCACAAGAGAAAATCGCCATTGGCATGAAAATCCAAATTCGGGAAGGAAGTGCAGCCCGGAATTTTAAAGCCCTCGCTCCGCTGTTATCGCTCTCGCCAAATTCAGTAATGCTTTGTACCGACGACAGCCATCCTGATGAAATTTTAAACCACGGACATATTAACCGGATCGTTCGGTTGGGTTTAAAGATGGGTTATAATCTTTTTGATTTACTGCAAGCATGTACCATTAACCCGGTGCTTCATTATAACCTGCCGGTTGGATTGTTACGGGTGGGCGATGCGGCTGATTTTATAGTTGTAGATAATTTGGAGCGTTTCAATGTTCAACAAACGTATATCGATGGTCTTTGTGTTTTTGACGCCACTCAAGGAGTGCTTTTCCCACTTCGTCCGGTCACTGCCATAAATAAATTTCGAACCGAAGAAATCTCAGAAGGGCAATTAAAAGTTGTTTTGCCTGAAAATAAATCGAAGGTTAAAACAATTGTGGTTGAAGACGGAGAGCTTCTGACAGGATCAGATATCTATGTGCCAGAATTAGCTGCCAATAGAGAAGTGCTTTCTGATACCAATGCCGATGTGTTGAAATTGGTGGTGGTTAACCGGTATAGCAATACCCCTCCAAGTGTTGGCTTTGTGAAAAATGTAGGGTTAAAACAGGGTGCACTTGCCAGCTCGGTGGCTCACGACAGTCATAATGTTGTAGCCGTGGGGGTAGATGATCATTCGTTGTTAAAAGCTATTAATACTTTGATTAAAACAAGTGGCGGAATTGTGACAGTTAACAATTCCTCTGTTGATATTCTGGAGTTGCCGGTGGCTGGCATAATGAGCCTTGACGATGGAGAAACAGTCGCCAAACAATATCAAAATCTGAACAAAATTGCACATTCGCTGGGCACCCCGCTTAAAGCCCCATTTATGACATTAAGCTTTTTGTCCCTTTTAGTAATACCATCTCTTAAGTTGAGCGACAGAGGTTTGTTTGACGTGAATTCATTTTCCTTTACCTCGTTATTTGAATAAAAGCGTTTATGGCCGGCCATCAATCAGACTATATTGAAGTTTTAAGAGAACAGGTAAAAAACCTTCCCGACAACCCGGGTATTTACCAGTTCATTGACGATGCCGGAAAGATTATTTATGTTGGCAAAGCCAAAAATCTGAAAAAAAGAGTAGCCTCCTATTTTAACCGTGAACCCGACCATGGAAAAACACGGGTACTGGTAAAAAAGGTGAGAGAGATTCAACATTTCGTTGTCGATTCGGAAGAGGATGCGCTTTTATTGGAAAACAATCTTATAAAGAAATATCAGCCCCGGTATAATGTTCTGTTAAAAGACGACAAAACGTTTCCATGGATAGTGGTGCGTAATGAACCGTTCCCGAGAGTATATCAAACCCGGCAATTGGTTAAAGATGGCAGCCATTATTTTGGCCCCTATACATCTGGGATGATGGTGCGCACATTGTTGGATTTATTCCGGCATCTTTATCCCATCAGAACATGTCGTCATAATTTGTCTCCCGAGAACATCGCCAAGCGTAAGTTTAAATTATGCCTGGAATACCATATTGGAAATTGTAAAGGTCCATGCGAAGGATTACAAAACGAAGAGGAGTATCAGGCGCAGATTGATGACATAAAGGCCATTTTGAAAGGCAATATTGGCTCGGTTATTCGATATCTTAAGGACAGAATGATGCAATTGGCTGCCGAGTATAAATTTGAAGAGGCGGAGGCACTCAAGCAGCGATTAAAAACCCTTGGCAACTTTCAGAGTAAATCAACCATCGTTAATCCCAAAATTGACAATGTTGATGTGTTTTCAATTTTGAGCGACGACAAGTCAGCTTATATTAATTTCTTAAAGGTTTTAAATGGAGCAATTGTTCAGGCACACACCATCGAATATAAAAAGATTTTAAATGAGTCGGAATCTGAATTGCTGGCATTGGCCATGGTTGAATTGCGTGAACGCTTTCAAAGCAATGCAGGCGAAATAATCATCCCTTTTTTACCAGATATAAAACTAAAAGGAGTAGAGTTTGTAGTGCCTCAAATTGGAGATAAAAAGAAATTGCTGGAATTGTCGGAAAGGAATGTGAAGTTTTACAGGCTCGAGAAACTTAAACAGGAGTCTAATCAAACCAAGTTGCCGCCCTCGGTGCGTATTCTTGAAACGCTTAAAAACGATTTGCACATGAATAAATTGCCAGTGCATATCGAATGTTTTGACAACTCAAACATCCAGGGAACTCATCCGGTGGCTGCCTGTGTTGTTTTTAAAAACGGGAAACCGGCTAAAAAAAATTATCGGCATTTCAATATAAAAACGGTTGAAGGCCCCAACGACTTTGCTTCCATGGAAGAAGTTGTTTATCGCCGGTATAAACGGATGATGGAGGAGGGCTCTCCATTACCGCAACTCATCATTATTGATGGCGGTAAAGGACAATTGGGTTCTGCCGTTTCTGCTTTAAATGAGTTGGGCATTAGTGCTGATGTTAAAATAATTGGTGTTGCAAAACGGTTGGAAGAAATATTCTTCCCCGGCGACCCGGTTCCTATTTATCTCGACAAAACCACTCCGTCGTTAAAACTCATTCAACATCTGAGAAACGAAGCCCATAGGTTTGGAATTACTTTCCATCGTAACAAACGAAGCAATGCCTTTTTAAAATCACAAATGGAAACCATTGCGGGTATAGGGCCAAAAAGTATGGAAGCGCTACTTCGAAAATTTAAATCCATTTCAGGAATTAAAGACGCTTCGCACGAGGAGATAGTCGCGGTTGTTGGAGCTTTCAGAGCAAAAGCTATTAGCGATTTTATTAAAACACAAAGCAGCCCTGTTGATTAAAAAAACAGAATGATTAGCTCCTCGGGGTTTATACCCGAAAGGCTGGCAGGTGGTATTTTTGACAATGCGTCTTTTATTTGAGTTTTTTCGTGGTATATATTCTTGGTGGCATTTATAATTTCTGTAAGAAATTGCTTGTCTGCATGATTCGATAATATTTTTATCTCTGCAATTCTACCTTTAGCAACCTCCATATCGATGGTAAAAATAGCACCGCCTACCTGAACTCTTTTCTTAAATCCGTAAGAGGGACTGTAACCATAATTCCACTCCCAGGTGTTGTATTTATCCGTTTTCAACTTCTCAATTGCCAGAATTTCTTCCGGAGTAAAAACATAAATCTCTGAATTGCTATTCTCACGGAGAGCCCGTTCAAGGTTTATTAAAAACTCATTGGCCGTCCATCCTTTGTTAATGTCGTCCATTAGGTTAATAACCTGGCTTCGAACCGACTTTACCGCCTTATCTCTAAACCGAAGAGCATCACATTTCAAGCTTTCAGTTAAAACATCAAGATTTGAATTGTAGAGCAACGTTCCGTGATGCATAACCCTGTTTTTAAACACATGACAAGCATTTCCCGAAATCTTTTTGTAATGAATCAGCAAGTCGTTTCTTTGGCCACTTCGGGCAGGTACGCCCCATTGATTTAAAACCTCGGTAATGGGTTGCGTTGCTTTTTTAAAATTTACCAAATCTCCGCTGTCCCCATTTTTAATAAAGCAGTAGTTAATATTTCCTTCATCGTGATAAACAGTTCCCCCGCCTGATAGTCGCCGAAACAATGGAATGTTACTTTTTTCGATATAGGGAAGGTTTACTTCAGCTAATGCATTTTGATGCTTCCCAATAATTACAGAAGGCGTGTTGATGTAAAAGAACTGAAAATCGTCGGATTTATGTTTAAGCAAATATTCTTCAGCGGCCAGGTTAAAGCCGGGTTCGTTTGACAGGCTAATTATTGATAGGGTAGACATTTATATATTAATTTTTGGAAGTTGAGTCGTCGATTCTATAAAATACAAACAGATGGTGTTTAGTATTGTTTCGTCTCTAAACCTTTAAGGCATCAATTTTTACAGATATTTAATATGGCTTAGTAACTGTTTAAATTTAGTTTTCTCTTTTTATTAAAGACTATTAGAAGACAAGACTCCAGACAGATAGACGTGTCCCGGTTTATCGGGATTAGACTAAATAGAAAGAAGAACAAACAAGATTGCTAATTTATTTGGCTTATTTTAAATATTTTACGATTTATGTCTTTTGTCTAAAAAGTAATTTTAAACAGATACTTAGTTTATCATTCTTTGTGTCTGTCTGGTGTCATCGTCAAAAAGAATTTCAACAATATAATATCCCTTGTTCAGATGCCCGGTGCTGATGATTTGGCCCGACAAAGCATTTTTATAAACAGTAACGCATCGGCCACTCAAATCATAAAGCGATATTGTTGTTGTTTTATTATTGTTCCAGATAACTGTAATGGTTTTATCCTGTGTATTTTGGTAAAGCTGAATGGTTACCGATGCTGACTGGGTAATTATACTGTTTGGATTACATTGATTAAGCCAGATACATTCAACCAAATGAGGAAAATCAATGAATGGATTTCTATTCTGTTGAATGTTATAAATGGCATTGTTTCGATCAGTTTCTTTTTGACTTACAGGGTCTTGTTGATGCCATTTCAAGAGTAAATTTAAGGCCCAAAGTTCGAAAACCTGGTTGGATGTTCCATTTAAAACAACATCACCCTGCGAAGAAAGCTTTTCCCAGTTTGCAATTACATTTTGATATCGGGTAGCCATGTAAAAATAAGTTCTGGCTAAATCCCCTTTGTAGGCGTCAATTGGTTCGAATACCGTTCCTGAATAGCCGGTTGTTAAATTGGGCCCAAGTTTACTGCCGTTTAATGATACCCTGGTTGGAGTCATTACTTCGCCATATGGATAATTGTCGCGCATGCCGTTAACCTGACCGTCGGTAGGGTATATGTGAAAAAGGTCGGTATAGGCCGGGGCAACGCCTCCAAACCAACTTTGAGGCAACGAATGTTCCCGGTTATAGCATGTTCCCTCGGGGCCCACATTTCCACATTGGTCGGTTGTAAATGTATATTCATATGGCAAACTTCCTCCGGGATTATCAGAATAAATGTCCCATACTTTTCCATTACTTTTCTTGTCTGTATTTACAAAATGGTTCCACAAACTCGAATACGATTGTGGGGTGTGGTTGGCTGAAATAATAATGTGAAGAGCAGTTTTAAGCTCAAAATCGGTTTTCCCCATGACATCGTTGTAATAACCTTCTGGAACTTGCCCCCTGATATAAGTAAATATACTTATTAGTATCCATAAAATAATCAACCTTAAATTCATGATCGGCTTTAATTAAATTAATTGTTTATATAAATGCATCCACTTATCGACTGGTTTAAAATTATAATTGTTTTGTTTCCACAGAGTGTTAAGTCCCGTTTTTATTTATACTATAAATTTTGATGTTTTAACCATATCAAGAACAGCATTATATGTTGAATCTTTGTTAAACAGATGTCAGATAACTTGATTCATCCATAGCTTCGCTTAATCTTCCATTTTTTTGCCCACAAATTCATAATTTATTGTTAAAGGAGCTTTTGAACGAAACAAACAAATTGTATAAACAACATAATGAGAGCAATATATAAAAAACAAATGCTGGTTTCGATTAATAAATCTGCCATTGTTATCAAATTTATGCATAATTTTCGCTTGAGAGATTAAACTCTTCAGTAACTTTAATATTTCATCTGTAAATATTTTTTAAAACATGACAGGATTGCCCTCCGCGCTGCAGAACAGGTTGCCACGACTTGTCGGGGGAATTGACACGATGAATTTAAGTCTGTGTTGATCGACTTTGGCAGATGCTCGTTTCTTGTTTATATTTAGCTTGCTTATAATAACTTATTATTAAATTAATGATTTCAATAACCTTGTTTAATAATCTTATTTTGAGGTTGTAAAAGGTATAAATTAATATTGATCTTTCTATATCCAGTCAGGTTCCCGACGGTTAGAGAAGTCTGGCGTTTTAATGTTGACTGGTTAAAGAAAACCGTAAAAATTTGTTTTGTTATAATGAGAGTTTTAATACAACGGGTAAGTAAAGCAAGGGTAACCACTCCCGAAGGGCACTGTAATTCGATTGTAAAAGGGCTGCTCCTTTTTGTGGGTGTTGAACATGCCGATAATTCAGACGACGCCGATTGGTTGGCATCGAAAATTGCTAATTTGCGTATCTTTAACGATGGAAATGGCGTTATGAATAAATCGGTGGTGGAAGTTGCTGGCAATGTAATGGTTATTAGTCAGTTTACTTTACACGCCCGCACCAAGAAAGGTAATCGACCATCTTATATGGATGCTGCGCCACCAGAAGTTTCAATACCATTGTACGAATATTTTATAGCCCAAATTGAAGCAATTATTGGGAAAAAAGTTGCAACAGGTATTTTTGGTGCTAATATGCAGGTTGAACTTATTAACGACGGGCCTGTCACCATTTGGATAGACTCGAAACAAAAATATTAAATCATGACTTTAAATGAGGCGCAAAATCTAGTTGATTCATGGATAAATGAACATGGCGTTCGTTATTTCAGCGAATTAACCAATACGGTGGTTTTAATGGAAGAGGTTGGCGAACTGGCCCGCATTATGTCCAGAAAATTTGGAGACCAATCGTTTAAAGAAGCCGAAAGTGACCTTCACATGGCCGACGAAATGGCCGATATTCTTTGGGTATTAATTTGTTTGGCCAATCAAACCAATGTAAATCTTACCGAGGCTTTTAAAAAAAATTTAGAAAAGAAAACAACCAGAGACAAAAACCGGCATAAAAGCAATCCGAAACTATAATAGAACTTTTAAAAAATATGAATATGAATCCGTTATTTGATTTATTTGAAGAAGATTTTAAAAATATGCAGCCCTGGACGCCTGCTTCTGTTTCCGCAAAGGCATCGGATATTGAATTGCTTAAGAAAATGTTTGGATGCATCGATTTAACCTCCTTAAATACAACTGATAGCAGCAACCAAATTGAGGACTTCTGCGAGAAAGTTGTAAATTTTCCTAAGTATTTTCCCTATATGCCGAATGTGGCAGCTGTTTGTGTTTTCCCTGTATTTGCTTCTATATCGGCTAAATACTTAGCCAATACGGATGTTCAACGTGCAGTTGTTTCAGCCGGTTTTCCTTCGTCTCAGACCTTTTTAGATGTTAAGGTGGATGAAACCAAAAGGGCTCTGTTTTTTGGCGCCAATGAGGTTGATATTGTGATTTCCGTAGGCGAATTTCTCGAAGGCAATTATGAATTTGTGGCCGAAGAAATTCGAGCCATCAAAAGTGTTATGGGTGAGGCCCATTTAAAAGTAATTATTGAATCAGGGGCCCTGGCATCGCCTGAGAATATTTGGATGGCAAGTATTGTTGCCATGGAAGCAGGTGCCGATTTTATTAAAACCTCTACCGGAAAGTTAACACCTGCAGCCACTCCCGAAGCGGCATGGGTGATGGCACATGCCATTAAAGCTTTTGAAAAGCGAAGTAAAAAAACAATTGGCTTTAAACCCGCCGGAGGCATAGTAACGGTTGACGATGCTAAACTTTATTGGGATATTATGGAAACCGTTTTGGGCAACAAGTGGTTAAACCCCTCCTTGTTCCGAATTGGCGCAAGCCGACTGGCAAACAATCTTTTAACCGAAATCGAAAAACTATCAGGAAACGAAATAACTGTGAGTTATTTCTAAAACAAACTGTTATAACGGTTAATAAAAGTCCTAAAAATGACCTTAGAGGTAAATTTATAAAAGGGTTATATTCATCCAAAGCTTTAAGGCTTTGGATGAATATATTCAAATATTAGATTGGCCTTTAATCTTCGTAAAAAGTTTAGATATCTTCAATTCATATTGCACTAAACGTCTTTTCTCAATTCTCGGGACTACACTTTTAAACATCCTATACAACTACCTAATAATATTTAGGTTATACCGCATCTTCAAAACCATCAATTGAAACAGGCAATTCAAAATAGAAGGTTGAGCCCTTCCCCAGTTCCGACTCTACCCAAATAGTTCCGCCCATCAGCTCAACATGCCCTTTACTTATGGCAAGACCCAGTCCGGTTCCTCCATAAATTGAGGGGTTATTATTGGGAGCCTGCCGGAACCTCTCAAAAACCAGATCCAACGAATCCTTGGGAATCCCAATACCCGTGTCTTCCACAAAAAACAGAGCCTTATGTTCCTTCAATTGGTATCCAAATCGAACAAACCCTTCGGAAGTAAATTTTATAGCATTGGAAATAAGGTTGTTTAAAACCTGTTTTAGTTTCATCTCATCAGCCTCAATAACGAGTTCTTCTTTGTTATTTGGGATGATGGCACTCAAGGCAATCTCCTTAGTTATAGCACGTGGAGAAAAAACAGCTTCGAGCTCTTTCATTAATGAGCTGAGAGGCAACGGTGCAAAGTTGACCTTTTCCTGTCGGGTTTCAAGTGTAGAAATGGTTAGAATATCATTGACTATACTGAGTAACTGCCTGCTGCTGTTCACTATAATTTCGGCATAATCGCGTTTGTCATCATCCACCAGATCCGTTAAGGTCAGCATCTCAGAGAAACCAATAACTGCGTTAAGCGGTGTGCGAATTTCGTGCGACATGTTTTGAAGAAATGCCGTTTTCAGGTTTTCGCTTTCTTTTGCCTTTTCAATTGCTTGTACCAGTTCTTCATTTGTACAACGCAATTCTTCATTCAATGCCATATACTCTTCGTTGAGCATGGCGTATTCTTCGTTCTGATGCTGAAGTTTAACACGGCTTTCTTCAATCTGCTTTTCGTAATTTTTTTGTTGAGTAATATCGCGACCCACCCCCATAAATCCTGTGATTTCACCTTTGCTATCGAATAAAGTATTGTTTTTCCAGGCTATCCACCGCCAACCCATAACAGTTTTAACTCTTTGCTCAAAATAAACCTTGTAGGGAGGTTTCTGTAAATCCTGTATGGCTTTTAAAGAAGCTGCCACATCATCTTCATGCATTTGAGGCATATAAACACTGCCAATTATCTCATGCTCTTCTTTTCCAAAAGTTTCGTAAAACGATGGGCTGGCATAAAGGTACCTACCCACACTATTAACAGTAATTACCAAATCCTGCTGATTCTCAATGAGCATCCGGTATTTTAACTCGCTCTCTTCAAGCGCTTTTCTAGCTTTAACATTTTCAGTGATATCACGAGTAACGCCAAGAATTTCGGTTACCTTCCCATATTCATCAGGCAAAAGAGTAGTTACCACTTCGGTGATTATTATCTCTCCGCCTTTATTAATTTGTTCCAGAATACTAACACTTACAACATCAGAATATTGGCCTTCTTCAAACGCTTTTAATCTTATTTTGATACGCTCCATCGAATATTCGAACGATTGAGGCGTGAGCAAATCTTTTAATCCCATTTGCGATGCTTCTTCCTGAGTATATCCAAACACTTTTTGCATGGAAGGACTAAAATAGGTAAACCGGTCGGTTGGTAAATTGTAAATCCAGATAACATCGCCCACATTCTCAGAAATCATCCGGTATTTTTCTTCGCTCTTTTTTAGAGCCTGCTGAGCCATGATTCGTTCAGTAATATCAGAAAAAATTCCGGCAAAACCATTTTCACCCCATGGGATAAAAGATATATGAAAATGCTTGTTAAGTGGTTGGTGATAATATTCCAGTTCGACCGGGATTTTTGATTCAACCACATGACCAACGAGGCTCATTTTTACAGGGCCATCGGAGCCGAAAATTTCAAAATACCCTTTACCAATTACCTCACTGCGGTTCTTATACCAATGGTCGAGATAAACCTCATTGGCCTCAACTATTAAAAAGTCTATTGTTTGCCCCAATGAATTCCTGACAATCTCATGTAAGGCAACCCCTTCGGTCATTGACGAAAAAAGTTGGGCAAACCTATTTTCGCTTTGTTCCAGCATTTGGGTACGGGCTTCAACTTCTTTCTGAAGTCTGGCCTTGCGTGTACTTACCGAACCAACCACAAATGTTAACATTAACGACAGAATAAAACCAATAATGGGCGCAAATGAAAAAGCTATTGCAGGATGGTTTTCAAGAAATTGATCTCCTTCAAAAAAAGAATAATTAAAAACCTTGCCAAACATAAAGTGGGGGTAAACTGCTTCTAAGTCAGATCTCCTTTTTTGTTGGTCGAAACCTGCAGGGAATGCTGCTACAGCATGGCTATTTGCCCGCCCAGTTTCAATTTGTTGCTGAATTTCGAAAAATGCTTTTCCAGGGCCTTGAACAGCAATGGCTTCGGCCAGCAATCGATTCGGTTCAGTCAAAACAAAGAACAGAGCCGCCTGAGGATCTGGCGCAGCAATGGTTACAGGGTAGAAAAAACAAATGGCTTCTTTGGAACTCACCGGTAAATAAAATGGTCCGTCGAAATGGGTCAGGTTTTGTTTAAGCGTAAACTTTATGGCTGCTTCTGTTTCGTTGGTAACATTTGGAAATGGGGAACCATCAATAAAAGGGAACTCAAAAGTTGGTTCCATAAAGATTAAAACAGCCGATGGTGTAAATCCCCGGTTGTAGTTTTCGTTCCAAACCGCCAATCCGGTTTTAAGAATAAAATGGTTACTCAATAAAGAAGCTGAAATGGATTGAAACTGCTGTTCGTCGAGTTGAGGAGTATTTTGTATGGTTTGCACCACCGTTCCCAGCCTGTAATCCAGATTTCGGATATAGCTCCGGATTTGGGTTGCCTGCACCGAAGACATCTGGTTGAAAATAGTTGTTCTGAAAATTCTCTCTATGGATATCAGATACAACGAAATGATGGCAGTAACTATTAGGCTAAATAGAAAAGTAAAAATTGCTGCCGGACTCTTCCACCAGAAAATTCCTGAAAACTCAATGACTCTTTTTCGGGACAGGACAATAAATCCAATCCACAGAATGCCCATGAATACCAACGCAAACAAAAGCGGCAACAACCGAGCCTTCATAATCTCGTTGTCCCATTTACTGGCAGGCATACTCACACCCAAAACCAAAATGGGTTCGGTGGAACGAGGAATTAATACTGCCGAAAAACCTGTGATAACCTCGGTACTACCATTAAAGTAAGGTCCAAAGGAGATGTAATCGCCTCCGGCAAAAATAGATTCCAAAACAGAATCAGGCCCTTTAAAAAGGGTTCCGGGGAGAGGGGAAAAAAGAGAGTCGTTTATTAATACAGATGGCCCATAAACAAAATTATCATTGTGTTGATAAATTGTCATAATCTCGCAACTATCCAACTTCAGAGAAGTAAGGTATAATTGATTGATGAGCCTTTGATAATCAGGAGTCGTTAAATCCTCCTCAGAGAAAGAAAAAAATGGTAGCGTTCTGGGATTTAGCCCATTGGCAATTTTCGTTGATTGATTAACCAAATCAGCCCTGAAGGCACGATCGGCAACCTTCCCCCAATAGGCACTAATTATCCATCCGGAAACAGCGCACAGGAAAAAAACCAGCATAATGAATTTCTGTGCTCTCAATTGTCGTCTGGGAATTCCCATTATTCTGGCATTCTTATGACTCCTGCTGATAAAAACCAACGAAGTATAAGTGAAAGTCGACAGTGTCACAAATAACGCTGCTGTGATTCCCCAAAAGAGCACTTCATAATTAACCATCTTAACTACACTTTATTACCTGCTGCCTTATTTGTTTTTAAGCGGTTAAATTAATCTATTTTTGATAGTTATACAATACAGCCCTAAAGAAAGGCATAGTGGTAGCTACTTACTTTTTATAATCCCTGAGTTTTTGCAAAACAGAAAACATCTCCTTGTTAACAAAGCCAAATAAAAACAATACCCCTATAAAAAGAATAAGTACAACACCTTTAGCAAGCCATCCGGTTAACAAAGGCAGTCCCTGCAACTGGATAGCACCATAACAAATAGCACCCCAAACCACAACAAGCAGTAAATACTTCACAGCCGGGAAAGATATGTTTTCAAGTTTTTTAATCGCATAAATAAACCAGAGAAGTGCAAACAATTGAGAAAACAATGTGGATACTGAGGCTCCGGTTTTTCCATATTCCGGAACCAGTAAAAAGTTGGCCGCAATATTGATAACCGCACTAACCACCAAGATAATCGATATAAGCCTGGTTTTTTTGTGTTTATTAAGCGGCAAAGTAAACAATTGACGCAAACCGGAGAAAATAAGTCCGGCAATTAAAATGGGCACTAAAAAAACCGAGGCCTGGAAAAATTCACTCCCCATTGATACCACATAAACAATTTCGGGCGAAAACAACACAATGCCCAGGCCCCCAAAAGTTAACAAAACAGTGTAAAAATTTGTAAACTTCCTGAAAAAGGCCATGCTATCGCTGTTGTGTAGGGTTTTAAAAAAATAATTGGAATAGGAAGTGATTAAACTGGCCACCACCACCATCTGTAACAAATTGGCGACTTTAAAAGCCATTCCATACCCGGCCACTTCGCCCAAGTTTTGGTATTGGTTGATTATGTGCCTGTCGCTCAGCGTTAAAACAGTAGTTAATATATTGGAAATGGCCAGAGGCAACCCGTACTGAATCATTTCTTTTAAAATGCCTTTTAAAAACAGAGGCTTCATATTGGCCACCATCATGGGCAGCATGGCTAGCATGGTTATTAAATGAGCCAGCATTTGTGCCTGGTAAATCCCTTTAATACCGGCTTCTCTTACTTCCAGAAAATAAAAGGTAAAACCAAGCATCAAAACAATGTTGAGAGTCGTCCAGATGGTTTGTTGAACTGCCTTTTGCTCCAGTTTGAGTTGATAAAAGGGGACATCGTACAACAATCTGAAAAAGGTTCCGCTTAAAAAATAAAAAAGCGTGGATGTTCCAATGCTGTATTGGAAAATGACATCGCTAAAAAAATAAATGGCGGTTCCTGTAATTAAAACAGAAATGAAACTTGTGAAAAAATTGAAACTCCAGGCAGTAAAAAATAGTTGTTTTTTTTCGAGACGAGTTTTCATTTCGTGGTACCAACGGGTGAATCCACCTTTTACGCCCCATCCCGACAGAATTAAAATAAACTGAAAAATGGTTTCAAACAGGGTTACAACTCCAAATTCATCATCATTTATATAATTCAGATAAAGTGGTATAAGTATTACACCACTCAGCTTGGTAATGGTATTGCCAATGCTGTATATGAACGATTGCTTAAATACAAAGCGGGTTTGATTTTGCATTAGGGGTTGTTTATTGCTACAAAATTAAAACTTTTGTGGTTATCTTTACATCTGTTTTTACACGATACCCATATTTGATAATTATTATCTGTTAACCAATTGTTTTGATGACTCAATCTCCCATTCGTTTTGGAATTATTGGCTGTGGCCGTATAGCTCAACGTCATGCCCAGCATATTGCCAACAACGGCCAGTTAGTGGCCACCTGCGATATCATTCCCGAAAAAGCTCAATCCCTGGCTTCCCGGTATCAGGCACAGGCTTTTAATAATTTGGAGCAGTTTTTATCTGCCAATCAGGGAAAAATAGATGTTATTTCGGTTTGCTCACCCAACGGTTTACACGCTGAACACTCTATTGCTGCTTTACGTGTCGGCTATCATGTTTTATGCGAAAAGCCAATGGCCATTACTGTGGAAGATTGCGGACGCATGATTAATGAGGCCGAACGTGCCAACAAGCGACTGTTTATTGTTAAGCAAAATCGTTTTAACCCGCCCATTGAAGCATTAAAGCAAGCTATTGAAGAAAACCGGCTGGGAAAGATATTCAGCGTACAGCTCAGTTGCTTCTGGAACCGCAACGAAAAATATTACAGCGAAAGCAATTGGAAAGGGACGAGCGCCATGGATGGCGGAACACTGTTTACCCAGTTCAGCCATTTTATTGATTTGCTTTATTGGCTTATTGGCGATATTAAAAAGGTTTATCCAATAGTACGCAATTTTGCGCATCAGGAAATAATCGACTTTGAAGACACCGGAGTGGTGGCAGTTGAGTTTTACAATGGTGCCATTGGAACCATCAATTACACCGTTAACAGCTACAAAAAGAATATGGAGGGCTCCATTACGCTTTTTGGTGAAAAGGGAACGGTAAAAGTTGGGGGGCAGTACCTGAACGAACTGGAATACCAGAACATTGAAGGATATACCATTGACAACCTGCGCGAGAGCGGTAAGCCCAACGATTATGGCGACTACCAGGGTTCCATGTCGAACCACGATAAGGTTTATGAAAATCTGGTGGCCGTACTTACCCATCACGGTATTATTGCCACCAACGGATTCGAGGGATTGAAAACCGTTGAAATAATTGATAAAATATATTCATCAGCCAAGTAAAATGGCCCAACCAATTCTTTTAAAAACGGGTATACGCCAGGTGGTATTTGGCGATAATGTTAAGGTGGTGGAACCTGCTAACCTTTACGAATGTACCATTGGCGATAATTGCTTTATTGGCCCTTTCACCGAAATTCAAAAAGGCGTTGAAGTAGGTGCTAATACCAAAATACAATCACACACCTTTATTTGTGAGTTGGTTTCCATTGGCAATCATTGTTTTATTGGTCATGGGGTGATGTTTATCAACGATTTATTTCAATCGGGCGCTCCGGCAGGTGGCGACCAGTCGAAATGGAAAGCCACCAAAATAGGCAATCATGTTTCAATAGGTTCAAATGCCACCATCCTTCCTGTTTCCATTTGCGACCATGTGTTGATTGGTGCCGGTGCAGTTGTTACCAATGACATTGACAAACCGGGTATTTATGCCGGTAACCCGGCCAGGTTTTTGCGGGCTATTTAGCGCTATTTATTACCTTTGCCTTTCTATCTAATTTCAATTAAATGCAAAAGATACTGCTTACCGACCTTCACCGGCAATACCAGGAATTAAAATCTGAAATAGATGAAGCAATACATCAGGTAATTGCTCAAAAGAGCTTTATAAGAGGTCCTTTTGTTGACCAGTTTGAAGCCAACTTTGCCAAAGCAACCGGTGTAAAGCATGTAGCTGGCGTAGGCAATGGAACCGATGCTTTGTTCATTGCCCTGAGAATTCTCGGTATTAAACAAGGCGATGAAGTAATTACGGCTGCAAACTCATTTATAGCCACTTCTGAAGCCATTTCAATGACAGGAGCAAATGTTGTTTTTGCCGATTGCGACGACTATTACGGCATTGACCCGCTTGATATTGAACAGAAAATAACATCGAAAACCAAGGCCATTGTACCGGTTCATTTGTACGGGCAACCAACCAATATGGAGGCCATCATGAAAATTGCCAAACAACACAATCTTTTTGTAGTTGAAGATGCTGCCCAATCGGTACTGGCTGAATACAACGGCTCACAAACCGGTAATTTTGGCGATTTTGCTACTTTTAGCTTTTTCCCAGGTAAAAATTTGGGCGCATATGGCGATGCTGGTGCACTTGTTTCTAATAATGAAGAGCTTTTTAAGCGAGCTAAAATGTTTGCCAACCACGGGCGCATCAATAAATACGACCACGAATTTGAAGGCATAAACAGCAGAATGGATGGCATTCAGGGTGCTATATTGAATGTAAAACTTAAATACCTGGCTCAATGGACCAACCGCAGACGAAATATTGCTGCTCAGTATTCGAAACTACTGGCATCGGTGCCTGAGGTTGTGTTACCAGGCGAGCGCCCTGACACCAAACATGTTTATCATATTTACCCCATCAGGGTTGAGGCGGCTGTGCGCGAACAGTTGCTAACCTTTTTAAAGGAAAAAGGTATTGAAGCAGGCGTTCATTATCCCATTGCTTTGCCCAATTTACAGGCCTATCGTTATCTCAACCATCGTCCAGAAGATTTTCCCAAATCAACACAGTTTTCTCAGCAATTAATCAGTTTGCCCATTTTTGCAGAACTAACCGATGAAGAGGTAGAATACATAACTGTTCAGATAAAGAAATTCTTTAACCACCCATGAGCCTCCGTTTCCTGAAAATATCCAATTACTACCGCGATTTTCTGGATGATTATTACAACAGGCATCCGCAGGTAAAAAGTTTATGCTATGCCGACCAATACCAGCACCTGAT
This sequence comes from uncultured Marinilabiliaceae bacterium, assembly GCA_937920475.1. Classification (GTDB taxonomy): domain Bacteria; phylum Bacteroidota; class Bacteroidia; order Bacteroidales; family Marinilabiliaceae; genus CALEUX01. Next base: position 84,166 of record CALEUX010000009.1, read on the forward strand.
GCATCAGTATTTTGCGTGGTCGGACAATTATGGCAGGCTGCTCAAAGCCAAAGGATTAGAAACCATGGAAATAATTGGTAACGCTAATTGGATGCAAAAAGCCTGGGCTGTTGAAAATGGTGATGATGGAACGGCTTCGGGCCAAGAAATTGTATTAAATCAAATATTAAAGTTTAAGCCTGAGGTTATTTATTTTCAGGATAGTATAACTTACAATGGTGCTTTTATTGCTCGTTTAAAGAGCCAATTGCCACAATTAAAACTTTGTATAGGTAATATTTGTGCCCCTTTTGGTTCAGGACAGATTGAAGCATTTAAAGCTTTTGATTACTTCACCGTCTGTTCTCCATTCTTTAAAAGTCAGTTATCGCGCTTTGGCATTGATAGTGTCATAATCCCACATGCCTTTGATGCGCGCATTTTGCCGGCCATGGCACATGATAATTCTTATCCTGAAACGCCGCTCATTTTTTTGGGCTCTCTGTTTGCCGACGAAGGCTTTCATAGTTTGCGCCGTCAAATTCTTGAAAGTTTGGTTAAAGAAAATATTCCCTTTAGTTTTTATGGTAATCTCCCCGACCGAAGCCGCATTGGATTGTTGAAAAAACAGGCTTCGTTTATAGCTTCACGATTGCTCGATAATATGGGGCTAAAACGTGTCACCGATTCGATACATTTGCTGCGTAAGGGCCGAAACCATGACTCTATGCCCCGTTCCTTGAAAATTTCCAACCAGTTGTATAAAATGGCGCAGCGTCCACTTTTTGGATTAGAGATGTTTAAGGCCTTATCAAAAGCTGAAATAGGCTTTAATATTCATATTGATTGTGCCGGCGACTATGTGGCCAATATGCGTATGTTTGAAACAACCGGTGCCGGCACCTGCCTGTTAACCGACCGCAAAAGTAACTTGAAGGATTATTTTTTGGAAGATGAAGAGGTAATGGCTTACAGTTCAGAAGCAGAATGCCTTGAAAAAATCCGTTGGTTAATGGATAATCCCGAAAAATGTAAGTCAATTGCTCTTAACGGACAGAAACGATCATTAAGTCAACATAATTTCGAAAACCGCGTTGATTTGTTTTATGATTATATGATGCAACGGCTGCTGAAAAAATACTAAGAGATGGTTTCAACAAGTTTACGGCCGGTAATACAAGTTGGAGATACATCAACAATTGATTCAAGTAAGGAGTTGTAAAACTTTGTAATTCCGGGATATTGATATTCATCGAGACGGCAGTTATGCCACAGCAATGAGAAAATGCCACCAAACTTGCGCGCTTCAACAATTAAATCAAAGACCGATTGCTTCAATTCTTCGTAACTCAACTCCCGGTAATTCAATGCGGTTACTTCCATCATTGTTAATGGAATTTCCCAAATATCCAGCATTTCGTCGCGCTCAAAATCATAGGGCTTAAACGGATAGCAATACCCATTCCGATAGCCCTCATGTTCGGCAAAACCAAGCGAAGTATCGTATTTAAGACCTGCTTTTATTTGCAATCTGAATGTATAGGGATGAAAAAATCTCAGGTAGTGCTGACGTATTCCTCTTGGTTTATGGCCCAGCGCTTTGGTCATCTCACGCAACTGACCCATCATGCTCGATTCATGTTTGGCTGAATGAATGGTTCCGTGCAAACCTACTTCAAAGCCATCGTTAATCAGGCGTTTTATCAGGTTTCTGATTTTGGTATCCGAAAACTGATATCTGGAATCCATATTTTTGTGTTCCTGCTTTAAAAAATAGAACGTCGACCTGATGCCCAAACGTTTCTCCTGCTCTGCCATCTTATCAAAATTCCACCATGGGTCGGTTTTTCGAAATGGATTGAGCTTGAAAAGTAAACCTTTAAAAAACAGTTTTAATGTTAAAGCTTTACTGTAATAGCGTTTAGATAAACCAAAGTATTGCTTTAGTTTAAAAAATATTTCACGATAATGATAAAACTCAACTCTATCCACATCGTGCGACAACAAAAACCCAAACTCATTGAATAATCGCCGCCGTTCAATCAATTTATTATGGTGCATTCCATAAGCTTCAAATCCTTGAACGATGGCTTCAAAATAGTAATTAACCAATGGTAACTTAGTACATCGCAACCGGTTTTGTATGGACTGGGAGTGCGGATATCGTCCAATGAAATCGCGATGACCGGTTTGCAGTTCTTGCCAACCCGACAACAGGTAGAAAGCTGATTTTAGAAAATCGTGGGCAAAAATGAGGTTGCCATTACCATCTATCCTGTATAAATCTGCGCTCTTAGAAACAGGAAAGAGCACTGGCACCGTGGTATTAAGAATTGAAATGGTAGTAGTTTGAGGTACTTGAACATCAGAGAGCGGGAAAATCACTTTACCTAAATAACTTTGGTTGTCAACCTCATCCTGATTGACAAATACAAACGATTTTACAACAGAGGGTTCATTTTTCCAGTGCTGCGATAAATGAAATAAAGTATATTGAATTTGTTTCTCTGATAAGCGCTTCATTCCTAAATAGCTGTTTAAGATTTTTATTGACTAAAGATTTTAAGTAACTGTTTAAATCTTATATTGAAATTATTATTAAGATGATTAGACCTGCCTGCCGGCAGACAGGTTTTAAGATTATTAGACGGATAGGAAAGTCTGAAAAGATGCTAAGACATCTATAAAAACGTATAAATCTTCTCTATCTATCTTATCCCGATTCTCGGGACTACGCCATGCTTCTCTTCTATAAATCTTAGGTCTAAATTTAAACAGGTTTTAACTACCTAAGCTATTTATTATAAATCCGCTTCATTATTGCTAATGCTGAGTAAAATTTAACCTTTAACCAACTTCCTGTACTATGCTCCCAGCGTAGTCGACAATCCTTACATGTTGGGTCGTCGCAAAAGAAAAAGGACGGGTTGTTTTTAAGCACTGCCATTTCAAGATTGAGCGTGTCTGCCATCTTTGTTAAAAAAGTATGGGCATTCCCAACTTTGCCGGTAATTATCAATCCCTCTTTTTGATACAATGGAACAAATTTAACAAAACCTTTGTTACATCCGCCACTCCAGTTAATTTTAAATATGGTTGTTTGGCCACTCTCATTCATATAGTTTACCCCACGTGGCACAATTTTCTTTTTGAGTCCGGTTTTTTCAATGGCCACATGGGTCGTTCCTACGCCAATAACCGAGGCTCCTATATTCAGATTATAGGCACCGAGCGATGCTAATTGCTCCATCACCCAATATCCATCAGATTGGGCCGTATGTGCTTCCATCAACTCTTTTGCTCTGGCGCCAATGGCCACAAAACGCTGAATGGGATGTCTGCTTCGGTGCATTTGGGGATGTTGAATCATGGCATTGGCAAAAGCCCCCGCATACGAGGGCGAGTGTATGGTGCTTAAATTGTTTCGGTTTCTTTTTGATAAAGGTATTGGGTACGACTCGATAAAAGCATCGGCTACAATGGTGCCTTGGTCGCCCACCACATCGAGCAGCGCTTCAAGCAAGGTTTCAGCACCACCCTCCGCCTGACCCAACGCACGCATGGAGACTTTTACATGCAACAACATCCCCGGCAAAATGCCGGCATTTTTTAAATCGTGAATTAGATGTTGTTTAGAAAAGGGTTTCATTCAATGTTTTTGGATTAATCATAGTTTTTCGGTTAACCATCTTAACTACTAATGGAGCCAGTAAAGAATCATTCTTCATCATCCACCTCAAGCCCCAATTTCTCAATCTTTCCCTGTTTGTATCGCGCTGCAAAAATTAAAATGGCAACCACAATTACAGTATAGTAAACAAATGCAGGAATGGGCACCGGATCGCCACCGGCGTATGAATGTAATCCGGCCAGATAGTAATTAACGCCCAAATAGGTCATAATAACCGATGCAAAGGTGATAAGCGCAGCTGTGTTAAAGGCTATAAAACCTTTTAATCCTGGAATCAACCGCATGTGAATAACAAAAGCATACAGCACAATGGTAATCAGCGACCAGGTTTCCTTTGGGTCCCAGCCCCAATAGCGCCCCCACGATTCGTTGGCCCAAACGCCCCCCAGAAAAGAGCCAATAGTCATCAGGTATAATCCGGCGGTAAGGGCCATTTCATTAATGGCGGTGAGTTCATCAATGGTGAGTTGCAACCTGATATAATTCGATTTGTTTTTAAAAACTACAATCAGCAAACTCAGAAAACCAAGCAAAGCTCCAAGTGCTAAAAACCCATAACCGCCAATAATAACTGCCACGTGCAGCGTTAACCAATACGATTTTAATACCGGAACCAAGTTGGTAATTTGCGGATTCATCCAGCTTAAATGGGCTACCATAAGCACCACGCCTGTAAACAAACCAGTAATGGGTAAAACCATGCTGCTTTTACGACTCAGTAAAAACCCGGCCAGCAAAATAGCCCAGCCAATAAAAATCATCGACTCATAGCCATTGCTCCAGGGCGCATGACCACCCACATACCATCGCAGGCCCAGTCCAAAAGTGTGATACAAAAACCCAAGAAACAGCAAAAAATTCCCAACTTTCATCAATCGACCTGAATACATGGCCGGCTTTAAAAGTGCCAAAAACTGCAACATCAATAAAAGGCCTCCCAAAGCAAAAAAGAATGTAGCCAACCACATAAAAATATTGAGCCGGTTGTAAAGTAACTCCAGTTTTAAGTGGGTTTGCGAAGGCAGCAACTCTTCTGAATGCCCTTGCTGGTATTCAACAATGCTATCGAGTTCCTGAATGGCTTCTGCCTGCTGCCCGGCTTTAACCATAGCTATAACCCGGCTCATTACCGATGTTACATAAAGGCTGTCGGCTGGTGGTAATGTTTTGGGTTCTGATGCCGGGGTGTACCAGGGCAGATGCAGGTCTTTGGGTGCAGGAAACAGTCTGTGCAAGGCTCCTGCCTGGGTTAAGTAAAACACATTTACCTGTTCATCAACCTTTATAAGTTCCTGCTCCAGTTTGTTGCGCGATGCAGGATTTTGCCGGTAAGCAGCATCCACAAACTGATGTATTTTATACTGGCGTTCGGGAGTAAAGAAATCTTTAAAGGCTGCCTTCTTTCCGGTAATGCCAAGTATTATTTTAAGCTGCGGGTCTTTAATGGTTATTAATGGAACCGTTTGCCATTGGGCTGGATAGCTTAACATGCCCAAAACCATCTGGTCAGCTGTTAAACCTTGAAAACTATTGTGCTTAACCAGTTTCACAACTATTTCCTGATGCAGCGAGTTCAATGGCTTTATTCTTCCCCCATTGTCCTGCACCCAAACGGAGCCAAACTTATCGGCAATCAGCTTATCGGGAGCAGGTGGTTGGTTGTTGGTTTGTGCCGGCAATGAAAAACTAACCATCAGTAAAATAGCTAATGCAGTTAGTTTTTTTCGTTTCTCATAAATGTCGCCAGCTTTTTTCATCAGCACTTTAAATCTGGTTCTTCCGCCAAACAATGCCCACATCATGCCTAAACTCATTAAAAAATAGCCAATATAGGTGATAATGGTTCCGGCAGCATCGTGATTAACCGATAATATGGTGCCTTTTTCATCGGCATCGTACGAGCTTTGATAAAACCGGTAACCTCTGTAGTTTAAGATGTTGTTCATAAAAATATCCACCTCGCGGTTTACATGTCTCTCCTCATCCATTAAAGTAACATGGCTGGTATAAGATGATGGGCTTTGTGAGCCGGGATATCGCTCCAGGTTGAATTTATTGAGGCGAAGCGAAAAAGGAAGTTCAATGGGTTTGGAACCATACTGAACCCAAAGGCTTGCCCCTTCAAGATTCAATACCGATGGCTTTCCTATCTCTCCTGTTCTTCCGTAAGCAACCAACTGGTAAGTGTTACTTTTATGATTAACCTGAAAAACAACCGCATTGGGCAACCCCTGTCCGCTTTCTCCCGGCATAGCGAAGGGCTGCAAAATAGCACTTGCAAGAAAGCGGCTGAGCACCATCCTGAAATTGCCAAAATCATACACCAACCCCTGTTGAACCGGATGCAATTCGTGCGATGACAATAATTCGGAACTCCCCGATTCCATGCTAACCTTTGAAACCGGCAATTTGGAGTACATGCTGAGCCCTCCCTTTTCTGAATCGCGACGAATGATAACATCACAATCAATGTTTGGCTCAAAACCAAAGGTTATGCCATCGCGCTCCAGCAGTTCACCAGGTTCAAGAAACAACTCCTCGCGATGCAGCCTGTCGGAAAATAACAATCCAGCCATTGGTTTCCCTCCTGGCATTTCAACTGGGCGCGACAAGGCATTGGGGATAAATACCACACTTTTTACAGTTACCCGTTCGTTACCGGCCTTTAACTTCTTTTTTAAAGCATACGGCGTAGCTGTTGATAAGAAAACTGTTTGGTGGTATTCAGTGGTATCTTCCAATGTGGTAAGTCTAAGCGTGATATTGGCATCGGTTGAGGTAATATAATTGGCGCTTTCACCCTCACGGATATGCATCATACCTTCGTAACCGATATAACGGGTAATGGCGGCACCTATAATAATTATCAAAAAAGAAACGTGAAATAAGAATATGGGTATATCGCCCTTTTGCCCCATTCTAAATAACCAAATATTACCCAACATATTCAGCGCCAGAATCAGAAAAATCAATTCAAACCACCAGGCATTATATACCAATGCTTTTGCGGCAGCCGGACCATAATCGTTTTCAATAAAAGTGGCCATAGCCATAGCGGCAGCCAGTATAATAAAAAGTCCGCCCATTAACCACGATGCGGAAATAAACCGTATAAACTGTTTCATAAAAATTATTATTCAGAAATAACTCTTAAAATTTTAGGCAATGCCATCCAAAAAAGGAATTATGAGTCTGCTTAAACTGTAATATTTTAAGTAGGATAGAATCAGAATCTCTTTATAAAACCATTAACTCTTCACCTTTGTGGAAAACTACATAATGCTTCGCATCTATCCTTGTTGAAACAAAGTTTAAACAGCCAATAAATATAAATAAAGAAACATTAAATTCGGTAATGAAATATTTAAATCTGATGAAAACCTTTGACACAGAAATATTGTATAACAGACTTATGCCCATTTAATGGGCAGTAATCCAATGTTCCGGTAATTGTTCTGGTATATTTGGTACTTTAAATAAATTTTTGTTTTTTCGCACCCTTAAACACATTGAATATTAAGCAGTTTCTTTTGTGTTGAGGCATAGAGTCAGAACTTTTAACCATAAGCCCTATTTTTGAAATAATCACCATTCAATAATATCAAATTAAAAGCTTTTTATGACAAAATTATTTACACTGCTGGTTTTCGTGAGTCTGTTTCTGATGAATGCTTCAGGTCAAGAGAAAAAGTTCGATATAGAAATTCATGGTTTTGTGGGTTTCGATGCCATACATGATTCTCGGGTAAGTAAAGCCGTTCGACACAACCACATTATTTTATATCCTTTATCGGCTAAACTGGATAACGATGGTAAAGATTTAAACAGCCGTAACGAACTGGATATGGGTTCGGTACATTCGCGTTTCAGTTTGCATGTGAAAGGACCTACAGTTAATAATTTTACCACTTTTGCCATGATAGAAGGCGACTTTGCCGGCGGAAACTTTGGCGGTGATGGCGATTTTATGTTGCGTCATGGATACATACAAATAGGCTATTCAAAAGTGTCGGTGCTGGCAGGACAAACCTGGCATCCATTTTTTATTCCCGAAAATTTTCCACAAACCTTGAATGCCGGGGTTGGAGTACCGGTTCATCCACTTAGCCGCAATGCTCAGTTACGATTTACCTATAAGCCAACCGACAAACTTGAACTTTCAGCGTCATTGATTGAACAAGGAGCTTTTCGTTCAGCAGGTTTCGCCAGAGGTTCGGAAGAAAGCGCAACTCCCGAAGTTGCCTTACAGGTAAAAGCAGGTAGTACAGGACCTGTTTGGGCCAGTTTCACTGCAGGTTATAAAACTCTGGCAATCCCCTACGCTGTGGAACCAACAGCACAGCCAACCACAACTGGGAGCTATCATTACAGCGCATCGGTACGGTTCAAAACTCAGCCACTCATTATCAGAGCAGGAACCATTTATGGCGGAAACCTAACGGAGCATGCCCTACATGGTGGTTTGGGACGCACAGTGGCATCAACCGGTAAAAAACCTGAATACAAGTCGCTTTACACCCGTTCGCTTTGGATAGATATGGGCACCACCAGTAAAACCTGGGACCCCGGACTTTTTGTTGGTAGGATTACCAATTTGGGCGCTTCAGAAGAGATTATTGTGAGCGACAAGCTCGGGCGCGATGCAAACATTGGAAATATTGTGCTTGTTTCTCCCAGGTTGAGATATTTAATTGGTACACATTTATGGGTTGGCGTAGAATATATTTTTAATCAGGCTGCTTATGGGCAAACTTTTGATGAAGCTGCAGGACAGTTTGTAAGTTCTTTTAATGAAAAAGGAAAACCCAATAACCTGAAATACTATACAACTCATCGTTCTCTTTTATCGTTTCGTTATACCTTTTAAGAACAAACCAGGCCTCAGGTTGTTCTTCGGATAAAATATTGAAACATGAAGAAGATACTTGCCATTGTTGCCGTTCTTTTTATAGTAGCCGGATTTGGAATGATTCATGGCCCATCTCAAACCATGGAATATATCAGTATTGCCATGATGGGAATGGGTACATCTTATCTCATTTTCTTAATTTTGTCATCGGGAAAAAAGAAAGACGAAGATTCCTGAAAGAAATTATTTATGTACAGCAAAGACGAAGCAAAAGCCATCCGACTGGAGTTCTGGAATAAACTCAATAACCGAACCCGGCGGCTGCCTGGCCAAAAGGGACGGAAAAAATTCTGGATTTATGATAGTACCGGCATTAAAGGATTGGATTTAAGATTCGATGTTGACCGGCTAAAGGCTCAGGTTGCTTTGGAAATTAACCATTCCAGCGAAGAGCGCCGATTGGTTTTATATGAAAAGCTGCTGGCCTGCAAATCAATTTTTGAGTCGGAATTTGGAGAGCCATTAAAATGGGATTATGTTTACGAAAAAGATACGGGCGAGCAGGTTTGCCGCGTTTTTTGCGAACAGCCTGGCGACATTCACGACCAGGAACACTGGCCCGAAATGATGTATTTTCTAATCGACCGCATGGTGCGCCTTGAAAAAGCTTTCCTCGAAGTGAAAGATTATTTACAGTCGGATATCAACGAAATCTAGAAAAAAATGCGACCTTATTTGCTGACCGAAACAACCTGGAGACAGGTAAAACAATCGGAAATACAACTGGCTGTTTTACCTTGGGGCGCCACTGAAGCACACAATTATCATTTGCCCTATGCTACCGATAATATTTTGGCTGATGGTGTTGCCGAAGCTTCGGCCAGGGTGGCTTGGGAAAAAGGTGCAGGTGTTATGGTTTTGCCCACCATTCCTTATGGTGTAAATACCGGCCAACATGATATTAAGCTGGATATCAACCTGAATCCGTCTACCCAGTTTTTAATTCTTCAGGATGTGGTGGACAATCTTTCCCGACACAACATCAACAAACTGCTCATCCTGAACAGTCATGGCGGCAACGATTTTAAACAAATGATTCGCGAACTGGGATTGAAATTCCCGGGCATGCTAATTGTAAGTTGCAATTATTGGCAGTCTGTTGATGAAAAAGATTTTTTTGAAAATCGTGGCGAACATGCCGGTGAAATGGAAACCAGCCTGATGCTGTTGCTGCAACCTCATCTTGTACGACCATTGAATGAAGCCGGAAATGGACATGCCAAAAAGTTCCGCATCGCTGCTCTTAAACAAAAATGGGCATGGGCCGAACGTAAATGGAGCCAGGTAACTGCTGATACCGGCATAGGAAATCCTGAAAAATCATCCACTGCAAAGGGTGAAGCCTGTTTTAATGCCATTGTTGCCAAGGTAAGCGAACTGATGACAGATTTATGTGCTGCTGATTTAAACAACTTGTATGAATAAAATTGTTTTCCCGGCCGAATGGGCCCCACAAAGTACCGTAATGCTGGCCTGGCCACACAAGGGTACCGACTGGGCCGATATGCTGGAAGAAGTTCAATCTTGTTTTTCCGAAATTATTGAAACCATTGCCAGGTTTCAGGATGTTTGGCTTTTGGTGAACGATGCTGATGAAGCTAAGCAACTGAGCAGCATTTTCAATGGCCGGGTACATTGTATTGAAGTGGAAACCAATGATACCTGGGCTCGCGATTTTGGCCCAATATTTATCGAAAATAACGGCTCCCCGGTATTAATGGATTTTAAATTCAACGGCTGGGGACTCAAGTTTGGGGCGGATAAAGACAATCTTATAAGCCAACAGTTGTTTAAACGTAACCTGTTTGCTCAACAGGTGCAATATTGCAACCGGCTTAACTTTGTGCTCGAAGGCGGCAGTCTCGAATCAGATGGCGAAGGAACTTTGCTGACCACCACCGAGTGTTTGTTATCGCCCAACCGAAACGGCCAATGGGATAAGAGCCAAATTGAACAATACCTGAAAGAAAACCTTGGCTTAAGCAGGGTGTTGTGGCTTAATCATGGTTATTTAGCCGGTGACGATACCGACAGCCATATCGATACCCTTGCCCGCTTTTGCGATACCCGCACCATTGCCTATGTTCAGTGCAGCAACCCGGCAGATGAGCATTATAACGCCTTGTTTAACATGGAACAGGAATTAAAAGCCTTAAAAACCATGGATGGAACCAACTATAATCTGATTCCGCTCCCAATGGCTGAGCCTGTTTATTTCATGGGCGACCGTCTGCCTGCCACTTATGCCAACTTCCTGATAATAAATGGCGCGGTTTTAGTACCAACGTATCAATCGCCCCTCGACCAAATGGCCCTTAACCAATTGGCATTGGCATTCCCCGACCGCGAAATAATAGGCATTGATTGTACAGCGTTAATTAAACAGCATGGATCGTTGCATTGTGTTACCATGCAGTTGCTTAAAGGCGTAATAAAACAATAACAGCGATAGCAATTTAAAAAAGGAGTACAAAAACTTAGAAACTGTTTAAAATTATTTCTTAGACATAAGACGCGAAGTCCCGAGTATCGGGAAAAGACTTTTAGACACGTGTTCCGGTTCATCGGAAATAGACACAAAAAGTAACATGCTTAAAATAAGCATAATAACTTAACAGTCTTGTTTATCTTTAATATCTATTAAGTCTTTTCTTTCTGTCTAGTATCTAAAAATCTAAGAGTCTTTAATAAAACCAGAAAACTAAATTTAACCAGATACATATACTTAAAACCAATAAGGATGAGAAGCATTAAAACCGGTCTTATTCAGCAAAGCAACAGTTCGGAGATAGCCGAAAACCTTAAAAAACTGGAGAAAAACATTCGTGCAGTGGCTGCCCGGGGAGCTCAGCTTATTGTTTTACAGGAACTTCACAACAGTCTTTATTTTTGTCAAACCGAAGACACTTCGGTGTTTGACTTGGCAGAAAGCATTCCCGGGCCTTCCACAGAGCGTTTTGGAAAACTGGCCAGTGAACTAAACGTGGTAATTGTCACCTCCCTTTTTGAGCGTCGCGCTCCGGGTTTGTACCACAATACCGCTGTGGTCATTGAAAAAGATGGTTCCATTGCCGGAAAATACCGAAAAATGCACATCCCTGACGACCCCGCCTATTACGAAAAATTCTACTTTACGCCAGGCGATTTGGGTTTTGAACCCATTCAAACATCTGTTGGAAAGCTTGGTGTTCTGGTTTGCTGGGACCAATGGTACCCCGAAGCTGCACGCCTTATGGCCATGCGTGGGGCCGACCTCCTCATTTATCCAACCGCCATTGGCTGGGAAAGTACCGACAGCATAGATGAAAAAAACAGGCAAAAAGAGGCTTGGGTTATTTCACAACTTGGACATGCTGTGGCCAATGGGTTGCCGGTGGTATCGGTTAACCGGGTGGGACACGAGCCCGACCCATCGGGCGTTACCAACGGCATTCAGTTTTGGGGCAATAGTTTTGTTGTCGGTCCCCAAGGAGAAATGATTGCCATAGCAGGAAATGAACAGGAAGAAAATTTAGTTGTTGATATTTCACTCGACCGTTCGGAGCAAGTGCGACGGATTTGGCCCTTTTTTCGCGATCGAAGAATAGATGCCTACCATGACATTGTAAAACGTTTTATTGATTGAAAATGAGGAAACTCGTTGCCATATTAGCCTTTTTTGCTTTTGCAGCCTGTTCAAAAACAGAACATGATCCAGAGCAAAACCTCTATTTCCCTCCCAACGGCAATGCTATCTGGGAAACCGTCTCACCTGAAGAACTGGGATGGGATACCGACAAAATCCCGGATTTACTTACCCTACTTGAAACCAACGGTACCCGGGCTTTTATTGTATTGAAAGATGGCAAAATTGTGATTGAGGCTTATTTCGGTAAAACCATCATAGGAAATAACAATTTTAACAGTTCTTCTTATTGGTACTGGGCTTCAGCCGGAAAAACGCTTACAGCAATGCTTACCGGAATTGCCCAGCAGGAAGGTTTTCTGTCGATACAAGATAAAACATCCGAGTATCTGGGTGAAAACTGGACTTCATTAAATGCTGATAAAGAAAATTTAATTACCATCCGCCACCAGCTAACCATGACTACCGGATTAGACGATGGTGTTGCTGACAACCATGATTTTAGTGCTGAAAACCTGCTGTATAAAGCCGATGCCGGAACACGCTGGGCTTACCACAATGCACCTTATACCCTTTTAGACCAGGTAATTGAAAATGCTGTTGGCAAAAGCTTTGATGAATATTTTAACGAAAAAATTGCCACTAAAATTGGACTGGATGGTTTCTGGCAGTGGATAAACAACGACCATGTCTATTTTAGCAATGCCCGCTCCATGGCCCGATTTGGCTTGCTGGTACTCAATAAAGGCTCTTGGAATGATGTGGCTGTTGTTTCTGATAAAACTTTCTTTAACGAAATGGTTAACACTTCTCAAAACCTGAATAAATCCTATGGATATTTGTGGTGGTTAAATGGCAAAGAATCATACCGGGCCCCTATGTCACAATTGGTGTTTCCATGGACTATTTCACCCAATGCTCCTTCCGATTTAATTACCGGTTTGGGGAAAAACGGTCAGTTTGTAAGTGTTGTACCGTCGAAAAATCTCGTCATGGTGCGCATGGGCGAATCGCCCGATGATGTTCCGGTTCCATTCTTTTTTCATGATGAAATTTGGAAAAAGCTAAAACTGATTGTAAAATAAGCCAACAATTTTTAAAAAAGCATAAAGCTAAATTGCAGAATATAAATATTTTGTAATTTGCAGAGTATTGAAAAAATTAAAATGATAAAGCTGATTGTAACTGATTTAGACGGAACTTTACTCGATAGTAATAAAAATATCCATCCGGGGTTTTGGGCGCTTCACAAAAAAATGACTGACAAAGGCATCCTGTTTTCGGTAGCCAGTGGCCGTCAATTGTTTAACCTTGAAGAAACGTTTTATCCAATTGCCCATAATACCTTATTCATAGCTGAAAATGGAACCTACGTCAGTTTCCGGGGGCGCGATTTGCATGTGAATCCCATGGATTTTAATGCTACGATTGAGTTTATAAAAATTGCCCGGAAAATAATCGGTATTGGTCTGGTTTTGTGCTGTAAAAATGCTGCCTATATCGAAAGTCGGGACCAGCGATTTGTAGCCGAAGTAAATAAATATTACAGCAAAGTGGTATTTCTGGATGATTTAACGCAAGCCAACGATACAGTATTAAAACTGGCTCTTTTTGACTTTGCAGATGCCGAAATAAATATTTATCCACACTTCAGGCAGTTTGAAAACCAATATAAAGTGGTGGTATCGGGCAGACAATGGATGGATATTTCGCACATATCGGCCAATAAAGGTTCTGCGCTGGAAAAAATTCAAAAAGAACTTGGTTTTAACCGCGACGAAATTATGGCCTTTGGCGATTTCTTAAACGATTATGAAATGATGGAACTGGCCGGATATAGTTTTGCCATGAAAAATGCCCATCCTGAAATAATAAAAGTATCACGGTTTGTAACTGAATACGATAACGACAATAACGGTGTGGTAGAAACCATTGAAAAGGTTTGTTTCACCTGAGTCATACTATTTTGTTTTCCCCTTTTTCCAGGGAATTAAATACTCCATGGTGTACGAGAAGCCTGCATTCAGCCGGTTGTCGCCATTGCCAAAACCGGGAATAAGGTAAGGCGCTAAAATATTGGGGTTGTCGCGATATATAGCAACCTTAATATGGAAAGTCCAGGCTATGTAAAAGTTTTTAAACAACTCCATTCGGGGTCCACCTGTTAGCTCAATCCAATGGGTATTTACGGTGTTGGTTCCTATACTACCGGTGTAATCATCCCAATAACCATTTTCAATTATAAAGTAAGAAGCACTCTGTTCCTGCAAGGCATATCCATAATGAAGACCAAACAATAAATTATCGTTGCTTCCGGCTTCCTTTTCTTTAAAAACATCATACTCGAGGCCCGCTTTTAAGAAGGTACCATTGGAGGTGTAGTGGTATCGCTTTTTGCTGAACGAAACATTTTCATAGCCAGCTTCGGCCAAAAACATCATTTGGTCCTTTACCGACATCCGAGATAAAAAAGAAATGCCCGAACGACTTTTATCAAAAGCCTTATTTACAGGTCCCGCCACATTTACTCCAAGCGTAAATCCTTTCGAGGGTTGCCACTTCTCCTTTTGAACCTGAGCGCCGGCAACAATTCCTGCTCCAAGGGAAAGACTAATAAAGATATATCTTAACATTTTCAACATTTTCGCCATAGATTACCTTTGGGTAAAACAACGCAACCGAATCAACAAAGGTTTTGGTATATAAAACGGTATCAATAGTAAAATCGAAAGTAAACCCACATTCCCTCGAAATAAAAAGCAGCTCCTTGCTGTGTACCACCCAAATGGTGTCGAACAACGAATTATTGGAAATTACAAAAACAGAAGTGTCATCCTGAAACGAAAGAGGCAAAAACATTTTACTGATATCCTGATTCTCATAAATTAAATTATTAAAATCAAGCCCATATACATCCGTATTTTTCAAAACAGAATCGCGCTTAACATTAAACGCCGAGTAAAATCCGGTTTGAAGGGCGTGCTGGTTCGACAAACACAACTCGTCCTGGTTGCATCCTCCGGGTACCATCAGGTATATAAATCCTGCAACTATTAGTAATAAAGGTTTTATCCTCATCCCAATTCAGTAATTTTAAAATACAAATGTAAAAAATAAAACAGACCATGCCTCATTTTGTAAAATCAATAGCAGGGCAAACGCATTAAAAATCGAGTAGCTTCATAAGGTATTCATTATCCCACCCGGCCTTAAGTCGTTTGCCCTTAACACTCCTTTTGGTCGATTTTTCATTTTTGATGATATTCAGTGCCATTCGGAGTATAACAGAA